>NZ_KZ984635.1 GCF_003574465.1 Methylobacterium crusticola
GGCCCGGCGCCCGCCGCAGCCCCGCCCGCAGCCGGCCCCGCCGAGCATCGCCCCGGATCCCGACACCGCGGCACCCGATCCGGACGACAACCCGGGGGCCGAATGGCGGCGATGACGCGGCCCGCGGGCGGCGTGACAGCCGTCGCGGCCGTGCGGCCCGGGGCGCGGGGAGAGCCCGGCACCGGCCGTCCCGGTCAGGCTGCCGGCCGCCTCACCACGGCGAGGCCGAGGCCGAGGGCGATCATCGCGGCCCCCGAGCCCTCGCGCAGGCGGCGGACCAGGGCGGGGCGGGCCGCGGCGCCGTCCCGGACGGCGCCGGCCGCGAGGGCGACCGCGATGTCGGCGAGCGTGTTCAGCGCGACCGACAGGAGGCCGAGCACGGCGAATTGCAGGGCGACGCGACCGGCCGGGTCCACGAAGTGCGGGACGAAGGCGAGGAAGAAGGCGGCCGTCTTCGGGTTCAGCGCCTCGACCAGCACGCCCTCCCGGAAGGCGCGCCGCGGCCCGACCGGCGCCGCCGGCGTGCCGGACACGGCCTCCCGGCGGGCGCTCCGGAGCGTGCGCAGGCCGAGCCAGACGAGGTAGGCCGCCCCGGCGAGCTTCAGCGCGGTGAACAGCTCGGCACTCGCGAGCACGATCGCGGAGACGCCGAGGCTTCCCGCGAGCACGTGGATCATGCCGCCGAGCCCGGTCCCGCAACTCGAGGCGACGCCTTCCCGACGGCCGCCGGCCAGGGCGCGGGCGGCGACGTAGAAGATCCCGGGGCCGGGCGTGACGGCGAGCACCAGGGCGGTGGTGCAGAACAGGGCGAGCTGGGTCAGGTCCGGCATGGCGGCGATCCCCCGGCTCACGCCGGGATCAGCGCGGCGACCGCGCGGTCGGAGGGCCGCTCGCTCGCCGCGAGCCCCGCCGCGACGCCGGCGCGGTCGGCCTCGTTCCGGTTCTGGCTCAGCTTGCGCTTGCCCTCCAGGCGGGTGATCGGCATCCGCACCCCGACGATCCCGCGCAGCTGGGCGGCGACGAACTCCGGCGGGGCGTCGCCGACCGCCCACGGCTGCGCGCGCGGCCGCTCGTGCAGCAGTGTCAGCCGGGTCACCGCGTCGAGGAGCCGGTCCGCGTCGTGGAAGAACTCCACGGGCCCGTGCGCGTGGACCGCGACGTAGTTCCAGGTCGGCACGACCTTCCCGGTCTCCGCCTTGGTGGCGTACCAGGACGGTGTCACGTAGGCGTCCGCGCCCATGAAGATCGCCAGGCCCTCACCCAGGGGCGGAGCGCGCCAGTGCGGGTTGGCCCGGGCGACGTGGCCGTAGATCACGCCGTGCTCGCCCTCGCTCTCGTCGAGGAGGAGCGGCAGCGGCGTCGCCAGCGGCCCGTCCGCCGTGGCGGTGACGAGGGTCGCCAGGCGGGTCGCCCGCATGGTCGCCAGCAGGCTGGCGCGGTCGTCGTCCCGGAAGGCGGGCGGCGTGTACATGGCGGGGCTCCTTGCGGTCCGCGGATGGATGAGGCCAATCTGGCCTGCTGGAAACAGCCAGTTTCGCGGATTCGACATGGGCCAGTCGGCGAACCAGGGCGTCGCGCGCCGGATCGTGACGGCGATCAAGGCGCAGATCCACGCCGGCGCCCACCGGCCCGGCGACAGGCTGCCGTCGACCCGGGCCCTCGCGGCGGAGTGGGGCACCTCCCGCACCACCGTGACGGCGGCCTACGGCCAGCTGATCGCGGAGGGGTACCTCGCCACCCGGCCGGGCGCCCGCGCGGTCGTCGCCGAGGGTCTGGCGGCGGCGCCGCGGCCGGCCGGCCTCCCGGACGCGCCGCCCCGCCGGCTCTCCGGTTTCGCGCAGCGCCTGCTCGCCCTGCCCGCGCCCGCGCCCGCCGACGCCCCGGCGCCCCGGATCGCGGATTTCCGCTACGGCGACCTCGCGGCCGCCGATTTCCCGGTCCTGGCCTGGCGGCGCGCCCTGAACGCCGCGGCCCTGCGGCGCGGGGCGCGGCTGCGCTACGACGAGCCCCAGGGCTCGGCCGCTCTGCGGAGCGCGCTCCACGGCTACCTCTGGCGCGCCCGGGGCATCGCCTGCACGCCGGAGGACATCGTGGTCGTCAACGGCTCGCAGCAGGGGCTCGACCTGTGCGGGCGGCTCCTGCTCGATCCCGGCGACCCGTTCGTCATCGAGAATCCCGGCTACGTCCTCGCCCGCCACGCCTTCCTGGCCGCCGGGGGGATCGCCGTTCCGGTCCCGGTCGACGGCGACGGGATCAGGACGGACGCCCTGCCGCCGGCCCGCCTGGCCTACGTCACGCCCTCGCACCAGTACCCGCTCGGCGCCGTCCTGTCGGCGGCGCGGCGGCGCGCCCTGGTGGCCTGGGCGGCGCGGGGCGGCGCCTGCCTCGTCGAGGACGATTACGACGGGGAGTACCGCCACGACGTCGCGCCGATCCCGCCCCTGCAGACCCTGGCGCCGGACGCCGTGATCTACGTCGGCACGCTGTCGAAGACGCTCTCCCCGACGGTGCGGCTCGGCTACCTCGTCGTCCCGCCCGCGCTGCGCCGGGCCTTCGGGGAGGCGAAGCGGCTGACGGACCGGCACACGCCGCTCGCGGCCCAGGACGCCCTCGCCGATCTCCTGGCGAGCGGCGCCTACGAACGCCACGTCCGCGGCATGCGCAAGCGCAACGCCGAGCGCCGGGCGGTGCTGCTGCGGGCGCTGGCCGACGCGCTCGGCCCGGCCGTCACCGTCGTGGGGGCCGGGACCGGCCTGCACGTGGTCGCGTGGTTCGGCGGGATCGCGGCCGCCCGCGAGGCCGCGCTCGCCGCCGCCGCGCGCGCGGCCGGGATCGGCCTCCACCCCGTCGCGCCGCTCTACGACCCGGCCGAGCCCCGGCCCGCCGCCGCAGGGTTCGTCCTCGGCTACGCGGGCCTCGCCGCCGAGGACCTGCGGCGGGGCGTCGGGGTCCTGGCGGCGGTCGTCGCCGCGCAGCGCTGAGCCCCCGCGGCCGCATCGCCGCCCGGGGCCGCACGCGTCCCGGCGCGGCGACCTCCATCCGCCAGGGCGGCGCGCCGGTCGGCGGCAACCCCCGCGTCGGACCCCGCGGCGGCCGCATCGCTGCGCCCGCTCGACCTCGCGGTTACTTGCGGAGCGATCCGCTCAGCCTGTTTCGCCGACGCGCCGAACCATCCGCGGGCGCCGGCAACGGCCTCGTCCCGCCCGCCTTTAGGTCATGCCGGCCGGTTCGACTGGGCGGCTCCGGCAGCGTCAGGCCGTCGACATCGCGTTGCGCTGAGTTGCCTCGGGCTGCATCCCGTGCTGAAATCACGGCGAGCCGTCCGATCAACGAGGCGGAGCGCAGGAGGGAACCGATGAGGCGAGGCATCGCGGGGGCGTTGTCGCTGGGTGCGTGGGTGCTGGCCGCGATGCCGGCCGTGGCGCAGGACAAGACGCTCACGGTCTGGTTCAGCAAGGGTTTCTACCGGTCCGAGGACGAGTCCCTCTGGGCTGCCATCAAGAAATTCCAGGAGAAGACCGGGATCAAGGTCGAGCTGTCGCAGTACGCGATCCAGGACATGATCCCGAAGACGGTCGCGGCGCTCGATTCCGGCTCGCCGCCGGACGTCGGCTACGCCGACACCTACAACAACCAAGCTGCCGGCAAGTGGGCCTTCGAGGGCAAGCTCGAGGACCTCACCGATATCCTGCAACCCATGATGTCGCGCTTTGCGCCGCAGACGATCGAGCACACGCTGCTCTACAACGACCGGACCCACAAGAAGGCCTATTACGGTTTCCCGTTGAAGCGGCAGACGCTGCACACGGAGATCTGGAGCGACATGCTCGAGAAGGCCGGGTTCAAGCAGAGCGCCATACCGGCGGCGTGGGACGAGTACTGGTCGTTCTGGTGCGACAAGGTCCAGCCAGCCTACCGCAAGGCGTCGGGCTCCCGGACCTACGGCATCGGCGCCCCGATGGGCGTGGAATCGACCGACAGCTTCCAGTCCTTCTACGCGTTCATGGACGCCTACGACGTCAAGCTCGTCGACAACGACGGCAAGCTCCTGGTCGACGATCCGAAGAACCGCAGCGGCCTGATCAAGGCCCTCAAGGATTACACCGACCCCTACGTGAAGGGATGCGTTCCCCCGTCGGCGACGACCTGGAAGGACCCCGACAACAACGTCGCCTTCCACAATCGAACCACGGTGATGACGCACAACTTCACGATCTCCATCGCGGCGAAGTGGTACGAGGACAGCGTCAATCCGAGCGCCACGCCCGAGCAGCGCGAGGCGGCCAGGAAGGCCTACGAGGAGACGATCGTCACCGCGCCGTTCCCGAACAGGCCGGACGGGAAGCCGATGACCTACCGCGCCGACGTCAAGCACGGGGTCGTCTTCGCGGGCGCCAAGAACAAGGCGGCCGCCAAGGAATTCGTGAAGTTCATCATGGAGGAGGACAACCTCCGCCCCTACGTCGAGGGCGCGATCGGCCGCTGGTTCCCCGTCACGAACGCCTCGGTCGAGAGCCCATTCTGGCAGGCCGACAAGCACCGCAAGGTCGTCTACAATCAGTTCAAGTCGGGCACGGAGCCGTTCGACTACGTCAAGAACTACAAGTTCACGCTGCTCAACAACGAGAACGTCTTCGCCAAGGCGATGAACCGGGTCGTGAGCGAGAAGGTCCCGGTCGAGAAGGCGGCCGACGAGATGCTCGCCCGCATCAAGCAGGTCGCCGCACCCTAGAGCAGCATCCGATCACGCTGCGATCGGCCGCTGCTCCAGGTTTTTGAGTCTGCCGCATTGTCTGCGGCGNCGGCCGGCCGAAGCGGACACCGGCCCGGCGCGGGGGGCGCGCGCCGGGCCGCGGATCGAGTGCGGCCGGCCGGCGGCGCCTCATCAGGGAGACCCAGGATGTCGGGAACGCGCGCTACGACGATCGACGATGCCGCGCTGGCAACCGCGCCCCGGGCCTTCCGCCTCGACGCCTGGCAGGCGTGGGGCGTGATCCTGGTCGCGCCCTACCTGCTCGTGTTCCTGTTCTTCGTCATCTACCCGGTCGGGTACGGGCTCTGGCTCGCCCGCGACCCGGCGAGCTACGCCCACCTCGCGGCCGATCCGATCTTCGCGCGCACGGTCGTCAACACGCTCGTCTTCCTGATCGTCGGGATCAACCTGAAGATGGCGATCGCGCTGTTCCTGTCGGGCTTCTTCACCCACGAGCGGCGCTGGATCCGCTGGCTCTCGGTCCTCTTCATCCTGCCCTGGGCGGTGCCGTCGATACCGACGATCCTCTCCGTCCGGTTCATGCTGAACCCCGAATGGGGCGTCGTGAACCAGATCATCTTCCGGCTCACCGCGGAGGACGGGCCGAACTGGCTCAACGATCCGCGGCTCGGGCTGGCGCTCGCCATCACGGTCCACATCTGGAAGTCGCTGCCGTTCTGGACGCTGATCCTCCTCGCCGGACGCCTCGCCATCTCGTCCGACCTCTACGAAGCCGCCTCCGTCGACGGTGCGACGGGCTGGCAGAAGTTCCTGCACGTCACCTGGCCCTCCATGCGGGCGCTCTACGTGACCTGCACGATCCTCTCGATGATCTGGACGCTCGGTGACTTCAACAGCGTCTACCTGCTCACCGGCGGCGGTCCCGCGGACCTGACGCACGTGCTCGCGACGCTCGGCATCCGCTACCTGAGGCTCGACCAGATCGACCACTCGATGGCGGCGGTCGTGTGCGCGATGCCCTTCGTTCTGCCCCTCGTCTACGTGCTGATGCGGAGGCTCTCGAAATGAGCGTCAGGATCGCGGGCGCGCCGCTCGATGCCGCGGACTCGCCCCGTGTTCAGCCCCGCGCCCGCTGGAACTGGCTCGCGGCCGCCGGGACGGAGGCGAAGCTCCTCCTCGTCGGCATCCCGGTCCTGCTCTGGACCCTGATACCGATCTACCACCTGGTCCTGTTCGCGATCTCGCCGAAGCAGGAGGCGTTCTCAGGGGCGCTGTTTCCGGAACATCCGACCCTCAGGAACTTCGAGATCGTCTTCGGGCAGCGGCATTATTTCCTGTCGCACTTCTGGCAGCAGCTCTGGAACTCGGTCTTCATCGCCTTCTCGACGGGGGTCCTCACGCTCCTGATCGCGACGTCGGCCGCCTTCGCGATCAGCCGGCTGAAGGTGAGGGGCGGCCGGACGGTGATGAACCTCGCGCTCTTCACCTACTTCATCCCGGCGGCGTTCCTCGCCGTGCCGATGTACAAGACGATGGGCGCCTACGGGCTCCTCAACACCAAGTGGGCCCTCATCCTCGCCATGGTGACGATCGCGAGTCCCTACGCGATCTGGGTCCTGAAGCAGGCCTCCGACAAGCTGCCGCTGGAGCTGGACGAGGCGGCCGTGATGGACGGGGCCACGCCCCCGCAGCTGTTCTGGTTCGTCTACCTGCCCCTGATGACGCCCTCGCTCGTCGCGATCGGCGTCTACGCGCTCCTGCTCGCCTGGAACGAGTACCTGTTCGCCTTCCTGCTGCTGTCGCGCGACACGGACGTGACCCTGCCGGTGGCGCTCGGAAGCTTCCTGGCGGCCGACGACTCGCCCTGGGAACTGCTGATGACGACGGGGCTGATCTACGCCCTGCCGCCCGCGGCGATCTACTACGTGTTCCGGCGCTACATGGTCGGGGGGCTGACGGCCGGCGCGGTCAAGAGCTGACGCGGCCGTTGTCCCTGCCGGAGCCCCCGGGGGGCGTCCGGGACGCTCACCCGGCCGGGGGCCCTGCGTGCCGGCTCGGCGGGACGCGCGCTCGCGCCGCGCGGGTGCCTCCTGCGGGCCGGCGACGCCGGCACGCCGACGCCCCCCGTGCGGGAATGGCGGAAATCGCCGGCTTCCCGTCATTGCACATCCGCGTCGGCCGCCTATCGTTGCGGACGGCTCGCGCTTCGGCGGGGGCCGCGCGGATGCGGCGCCCGTCGCCGCGCGGGCACGATCCTGCCGGCGCGGTCGCGGTGACGCGCCCGTCGATGGCTCCAGGTCCGGGACAGTGAGTTGCGCAGCGCGATCGTTCTGGGCGCCGGCATGGTCGGCGTCGGCACAGCCCTCCACCTCCAGCAGCGCGGCTGGAGCGTCGTCCTCGTCGACAAGGGCGCGCCGGGGCGGGAGACGAGCTACGGCAATGCCGGAATCATCCAGAGCGAGGCCGTCGAGCCCTACGCGATGCCCCGTGACTGGGCGACGCTGTTCGCGATCCTCGCCGGCCGCAGCAACGACGTCCACTACGCGTTCCGCGCCCTGCGCCCCCACCTCGGGTCGCTCCTGCGCTACTGGTGGCACTCGGCCCCCCGGCGCCACGCCGCGGCGTCGCGGGCCTACGCGACCCTGATCGCCCGCGCGGCCCCCGAGCACGCGGCGCTGATCGCCGCCTCCGGCGCGGACGACCTCGTCCGGCAGGGTGGCTTCCACGTCCTGCACCGCGCGCCCGGCGCCCTCGAGAAGGCGGCGGCGGAGGCCGAGCGCCTGCGGGCGCGCTACGGCGTGCGCTCGCGGGCGCTGTCGCCGGCCGACCTCGGCGCGGCCGAGCCGGCGCTGAAGCAAACGGGCGCCGGCGCGATCCATTGGCAGGACCCGTGGTCCGTGCGCGACCCCGGCGCGCTCGTCGCCGCCTACGCCGACCTGTTCCGCCGGCGCGGCGGCGTCATCCGGCAGGGCGAGGCGGGCAGCCTCGGCCCCCGCGTGGGGGGCTGGGGCGTGCGGACCGCGGACGGACCGTTGGAGGCCGAGGCCGCGGTCGTGGCGCTCGGGCCGTGGTCGCCCGAGCTCCTGCGCCCGTTCGGGTACCGCTTCCCGATGCTGCGCAAGCGCGGCTACCACCGGCACTGGCGCAGCGCCCCGACGCTGTCGCTGCCCCTCCTGGACGCGGCCAACGGCTACGTGATGGCGCCGATGGCGCGGGGGCTGCGCATCACGACCGGCGCCGACCTGTCGTCGGCCGAGGCGGCCACGAGCCCGATCCAGCTCGCGCGCGCCGAGGCCGCCGCGCGGGACCTCGTCGATCTCGGCGCGCCCTACGAGAACACGCCGTGGTCGGGCATCCGCCCCTGCATGCCCGACATGCTGCCGGTCATCGGCGAGGCGCCGCGCCATCCGGGATTGTGGCTCCATTTCGGGCACGGGCACCAAGGCTTCACGCTCGGGCCCGCGACCGGTCGCCTGCTGGCCGAGGCGATGTCGGGCGAGGCGCCGTCCGTCGCGGCCGCGCCGTTCGACCCGGGCCGCCGCTGACGCGGACGCCGAGGCCGGCTCAGGGCCCGGCCGCCCCGTCGAGCAGCGCGGCCGCCGCTCGGCGCTCGAGGCGCCCCGCCTCCGCGATCAGCACGAGGCGGGCCGACACCCCCGCCTGCGCCGGCACGCCGGTCGGCACGATCGTGGCGCGCGTGCCGACGAGCTGGAACAGCATCGGCCGGTCCGGCTCACGCTCGAAGGTCACGAAGCCCTTCGCCCGCAGAAGGTCGGGCGCGAGCCGGGCGATGGCGGACTGGAACCGCGCGAGCGACACCGGCCGGGACGCCGTCCAGCTCATGCTCTCGAAGCGCTCCGCCGCCGCCGAGGGCCGCAGGCCGCGCGGGGCGGCCGGTGCGTGGCCCGCGCCGGAGAAGAGGAGGGCCGGCGACGGCAGGGCGCCCCGCACCGCCTCGAAGGTGAGGCGCGGCGGCTTCTGGCGGGCGAGGCCCGCGCGAACGCGCGCGCGCTCGGCCCCGTCCACGAGGTCGGACTTCGCGACGAGGCAGAAATCCGCCGCGGCGAGCTGCGACCGCCACAGGGCGTCGTCGAACAGGTCCGGCCGGTCGGCGAGGTGGCGCGCGTCCACCACGGTGACGACGGTGTCGAGGGGCGTCGCGGCGTAGACCACCGGATCGAGGAGCGACCGGACGATCTCGGCCGGATCGGCCGCGCCGCTGGTCTCGATCACGATCGCGTCCGGCGCGGGCCGCCGGCGCAGGAGGCCCGAGAGGGTGCGCATCAGGTCGCCCTGCAGGCTGCAGCAGATGCACCCGTTCCTGAGGCTGACGACGCCGTCGGCGGACAGGCCGAGCAGGGCCGCGTCGACGTCGATCGCGCCGAAATCGTTGACGAGGGCGGCGATGCGGCGGCCGCCCGGGTCGCGCAGGAGCGCGTTGACCAGGGTGGTCTTGCCGGCCCCGAGGAAGCCCGCGACGAGGACGACCGGAACGGTCACGGGGCGCTCGGCCGGCGCACCGGGCGGCCCGGTCGGGCGTCGCGCACGAGCGCGCCGTCCGCGATGACGCCGGCGCCCCCGACGAGGAGGTGGCGGACGCCCTCGGAGGGACGGTTCGGGTGCCGGAAATCGGCCCGGTCGGTCAGGCTGTCGAGGTCGAAGCAGACGATGTCGGCGTCGCAGCCCGCCCCGAGCCGCCCCTTCAGGCGCATCGCCGGCGTGCTCGCCTCCAGGAGCCGCGCGGGGATGAGCGTGCACTTGCGCAGGCCCTCCATCAGCGAAACGGCCCGCCGCTCCCTGACCCATTCGCGCAGGAAGCGCGTGAACGTCCCGCTCGAGCGCGGGTGCGAGACGGCGTCGTCCGGCAGCGGCCAGGCATCGCCGAGGTAGGTCGAGCCGTCGGACAGGAGCCACGGCACGGCGTCGGACGCGATCGCGCCGCCTGGAAACAGCACGGAGACGTCGAGGAGCGCGCGGTGCCGATCGTTCGCCGAGACGTCGAGGAAATGCCAGAGCACGAGAGCGCCCGGGTCCTGCGCCTGCGCGGCCAGGATCTCGTCGCGGTCGGCGAAGCGGTGGCCCGTCGCCAGGGTCTCGACCGTCGCGTAACCGCCGCCCGTGCGCTCGGGAAAGGCCGGGTCGGCGAAGAACACCGCCCCGATCACGGTCGAGCCCGTGCCGTACGGGTAGGCCTCGACCGTCACCTTCAGGCCCTGCGCCTGGGCGGTGCGCACGAGGTCGGCCGCGCGCTCGACGTCCTGCAGGCTCGTCGAGTTGAAGTGGCAGATGTGCATGTGGGCGCCGGTCGAGCCCGCGAGCCCGATCAGGCGGGTGTAGGCCTCGACGGAGCTCTGCGGATCCACGTTGGACATGTACGCGATGTGGGTGAAGGTGGGCGTGCCGGCGGCCGCGGCGAGGCTGCACAGGTCCGAGAGCTCCTTCACGCCGGCCCCCGGCGCGTAGGCGTTCGGGAAGCCGATGCCGAGGCCGCCCTGGTCCAGACCCGCCCGCACCCGCGCGACGATGTCGGCGGTCTCGGCCGCGCCGGCGACCGTGTCGGCCCAGCGCTTGTCCTGCATGGCGCGCCCCATGCCGGCGATGCTCGACTCGGTCTGCTGGGCGGTCATGGCGGCGATGCGGGCAAAGATCCATCCCGTCGACGCGCCGTAGTTGAGGATGCGCCCCGCACGGGCCTGCTCGTCGTACCAGCGCGCCACGGGCCACACCCCGAGCTCGAGCTCGAGGGACGTCGTCACGCCGTCGAAGGCCTGCATCCTGTCGGCCGGCAGGCACTGCCCGTGGGCGTGCAGGTCGATGAACCCGGGCGCGACCACGAGCCCGTCGACCGGCAGCGTTCGCCGCGCCGGGCCGAGGTCGCGCCCCACGGCGGCGATGCGGTCGCCGACGACGGCGACGTCCGCGATCCCGTCGAACCCGCTCTCCGGGTCCACGACCCGGCCTCCGCTCAGAACAAGGTCATGCATGCACCCACGCCTCGCGACGGCAGTTCCGGGCGGGGCGGGCCCGGTTCCCGCGCCCGGCCATGCGACCGAAGCCACGGATCCGATCCCCGCCCACGGATTGGACGCCCCTGATTAGCGTCGCCCGCGCGGCTCGTCATCGTGGGCTTATCGTCGGCCCTCCGGCCCGGGCGACGCCCGCCGCCCCGTCGGGGCCGGCCGGCGTGTGGACGAGAGGGCACTCGCTCTCGGCGAGGGGCTGGTAGGCGTCCGCGGCACGGACCGTCTCGACCACGTCGTAGTACTCCCACGCTCCCCTGACCTCGGCCGGGTCCTTCACGCGCACGAGGTAGAAGTCGTGGATCAGCTTGCCGTCGGCCCTCAACCTGGCACCGCGGGCGTAGACGTCGTCGACCGGCCGCGCCCGCATCGCCGCGAGGACGGGTCCGGTCGCGTCGGTGCCGCTGGCCGCGACGGCCCTGAGGTAGTGCAGGATCGAGGAGTAGACGGCGGCTTGCGGCGCCGTCGGCATCGCCCCGTGGAGCTTGTAGAACCGCCGGGCGAAGCTCCTGGTCTCGTCGTTCAGGTCCCAGTACCACGCCGTGAGCGTCGTGATCCCCTTGGCGATCGCCGGGCCCATGCTGTGGACGTCGGTCAGGAACATGAGCTGCGCCACGGGCGTCTGGCCCGCGCCGCCCATGCCGAACTCGTGCCACTGCTTCATCGTGCTGACGAGCGGCGCGCCCGCGTTCGCGAAGGCGACGACCTTGGCGCCGGACGCCTGGGCCTGGAGCAGGAACGAGCCGTAATCGGTCGTCCCGAGGGGGTGGAAGACGGCCCCGAGCGATCGGCCCCCGGCCGCCGCGAGGACGCGCCGGGACTCGGAGATCATGTTGCGGCCGAAGGCGTAGTCGGACCCGACGAAGAACCAGGTGTCGAGACCCTGCGCGACGAGCCGGCGGATCGGCCCGGCGACCAGGTTGTAGGAATCGTGAAGCCAGGTCAGCCCCGTGTCCGAGCACTGCTTCCCGCTGATCTCCGTCGTTGCGACCGCCGAGTAGAGCACGAGCTTGTTGTGGTCGCGCGCGACGGACTGCACGGCGAGCGCGACGGCCGAGTTGCCGACGTCGGCGACGACGTCGACGCCGTCCACATCGAACCACCGGCGCACGATCTGCGATCCGAGGTCGGCCTTGTTCTGATGGTCGGCGGAGACGATCTCGACCTTCAGGTCGGGCGCCTGCGCGCGGAAATCCTCGGCCGCCAGGCGTGCCGCGACGACGGAGCCCATCCCGGCGGGGTCGGAGAGCGGCCCGACCTGATCGCTGATGACCCCGATCCTGACGATCCCGCCCGACAGCTCGGCCGCGGACGAGGCCGGTGCGGCCGCCACCGCGGCGAGAAGCGCGCAGGCGGCGACGAGACCGCGGGCCTTCCCGGCGTCCCGCTTGAGGAGGCGTGTGCGAACTGACATCCGGTTCTCCGATGCGCGACATCGCTCCGCACGTCCGTGCCGGCCCTCGCCGCGCGCCCGGGCGCGAGACCGTCCCGCCGTGGCGACGGGACGTGACCGGGGCGTCGGGGCCCCGGTCCGGCCGCCGGATCACGCCCCGGCCGCGCGCCTGACCGCCTCGAGACGGCGCGCGCGCGCGGGCGCCATCTTCGCCTCCATGGCGGCGACCACGGCGGCCGGCGCCGTATCCGGCGAGCCCGACTGGAAGGGGGGAGCCGGATTGTATTCCAGGCGGAGCTGGATCGCCTCGGCGGTGGGCCGGTCGACCATCATCGCGACGAGGGTCAGCGCGAAGTCGATGCCCGCCGTCACGCCGCCTCCCGTGACGCGGTTCCGGTCGATGCAGACGCGCTCGGTCGAGAGGATCGCCCCGAACCAGGGCAGCGCCTCGCGCGCGCTCCAGTGGGTCGCCGCCCGGTAGCCCTTCAGCAGCCCGGCGGCGCCGAGGACCAGGGATCCGGTGCAGACCGAGGTGACGTAGCGGGCGCCGGCCGATTGCCGCCGGAGGAAGTCCAGCACCTCCCCGTCCTCGAGGAGGCCGTCGGTCCCGTACCCTCCCGGCACGCAGATCACGTCGAGCTGCGGGCAGTCGGCGAAGGTCGTCGTCGGCGTGAGAACGACGGGCCCGTCGCTCCTCACCGGCTCGATGCGCTTCCAGATCAGGTGGACGTGCGCGTCCGGCAGGCTGGAGAACACCTGCACCGGACCGGTCAGGTCGAGCTGAGTGAAGTCCGGGAACACGAGGAGGCCGATCTGAAGCGGGGGCGCCAATGTCATCTCCGTGCCGATCTGCTTGACCGCCGCAGCCTGGCATGGTCCCGTGCTGGCCGAAATGGCGAAGTTCCCTCGTTCTCGGACACGCGATGATCGGCTTCCTGATCTTCCCGGACTTCCAGCTCCTGGACGTCGCGGGCCCGGTCGCGGTGTTCGAGGTCGCCCGGCGGCGGGTCCCGGCCCTGCCGGCGATCCGCGTCCTGGCGGGTCGGGCAGGGCCGGTGCGCAGCTCGTCGGGAGCCGAGATGCTGGCGGCGTCCCTGTCCTCGGTCGACGGCCTGTCGACGCTGATCGTGGCGGGGGGAGAGGGCGTCGCGGCGGCGGCGCGGTGCCCGGCCACGCTGGCATTCGTGCGGACGATGGCCGGACGCGGCGCGAGGCTCGCCAGCGTCTGCAACGGCGCCTACGTCCTGGCCGAGGCGGGGCTCCTGGAGGGGCGGCGCGCCACGACCCACTGGTCGCTCACGACGGACTTCATCGCCCGCTTCCCGAAGGTGCGGATGATGCCGGACCAGATCTTCACGCGCGACGGCCCGGTCTGGACGTCGGCCGGCATCTCGGCCGGGATCGACCTCGCCCTGGCGATGGTCGCCGAGGATGCCGGCGAGGACGTCGCCCGCACCACGGCCCGGCAGCTCGTGCTCTACCATCGCCGGAGCGGCGGGCAGTCCCAGTTCTCGTCGCTGCTGGAGCTGAAATCACCGAACGGGCGTTTCGCGGCCCTTCTGTCCTGGGTCCGCGAGCATCTCCACCTGCATCTCACCGTTGAAGAGCTGTCCGCCCGTGCCGGCATGAGCTCCCGGCACTTCACGCGCGCCTTCGTCAGCGAGGTCGGCACGACCCCGTCGAAGGCCGTCGAGAGGCTCCGCAGCGAGGTCGCCCGGGAGCGGGTTCAGTCCTCGAACGAG
Source organism: Methylobacterium crusticola (assembly GCF_003574465.1). Classification (GTDB taxonomy): domain Bacteria; phylum Pseudomonadota; class Alphaproteobacteria; order Rhizobiales; family Beijerinckiaceae; genus Methylobacterium; species Methylobacterium crusticola. Next base: position 13,870 of record NZ_KZ984635.1, read on the forward strand.
CCGATCGAGCGCATCGCGCAAGCGGTCGGCTTCCGCGACCCCGAACGGATGCGGCGCGCCTTCATCCGCGTCTTCGGCCAGCCGCCCCAGGCCCTGCGCCGCACGGCACGCGGGGGCTGAGAGGACCGGCGGCGCCGCCGCACCGGCCGCCCGGCGACGACCGGGCAGATCGGCGCGCGCCCGGAGGCCCCGCGCTCGGCCTCATTCGAGGAATTCGCGCACGGGCGCGAGGGAGACCTCCGGCGCCTCCTCCTGCGGCACGTGCCCGAGGCCCGGGAGGGCGACGACCCGGCTGCCCCCGATCTGGCTCGCGTAATCGGCCGCGTTGCTGATCGGGATCAGGGCGTCCTTCTCGCCCCAGACCAGCAGGGTCGGAGCCTCGATGCGGCCCAGCAGGGGCTCGGGGCGCTCGACCACGGCCTGCTCCATGCGGGCGATCATGGCGTCCCGCACGCCGGGCGCCAGCATGAGGTCGCGGTAGCGCGCCACCAGCGCGGGCGTGATCAGCGTCGGGTCGCCGTAGGCGGGCGCCAGACTCATCCGGACCAGCGCCGTCGGGAGGACGAAGCGCATCAGCCGGATCGACGCCGGCACCGCCGGCGCCTGCCCGTAGGCGCTCCCCCGGCTCGCGAACCCGTCCGGCGAGACCAGCACGAGCCTGTCGACCCGCGCCGGGTTGAGGGCCGCGAACTTCCAGGCGATGCGGCCGCCGATCGAGTTCCCGATAAGGCTCGCCCGCGCCACGCCGAGCCGGTCCATGAGGCCCGCGAGCACCTCCAGGCTGCGTGCATCCCCGTAATCCCCGGTCGGATCGGGGCCCGTCAGCCCGAAGCCCGGCAGATCGAACCGGACGACGCGATGAGCGCCCGCGAGCGCCTGCGCCCACGGTTCCCAGGTGTGGAGGCTCGATCCGAAGCCGTGCATCATCACGATCGCGGGCGCGTCCCGCGGCCCGTCGTCCCTGACGTGGAGCCGCATCCCGGCGGCCTCGACGTAATCCGTGGGCGCGTCCAGGTACCGGGCCTCGAGGTCGGTGCGGGATCGATCCGGCGTGTAGAGCCAGGCCGCACAAGCCGCGAGGAGGACCGGGACGCCGAGCGCGAGGATCACCAGGGCGGGCTTCATGCTGCTCCCACGACGCCTCAACCCGCGAGACCCTTGCCGATACCCTGATCGGCGGCGGCGCTCAAACCGGCAGCACCGCGGCGCCTGCGGCCGGGCGTCCCACCCGGGCGGCCGGGTCGGCGGCACGGCGTCGGCCCGATGCTTCCGGGCGGGGCGGGAGCGCGTACTCTGCCGGGGTCCGAGGGGATCGACGACGGGGGAGCGACGATGCGGATCTCGCGACAGGGCGTCACGGCGGGCGGGCGGCTGGCGGCGGCGCTCGCGATGCTCCTCGCGGGCGTGGCCGCGGCAGGCGCCGCCCCGGCCGACGACGCGGCGTTCCTGGACGCCCTGACCTGGGGCATCGCGCCCTCCGGCTACGCCGAGCTGCGCAGGCTCGGGCGCGCCCGCTGGCTCGCCGAGCAGCTGCATCCGCCCGCGGCACCCCGCCTGCCGCCGGCCGCGCAGGCGCAGGTCGACGCGATGGCGCCGCAGGGGACGCTGCGCGAGCGGATCGCCGCCCTCGACGCGCAGAGCCGGGCCGCCAACGCCGTGCAGGACCCGGAGGCCCGCAGGGTGGCGCTGCAGGCCTACCAGGAGGCCCTGAACGCCGCCCAGCGCAGCGCCGTCGCCACGACGCTGCTGCGCGCCCTCTCCAGTCCCGATCAGCTGCGCGAGCGCCTGACCTGGATCTGGTTCAACCGCTTCAACGTGCATGCCGCCAAGGCCAACCTGCGCGCCATTGTGGGCGACTACGTCGATGCCGCGATCCGGCCGAACGCGCTCGGTCGCTTCCGCGACCTGCTCGCGGCGACGCTGCGCCACCCGGCGATGCTGCGCTACCTCGACAACGTCGACAACGCGGCCGGGCATCTCAACGAGAACTACGCCCGCGAGCTCATGGAGCTGCACACCATGGGGGTCGGCTCCGGCTACACGCAGGCGGACGTGGAGGCGCTCGCCCGCATCCTCACCGGCGTCGGGATCGACGCCCGCCCGGAAGACCCGAAGCTGCCCCCGGAACGCCGCGCCGACCTGATCCGGGACGGGCTGTTCGCGTTCAACCCCGCCCGGCACGATTACGGCGACAAGGTCCTGCTCGGCCGCCCGATCAAGGGCCGCGGCTTCGCCGAGGTCGAGGAGGCCCTCGACCTCCTCGCGGCGCAGCCGGCGACGGCCCGCCACGTCTCCCGGATGCTCGCGGCCGCGCTGACCGGGACCGAGCCGCCCGAGTCCCTGGTGGAGCGCCTGGCCGGCGTCTTCGCGCGCACCGGCGACATCGCCGCCACCGTCGAAGCGCTCGCCCGGGCGCCCGAGTTCGCGCGCGGCCCGGCGCCGGGGCTCCCGGCGCCGGGCAACCCGGTGCCGGGGTTCAAGGACCCGATGCGCTACGTCCTGTCGGCCCTGCGCCTCGCCTACGACACCCGCGTCGTCCTCAACACCGGCCCGGTCCAGGGCTGGCTCAACCGGCTCGGCGAGGGATTGTTCAACCGCTCGACCCCGGACGGCTACCCGCTCGCCCCGGCGGCCTGGAACGGGCCGGGCCAGATGGTCGTGCGCTTCGAGATCGCCCGCCAGATCGGCTCCGGGCCGGCCGGGCTGTTCCGGCCCTCCAACCCCGACGCGGTCGATGAGCCGGCCTTTCCGCTCCTCCAGAACGCCCTCTACTTCTCGCTCCTCGCCGATACGCTGGGCGAGGCGACCCGCGCGAGCCTGTCCCGGGCGGTCTCGCCGCAGGACTGGAACACGCTGTTCCTGTCCTCCCCCGAATTCATGCGCTGAGGCGGGATACCATGGACCGACGCGACCTCCTGACAGCCTCCCTCGGCCTCGGGCTCGCCACCGTCGCGGGCCGGGTCTGGGCCGCCCCGCGGGCCGACGCGCGCCTCCTCGTCGTCTTCCTGCGGGGCGCCTACGACGCCGCCAGCGTGGTGATCCCCACGGGCAGCGACTTCTACTACCGGGCGCGCCGGACCCTCGCGGTGGCGCGGCCCTCGGCGGCCGACCCCGCCGCCGCGCTGCCCCTCGACGCCGACTGGAGCCTGCACCCGGCCCTGCGCGAGACCATCCTGCCGCTCTGGGCCCGGGGCCAGGCGGCCTTCGTGCCCTTCGCGGGCACCGACGACCTCACCCGCAGCCACTTCGAGACGCAGGACACGATCGAGATGGGGCAGACGGCCGGGGCCGCGCGGGACTACAATTCGGGCTTCATGGCCCGGCTCGCCGCGGAGCTGACGCGGGCGCGCCCGGTCGCCTTCACGGAGCAGATGCCGCTGGTGTTCCGGGGCGGCGAGGCGGTCCCGAACGTCGCCATCAACCAGGTCGGCAAGCCCGGCATCGACGAGCGCCAGGCGCGGCTCATCGCGGCGATGTATCGGGGCCACCCCCTCGCGGGCGCGGTGGACGAGGGCTTCCGGGTGCGCGAGGCGGTCTACCAGACCGTCTCCGACCACGCGATGCAGGCCGACCGCGGCGCGGTCTCGCCCCGGGGCTTCGAGCTCGCGGCGCGGCGGATCGGCCGGCTGATGCGCGAGCAGTTCACCCTCGGCTTCGTCGACGTCGGCGGCTGGGACACCCACGTGAACCAGGGGGCGGGGACCGGCTACCTGGCCGACCGGCTCGGCGAGCTCGGCCGGGGCCTGGCGGGCTTCGCGCAGGAGATCGGCGCGGGCTGGGACGCCACGGTGGTGGTGGTGCTCTCGGAATTCGGCCGCACCTTCCGGGAGAACGGCAGCCGCGGCACGGACCACGGCCACGGCAGCGTCTACTGGGTGCTCGGCGGGGGCGTGCGCGGCGGGCGCATCGCCGGGCCGCAGGTGCGGGCGACCGAGGCGAACCTGTTCCAGAACCGGGACTACCCGGTTCTCACCGACTACCGGTCGCTGCTGGCGGGCCTCCTCGCCCGCCTCTACGGCCTCGACCAGGCGAGCTTGCGCCGGGTCTTCCCGGGCGTCGGCCCGGCCGACCTCGCCCTGGTGTGAGCGGCCGCCCGGGCCGCAGGGCTCGGCGGCGGCCGCGGGAGCGGGCGGCGTCCCGCTCCGCCCCACGCCAGCCGGGCAGCGACGCGCGCGGCGGGCGTCGCGGGACGCTCACCCTCAGCCCCGCGCCGCCTCGCCC
>NZ_KZ984636.1 GCF_003574465.1 Methylobacterium crusticola
GTGAGAGATGCCGGTGGACGGTGGCGCGCGAGACGCGCCAGGTCCGACAGACCCGGGCCAGCCCGTAAGCGGTGCCGCTGGACGGCGAGACGGCCCGGCTCATGGCCGCGACCTCCTGCGGGCCAAAGGGCCGGGGCCGCGCGCCTCCAGGGCGTCGATCTTGGCCTCCAGCAGTTCGCGCTCCAGCAGCATCTCGCCGAGCTTGGCCTTCAGACGCCCGCTCTCCAGGGCTTCGGGCTCGGTGGGCCGGGTCGCCAGGCTCGCCTCACCCGCCGCCAGGAAGGCGTCGCGCCAGCCCGACAGGGTCGCAGCGGTCACGCCCAGGCTGCGCGAGACGCTCTCCAGGTCCTCGCCGCGCAGCAGCCGCAGCACCGCATCGCGCTTGCGTTGCCGGGACATGCGCCCGCCGCGGCCGGGACCGGCCGCGTCTGCATCCGCCCTCGTGTTCGTCGTCATCGTCCTACCCCTGTCGCGGAGACCGTCCGCTAACGGGGTGTCTCAAGCAACCGTGGGGCGGAGGAGCGGCTTCCTACCGGAGGTCTGGATTGCGGACGAGGCGACGCTTGGACTCCAACGCCAAGTCACACGCCGCACCCATATCGTGCAGCAACGAACGCGGCTGAAGACGATGGTGCAGTTGGTCCTGCACGCCCACCTCGTCACGCCCTGCCTGTCAATCAGGCCTCCGCCTCTACCACTAATGGCCGGCACGAGCGGCGTCCGGTCCGCCCGGAATGCCGCAGCGGTCAGCGCCGCGGCAGAACCGCATCGTCGGGCTGCGGTAGGACACGGGCGAGCGCCATCGCGATCTCCGATGCGATCAGTGGCCACTGCACGAGCTCGCCGATACCGGCGCGTGCCAGCGCGGCGGGATCGTCGGCGGCTGCCGAGCCAGCCGCGAGGATCAGCGGGAGGCGGGGATCCTTGCGCTGCAGGGCGGAAGCGAAGCTCAGCCCCAAAGCCGGCGATGTCGGCTGGCCGATCAGCACGGCCGCGAACCGATCGGAAGCCGCTTCACAGGCCGAGAGCGCATGGTCCAACTGCGAGAATCCAACCGGCTCATAGCCGAGGGCTGCCAGAACCTCCTCGTCCCTCAGCCGGGAGGTCGGGTCCGGATCGAGCACCAGGACGGTCTGCCCCTGTCCCAAGGGCACAGTGGGCGTGGCTCGAGGAACGGCTTGCAACCCGGCAACCCCGGAGATCGTCGTGCAGGGAAGCCAAACCGCAAAGCAGCTGCCGGCACCTGGCTGGCTGGTGACCATAATCGTGCCGCCGTGCTCGCGCACTATTTCGCGTGCCGTTGCGAGGCCGAGCCCATTGCCTGCCGGGCGTGTACTGAAGAACGGCTCGAAGATCCGGCTGCGCGTTGCCTCGTCCATGCCGCGGCCCCGATCCTCGACGAGGATCCGGATGTAGGTCCCGGCAAGCAACGGCTCGGGAAGCCCCGAGGTCGAAGCCCCAAGCTGACGGATCTCGGTCCTGATCAGAATCGGCCCCACCCCGTTCATCGCCTGCGCGGCGTTGTTGCCGAGGTTCAGGATCACCTGCTGCAACTGGGTGGCGTCGCCGGAGGCCACAGCATCCGGGCCGCCCTCCCGGAGCGTCAGATCGATGCCGGGCGGCAGCGATGCGCGCAGCAGTGAGACGCACTCGCTCAGCATCGCCGATATGCGGACGGGCCTGCGGGCGGAGTCGGGCCGGCGGCCGAAGGTGAGGATCTGGTCGATCAGGTCCCGCGCGCGCTCCCCGGCCCGCCGGATTTCACTGAGGTGCGGCCTCGACCGGTCCCTCGGGTGAACCTGCGCCTCCGCCATCTCCGTGTAGCCGAGGATCGCCCCGACGATGTTGTTGAAGTTGTGGGCGACCCCGCTCGCCAGCGCCCCGACCGTCTCCATGCGCCGCGCCTGTTGCAGCCGGCGCTCGAGCCGTGCCCGGTCTTCCTCTAACAATTCCCGCCCGACAGCGTTCGCGAAGACGTCGAAGACCATCCGGACGAGGACACGCTCGTCGCTCCGCAGATCGAGCCGGGACCGGATGCCGTCGAAGCCGAGCAGTCCAATCTCGCCCTGACCCGTCTTCCTGGAGACGTACGCCCAGTCGTTCAGTCCCAGAGTGGAGAGGGCACCGGTTACGGATTCCGCGGTAACCTGCACTGCCGGCGGGACAAGAACAACATCCCCTTGCTGAAACGCCGAGCGCGCCGCGAGCATGCGGGTGCGCTCGGCCCAGCCGGGCGGTAGCGGTGTCCCATCCGCGCTCCAATAGTAGGTACGTCCTCCCCGGTCGGAGCGTTCGCGGTCCGTGTTCTTCTCCGTGGAGAGCAGGAAGTAGGCGCGTCCCGCGCCGAGATGCTCGGCAAGTGCAGCCAACGCCCTCTCGATGCGGGAGCCGAGTTCCTGCGGCGGCGCATCGATGAAGCCGAGGGATAGCTGGGTGATCAGGTGCTCCAGCGCGGCGCGTCTCTGGAGGCTCATCGCCCGCGACCGGAGCTGGACTGCGAGATGGACGAGGACCACTGCGAGGGCGATCGAAACCGCGTAGAGCGTAACCCGGAAGCGTCGTGCGGTCTCGCGGGACGCGCTCTGGTGGGTGAGCACCATGGTGCGAAGGTCGGCCTGCTGTCGGTCGACCGGGATCGCCAGGAGCGTCCGCAGGACGCCGTCGAGGCTCGGCAGGAGGCGATGCAGCACCCGACCGTGGGCGAGAAGCGCCTGGATGTCCGTCTGGTCGCGCGCGCCGACCTCCTCCGTCAGCCTGTCGAGCCGGTCCGCGGCCTCGGCTGACGAAGCCGGGGAGGTGTCGAGCGTCAGGTGCAGCATCGCGGCGGCGAGTTCGCTCACGCGGGCGAGCAGCCGGCTGTCGTCGCCGTTCTTCGTGATGGACGTGCCGAACAGGCCGAAATACGCGAGTGAGTTCTGAAGGAGCGCGTTCTCCGCTTTGAAGCGCTCGATCAGCTCCTCCTGCTGGCGGACGGATGCGGCCAGCCTGCTGATCGCGGCGCCTCGTGAGGGCGAGGCGATCCGGCGCATCTGCCCGACGATCTCATAGAGGGTCGCGATCTCCCGCACGAGGGGATCGTAATTGTGCAGCGACCCCGCCCGGGCCATCAGGACGTCCTTCTGCAGGGCGTTCTGCGTGATCGCCATCCGGTCGAGGTTCTGCAGGGCCTGGTCGTACATCTCCGCGTCGGCATTAACCGCGCGGAAGGACAGCCATGTCAGCAACAGCAGCAGCGGTACGGCGAGCAGCGCGGGAGCGATTTTCATGGCGTCGCCGGCCGCAGTGGCTTACCTTGGTAGCGCCCGGTCAGAGTCCGCAGGAACGCGACGATCCTGTCGATTTGCCCATCCGTCAGCGTCTGGTTGAGCTGAGACTTCGCCATCCTGCGCACCGCCTCTTGCAGCGTGGCAGCGCTTCCGTCGTGGAAGTAGGGCGATGTCACCGCGACGTTCCTAAGACTGGGCACCCGCAGGACCTCGGGCCGATGTGGTGATAGGCGGTGGAAGACGCCGAGCCGCTGCTTGAGATTCGCGCCGATGTTCACCCCCTGGTGGCAGGACACGCAGCCCAGCGACTTGAAGGTCTCGTACCCACTCTGCTCCTCCGCCGAGAGAGCGGCTGTGTCGCCGCGAAGCCAGCGGTCGAACGGGCTGTCTGGTGTGACCAGCGATCGTTCGTAGGTCGCAAGGGCGTCGAGCAGGTCGGCTCGGTTCGGATGGCGGCCGAACGCGAGTCGGAACTGCTGCGCGCGATCCGCATCGTTCCGTATGCGAACCAGGAGCTCGTCGATTCGAGCGCCCATGATGTCGGGACTCTCGAGCGAGCTCTCGGCCTGCTCCTCAAGGGTCCGGAACTGCCCTTCCCAACCGAGCCGATAGCTCAGCGCAACGTTGAAGACTGTGGGGGTGTTGTAAGGCGGATCCGAGCCGGTGAGCACCGAGCTTCGCACGCGGCCGTCCGCGCCGTTGGTGTGGGTGTCGTGGCACGACGCACAGGAATGCGCTCCGTCACCTGACAGGCGGGCGTCCGCGAAGAGGTTCTCGCCGAGCGCCAGCACACGCGGATTGGCTGCAGGCGGCACCGGGATTGGGCTGATCGGCTCCTGATCGACAGGAGACGTCGCCACCCCTTTCGAAAGAGGAGGCGCCCCCACGGGCGCGGTTGCAGCAGCCATCAGCCCTGCGCCGAGCACCCATGGAAGCGCAGGGTAGCAGGCGCGAATGAGCCAGTTTACATGGGGTCTCATCTCAGCTTCTCCCGGGCCGTTGACGTGATCATCCAGATTGCGGCTCGCGCGGACGTGCGGCCCGGGACGTTGCCGACCACTCGTCTTCCTGCGAGCCGACCCATCAGGCTCGTTCCACCGCCACCGGCAGCGCGAAGACGTATCCGACCCCGCGCTCCGTCCGGATGATGCGGGGCTGACTGGGATCGGCTTCCAGCTTGCGCCGCAGCCGGAGGATCTGGACGTCGATGCTGCGGTCGAAGACGTCCTCGTGCACGCGGGTCGCCTGGAGGAGGTGCTCGCGGCTGAGCGGCCGCTGCGGGGCCGTCACGAAGGCCAGCAGCAGCGCGTACTCGCCCTTCGTCAGCATCACCGCCTCGCCGTCCGGGTTGGTTAGCCGGCGCGTCCGCGTCGAGAGCTGCCAACCGTCGAAGTGGTAGGTCGAGTACGTGCCACCCTCCCGCTGGACAGCCCGCCAAGCCTCCTGGCGGCGTAGGACGGTGCGGATGCGCGCGAGCAGCTCCCGGGGGCTGAAGGGCTTCGTCAGGTAGTCATCCGCGCCGAGCTCGAGACCGATCACGCGGTCGATCTCGTCGCGGCGATGGCCCGTGGCAATGATCACCGGAAGTTCTGAACGCGCCCGGATCTCGCGCAGCAGGCCGAGGCCGTCGTCCGACCCGAGGCGCAGGTCGAGGATTATGAGATGCGGCTCGCTCGCCCGCAGACGCGCTGCCATCTCCTGACGGTTGGATGCGGTCTGCACGTGGACGTTGTGCTCGCCGAGGTATCTGGCGAGCAAGTCGCGCATCGCGGGATCGTCATCGACCACCAGGACGCGGATTGGAAGTCTCATCGTGCGGGCTGTATGCTCACAAGACAACACTATCTCAGTCATTGGAGGTAGCCCCAATTATTTCCAAGATGTCCCGCTGTCGCCGGAACAGTTCGTCGCGCAAATTCTAAGATGATGTTATTTATTGCCGTCAAAGCGGAAGATCGCGGTCTGAGTGGATCTGCCGTGTCCGAGGCGGTCGCGGTCGATCACCCGGCAGCCCCCGCCAAATAAAAACAGCATCTGATTGTCACTGTCGTCGGCACTTTGCAGCCAGTCGTAGTGCAAGATGATCGGCTGCGCCTCTTTCGGACCCAATCCTTGTAGAAAATCCGCATTCCGTTCTTCGTAATGATGGTGCTCGTCGGTCGATTCTACCCTATTTCGGAGTGACGAGAGCCGCGCTATGCTAGGAACAAATCAAAAGCCTTCTGAGGAAGCAGAAGATCACTGCAACGATCATATTGGAGTTGAAGCCTGTAGCACGCAACGAGGCGGATCGTTCGATCTCCGCCAAAGCTCCTGTGTTTCCCGCCAGTTCAGAAATTTGTGAAAGCATCGGAGCTGCAACACTGCTGTAGCGCGAGCGAGCGACAAGGAGGTGCCGCGCCGAGGATGTCACCTCGACGGTTGCGACCATCCAGACTGCTGCGTCTTGGGTGACGCTCGATCGCCTCGCCGTCTTGAACCGCCAAAGGAACCCCATGACTGTAACGGCACATGCAGCCCAAACCGTGCTCGCCCGCATCGAGACCTACAAGCGGACCGAGATCGCTGAGGCGAAGCTGCGCGTCTCGGAATCGGAGCTAGAGGCCCGCGCCGCGGCCCAATCTCCACCCCGCGGCTTCGCGGACGCGATCGTCGCGCACGTCGCGGTTGGGCGGCCGGCACTCATCGCGGAGGTGAAGAGGGCCTCACCCTCGAAGGGGCTGATTCGGGCCGATTTCGACCCGGCGACGCTCGCCGCCGCCTACGAGGCCGGCGGGGCAACCTGCCTCTCGGTGCTGACCGACGAGCCCTCCTTTCGGGGCTGCCCGGAGTACCTCGTGGAAGCGCGCGCGGCCTGCTCGCTGCCGGTGCTGCGCAAGGATTTCATGTTTGAGCCCTACCAGGTGCTGGAGGCGCGGGCTTGGGGGGCGGATTGTGTGCTCGCGATCATGGCTTGCCTCGACGACGAGATGGCGTCGGCGATAGTCGGGGCCGCGCACGACCTCGGCATGGACGTACTGGTGGAGGTGCACGATGCGGCAGAGTTGGAGCGTGCAATCCCGCTGGGCACCCGCCTGATTGGCATCAACAACCGCAACCTGAAAACCTTCGAGGTCTCGTTAGAGACCGCGATCCGCCTCGCACCCGGTATCCCGAAGGACCGCATACCCGTCGCCGAGAGCGGCATTGCCGGCCACGCGGACGTGGTGCGCCTCGGCGCGAGCGGCCTGCACGCGGTGCTCGTCGGCGAGAGCCTGATGCGCGAAACTGATGTGACCGCGGCTACGCAGCGCCTCCTGTTCGGCGCGAACTGAGTTATGCGGCTGCAATCGACGGCAGCTCAGTCTGGGAGCACCTCCAGCACGATCTTGCCCTTGGGTGCAGCCTGCTCGCCTTCCAGCATGAAGTGGGCTTCACGCGCCCTTGCGAGCGGAAGGGCTGTCCCGACCCGTGTCCGGAGCTCGCCGCCTTCAAGGAGCCTGGCGAGGAGCGAGAGATGCTCGGTCGTCACCCGCACCAGGAAGAACTCCGCCCTGACGCCGTATTCGTCAGCACGTGCCTGGTCGGGCGGGGAGACTGCGGACACCAGCCTGCCGTTGCGGCGCAGGATCTTGAACGAGCGGGTCTGCGTCTTGCCTCCGACCAGGTCGAGGACGGCGTCGACCTCGCGTACCTCGTCCTCGAACCGCTGCGTGCGGTAGTTCACCACCTGCTCGGCGCCGAGGCTCCGGACATAGGCGAGGGCGTCGGCTCCCGCTGTTGCGATCGTGTGAAGACCGGCGCGCTTGGCAAGTTGTACGGCATAGGCCCCGACGTTGCCTGCCGCACCATGGATAAGCACGGTCTGGCCTAGCTGGAGCTGGGCTCGCTCGAACAATCCCTGCCAGGCCGTGACGGCGATCACGGGAACGGAAGCGGCCTGGACATGCGTGAGGGAGCGCGGCTTCCTGGCCAGCATCGCGGCAGAGGCGACGACGTACTCAGCATAGGCGCCAACGAATCTGGGGTTCGTCACGCCGAAGACTTCGTCGCCGGCAGCGAACCCAGTCACACCTGGGCCGAAGGCCTCGACGACCCCCGACAGGTCCGAGCCCAGGATTAGGGGAAGGGGCTGCGGCAGAACGCTTCGCCCCGCTCTGACCCAGCCATCCCAGGGTCCGACGCCGGCGGCGTGCACTCTGACGAGCACCTCGCCCTCACCCGGATCGGGCCGGGGCACGCTCTCGAAGCTCATTACCGTTGGCGGGCCGAACGCATGCACCCGCCACGCCATCATCGTTGCATGACCCGTCTCACTGTCGGAAATCTCGGGTGTCATGCCGTGCTCCTTCTACCTTCGGTCGCCACAGCAGCCGACATGGATCTACGGCGTTGCCGCCGCTCCCGGATCGGGAACAGTCAGCGGCTTGTCGTCAGCGTCGACGATGAACACGGCCAGCAGACTGGCGGATTCGCTGCCGCTCGCGTTCTCGCTGGTCTGGTGATGGGCACCGGGCTCCTCGAAAAAGCTCTCGCCGGCGCGGTACACCTTGGCGGGCACGTCGCCCACGCGGCTGCGAACTGCGCCAGTCAGGACGCGCGCGTAGATGAAGGCGGAGCGGGCGTGCCGGTGTGGCAGCGACTTGCCGCCTGGCGGATAGGTGACGACTACCGCAATGAGACTCTTGCCTGGCACCTTGGGCAGCGCGTGCTCGAAGGCCGGCTCGACCGTCTCGAGGTCGTGCGCTTGTCCGGGCCGGGAAACGAGGGATGCCGAAGCCCAGCTTGCTGCGATGGCTACAGACGTAGCCAAGATGCGCTTGTTGTCTGAGGTCATGACACTCCTCCTTTCACCAGTGGCGGTCAAGCCGGTCGAGAAGCTGCCGAGCCCACCCCGACGCCTCCGCGAGTCGCTACACAGCCTCAGTGCGACCAGGGTGACGCGAGAATGATGCTGCAGAAGTTCATGCGCCTGTAGTTCGGATCCTTGAGCGCCAGCACGTCGGCCTTGACGTTGCCGAACGTCGTCTGCGGCTTCCTGATCGTTCCTTCTGCGAAGTGGTCGATGACCGCTTCCTTGAAGTTGTGCTCGCGCGGATGGTGCGCGCAGACGTGCTCGCGTTGCTCGGGCGTGAACTCGTCGTAGGCGAGGCCGAGCACATCCATCTCGACGCCGGCCGTCACCAGAGCGATCGTCGCGCGCATGTGTTTGGGGACACCGGGCGTGGTGTGCAGGGCGATCGAGGTCCAGACGTCCTCGATGTCGCGCTCCGGCACGCCATAGCTCTTCAGGAAGTCGCGGGCGGCGTTCGCGCCGTCGACTTCGAAGCGCAGGTCCTTGCTCGCATAGGCGCCGGTCAGTCCCATGTCGTGGAACATCGCGCCCATGTAGAGCAGCTCGGGATCGTACTTCAGGCTCCGGCGCTTGCCGGTCAGCGCGCCCCAGAAGTAGACCCGGCGGCTGTGATTGTACAGCAAGTCGTCTTCGGTATCTCGGACGAGCTGCGTCGCGGCTCGGGCCATCACGCTGTCGGGCACGCGAATGCCCGCGACGGTCTCCGGTAGGTGCAGGCTCTGGTTCATCGTCTTCGCTCCCACTGTGTCAAGTTTAGTCAAATCAGTAGGTCGCGAGCGGATCGCTGGCAGGGAAGCTGTCGGCGAGCGCCTGATCGAGCCAAGTGTCCGCGTTAGTCGTCGGCGGCAGCGAAGTATGGCATTCGCACGTCGCAACACTCTCCGAAATATTTTCGGACATCGGCAACTCCTCGTTCGCTATATAAAAATTGACACCAACGCTGGATTATCTGGAGATGTTCTGCAACGGATAGTGGGGCGCCGGCTTGTCGCATGCAACGAGGTGGATGCCGCAAACTCCGCCAACCATACCGACTTTTCCGCCAGGCGGTCGCGGCGGTCGAGAAGGCGGTGCTAAACGTCCGAGGTTTGGGAGGCGATCATGCCCGACCGTAGCATCGCAATCGTGATCCACGATGGGGTTCAGGCGCTCGACGTCACAGGCCCAGGAGACGTCTTCGCCGAAACGAATGGCATCCTGGGTGGGAGCGCGTCCTACCGGACTGTGCTGGTGGCGCAGACGCGCAAACCCGTCACCGCATCGAACGGCATGCGCCTGCTCCCCGACTTCAGCTTCGAGGAGGCGCAGCAGCCCTTCTCGATCGTGCTCGTCGCCGGCGGACCCGAACTTCCGACGGCGCCGCCTGACGAGGAGCTGTCGGCCTGGTTGAGGATGGCCTCTGCACAGGCGGACCTCTACGGCTCGATCTGCACGGGCGCCTTCGCACTCGGCCATGCCGGCCTGCTCGACGGGCGGGCGGCAACCACCCACTGGCAGGTCGCCCAGCACCTCGCCGCCCTCTTCCCACAGGCGAGGATCGATCCCGACCGGATCTACCTGCGCGACGGCCGCCTCATCACCTCGGCCGGCGTCACGGCCGGGATTGATCTCGCACTGGCTCTGGTCGCGGAAGATCATGGGGCGGTGATCGCCCAAGCCGTGGCCAAGCGGCTTCTGGTGATCGCTCAGCGTCAAGGCGGCCAATCGCAGTTCAGTCCCTTCCTGGCGGCACCTGTCGATGCAGGTTCGCCTCTCGCCAGAGTACAGCAGCATGTGCTGGAGCATCTCGGTGAGACGCTCTCCGTCCGGCAACTCGCCGCCGTCGCGCAGACCAGCGAGCGGACTCTGTGGCGGCTGTTCAAGGACGTCGGTCTGACGCCGCATGACTTCGTCGAGGGAGCGCGAGTGGATGCCGCGCGCAACCTGCTGGAGGGCAGCGAGACGCCCCTCAAGGTGGTCGCCTACGACTGCGGCTTCGGCAATCCCGAGCGGATGCGGGCGGTCTTCTGTCGACGGCTGGGTGTTTCGCCTGCGCAGTACCGCGACAGCTTCCGCATGCGCTCGGACAGCTTCAAAGCCGCCGAGTAGCCAACAACCGGCATCGTTCGTCCAACTGGGTGTGGATCAAGCGCTCGGCCGATTACAGCTGCAACGAAGATCCCGGCGGATCGAAACGCCGATGTCATCGAGCCAGCCGAAACCTGACCAGACGCTGCGAAGCGCAAATACCGTTCGGCAAAGGCACATCCATGCCGCTTCACATACTCTGCATATCCTGGGGCACGTCGGGCAATCTCAGCCCCATGCTCACCGCGGGGCGTCAGCTGCGCCGGGCCGGACACCACGTGCGTGTCATGGCTGATCCAGCAATGCGGGGTGAGGTCGAGGGCGCCGGGTTCCCGTTCATCACGTGGCGGCGCGCGCCAACCGGGTGCAAGGCGGATCCCACCGACCACTCCGACATGCGCGATTGGAACCGTAGGGCGATCTTCGCTCCGGCTGCCGCCTATGCAGCCGATACGTTCGACGAGATCCGACGCAGCCGGACCGACGCCGTCCTCGGCCTCGACATCCTCTTCGGCTGCGCGCTTGGCGCCGAGGCGGCTGGTGTGCCCTACGCGATGCTGTCTCCCCATGTCAGCATCCGGCCGGTGCCAGGCATACCTCCGACCTCCAGCGGTCTCAACCCTCCGACTTCGCCCGAGGAGCACGCGCAGGTGGCGGCGGCGGCCGAGCGGATTGTCACGCTGATGGACGGCTTCCTACCCCTGCTCAACAGGGCGCGGGCGGGTCTCGGGCTGAGACCCTTGGCAAGGACCTTCGACCTCTACGACCGCGTGGATCGCGTCTTCCTGGCCATCAGTGCGGCCTTCGACTTCGAGGCCACCGCTTTGCCCTGGAACTATCGTTATGTTGGGCCGCTACTCGACGAGCCGGTTTGGTCGAAATCCGAGCTACCAGCCTGGCCCGCAACGAAGCGGCCGCGCGTGCTGATCGCCTGCAGCACCGGGGCCCAGAACCAGACCGAACTGATCCAACGAATCGTGCGCGCCGTCGGGAGCGTCGATGTCGAGGCCGTCGTTACGGCAGGGCTTAAGGTCCGCTTGGAGGATCTGCCAGCGACCGAGAACGTGCGTGTGGTGCCTGCGGCGCCGCATGACAGCGTCATGGACCAAGTGTCGCTCGTCGTCAGCCAGGGCGGGCACGGGACGGTCAGCAGGGCGCTGCTCCATGGATTGCCACTGCTCGTCATCCCAATAGGCCGCGACCAGGGCGACAACGCCGCGCGCGTCCAGGTGCGCGGTGCCGGCCTCAGCCTGCCGCCGACCGCCCTCGAGGCCGAGATCGCCGACGCTGTGCGCTGGCTGCTCGCGGAGCCCCGGTTCCGTGCCGCTGCAACCAGATTGGGGGCAGCGATGCGGGCGGACATGGACGCGGCCGGCTTGGTCCCCGAGATCGAGGCGATGGCGGTCGCGCCCTACGCCCCTACACGGGCCCAAGCCCGCGAGCGAACCCCGGCATGAGCCCTCCCGGCCGGACCCTTGTGCGCCCCGTCGCGCCTGGCTCCGCAGGGTTCTCGGCCCTGCTCGGGTTGATGGCTGCTCTGCCGACCTTCAGCATCGACATGATCCTGCCGAGTCTCTCGGCCACGGCCGCCGCACTCGGGGTGCAAGGCTGTGATATCGGCTTAGCGCTGAGCGCCTACCTGCTGAGCCTCGGAGCAGCACTGCTCGTCTACGGGCCCCTGTCCGACTGCTTCGGCCGCAAGCCGGCCGTCGTCTGGGGCTGCGTGATCCTGATCGTCGCAAGCGCTGGCTGCATTCTGGTGCAGTCGCTGGCGCAGCTCTTCGCCTTCCGCGTGCTGCAGGGGATCGGCGCCTCCGGACCGGGTATGGCGGCCTTCGCCCTTGTGCGGGACCGGTTCGAGGGCGAGGAGGCGCGTGCGAAGATGACCTTCGTCGTCCTCGTCATCAACGTCGTGCCGATGTTGGCTCCGAGTGTCGGCGCCGTGCTGCTCGGGATCGGAGGCTGGCGCCTGATCTACGCCGCACCCATCGCCGCGGCCCTGGTCCTGCTGCTCGCCATGACGTTCTTCGACGAGCCCGCGCCGCTCGATCTCCGGTCTCGGCTCGGACCCGCGGAAGTCGCCGGCGTGTACCGACGTGTGCTGACGAACCCGGTTTTTCTCGGCAACGCGCTCTGCAATGCCGCCATGGGCGGTGCGGTGTACGCCTACATCACGGGTTCCTCGCTGTTCTTCATCGATGCTCTCGGCTTCAGCCCCGAGCGGTACGGCCTGATCTTCGGCGCGAGTTCCCTGTCCGTCATGGGTGGTGCCTACCTCAATGGGCGGCTCAGTGGTCTGGGCCTCTCGGTCGGTCGCGCGACCGCGCTGGGGCTCGCCCTGGCGACGCTCGTCGCAGTGATCCTGTTGGTCGCGGCGCTGACCAAGTCGTCCTCGCCCGTGCCGGTGGTCTTCGCGATGGTCGGCGTGGCTCTCGCCTTCGGGCTGATCTCGCCGAACGCGATGCACGCCGCGATACACCCCATGCCTGAGATCGCGGGTTCGGCCAGTACCGTGGCGATCCTTCTCCAGACCGCTGTAGCGGCGGTCTCGAGCGACCTCGTCGCTCGACTCTTCGACGGGCACACGGTCCTGTCGATGGCTGGGGTGATGCTCGGGTTCTGCATCATCGCCGCCGGCTTCCACGGGGGGCTAGCCCGCCCCGCCGAACACGAGGCCGCAACTGCCCTGCTTCGGCCGACCGAAGCGAGAGCGAAAGGAGAGGCCTCATGACGGTTGCCAAGTGCCGAGCGGAGTCGGAGTTCACGACCCACGACGGCGTACGGCTTGCGCATGTCGAGGCAGGACCGCGCACGTCGGAACTCCCGCCGCTGGTTCTCGTCAACGGCTGGACGGGCGACCATGGGATCTTCACGCCCCAGATCGCCTACTTCTCGCCCGAGCGGCGGGTCGTCGCCGTCGACCTCAGGGGCCATGGGGCGAGCGATGCGCCCGAGCAGGAGTACACGATGGCGGGGTTTGCCGACGACGTCGCCTGGCAATGCCGTGCGATCGGCCTCGAGAAGCCCGTCGTCATTGGACACAGCCTTGGAGGCGCCGTCGCGCTCGAACTCTGCGGCCGGTATCCGGGTCTCGCCGCCGGCCTCGTGATGATCGACTCGATGGTGATGGCTCCCCCCGCGATGCGCGACCACCCTGACGCTCGCCGGCTTCTGGAGGGCATCGGCGGTCCGGGCTACCTCGCTGTGTCGCAGGCGAATGCCTGGGCGATCGGGTGCGACTTCGACGACCCACAGCGGCGCCGGGAGATATTCGAGAACTACATCCTGGGCCCTTGCCTGAGGACGCCTCAGCACGTGGCGTACTCCGCGATTGGAAACTTCATCTTGGACCACGATCCGGTCCCGGCTGCTGCGGCCTGTAGGATCCCGATGGCCTACATCTCGGCCGATGTCCCCGCCATAGAGACAGGACGCGACCTCGAGCGGCTGAGGAGGTTCTGCCCGCAGCTCGTAACGGCCAAGACCCTCCTGGCTGGTCACTTTAACACGATCGAGGTCGCTGAGCAGGTCAATGCGATGATCGAGCGGTTCCTGGCCGTGGGATTGCGGCGGAGGACCATGCGGCCGGAGCACTGTTGGACGTCGTAGCCGTGTTCCACTCAGCCTTTGTCAGCCGTACGCCGTTCGCTCTGGCGAGGACGTTCGCCGCGCCTGCACCGCATCTCGGCTCCAGCACTGCGGCTGCCTGGCAGGAAATAAGCGGGTCTTGGCGGATAGCGAATGGTCAGCCTCCTTGCACGAGACACGCTACGGCTCCAATACAGTGTCCATAGTGATCACGTGCTTCTTATCAGGAGCTTAAGGGTCCGGTCATTTAAGGGCCGCCACTCCGGATTACCGGAGATTTGGCTGATGAAGTTCGAGACGGCCAAGGATTGGGCGGAGATCTTCTACAGGCACCGAGGCGCGAAGGACGTGCGGTCGGTCGTGCCCTCGCAAATCACAGCAGATCCGGAGATCCATGATGGCCCATCAACGCAGCTTTGTTCTCGTCCACGGCGCCTGGTACGGCGGCTGGGTCTGGCAGGACGTCCTCGCCAGGCTGCGCGGCCTTGGTCATCTGGCGAGCGCACCGACCCTGACCGGCCTCGGCGAGCGCCGGCATCTTGAGCGCGACCGCGTCGATCTGGCGGCCCACGTTGAGGATATCGTCGCGCACGTCGAGATGGAGGATCTGCGCAACGTGACCCTCGTAGGCTGGAGCTATGCCGGCATGGTCGTCACAGGCGTCCTGGCCCGTATCCCCAACCGGATCCGCGACATCGTCTACCTGGATGCTTTCCTGCCGAAGGACGGGCAGGCGCTGATCGACTACGTGCTGCCGGAGATCCGCCCAATCTATGAGTCCTCGCGCGCGAGCGACCTTCCAATTCCGCCCATACCGGTGACGGCTTCCGGCATCACGGACCCGAACACCGTCGCATTCGTCGAACCGCGGCTCGTCGGTCAGCCCTGGCGGACCTTCTTCCAGCCGGTTAAGGCACTGACCACGCGCCCCGACATCCCGCTTGCCTACGTGGTCTGCGCGCGGACCAATCCGTCGCCCTTCATGCTGCGTCTCCCGGAGATGCAGGCTGATCCTGCCATCCGCACGGCGATCCTCGCCACGCATCACCAACCCATGCTGTCGATGCCGGATGAGACCGTGGCGGTAATCGTCGGAGGCTGAGGGGATTGCGATGTACCGCTGGAGGTTCCCCTTCGTCGACACCACCGGCGATACCCGCCACCTCGCAGGGCTTCCCCGCCATTCCAGGCTCTCCCAGGTTCCGTAGCCAGCGAATGGAAGTAGATTGTAGATGCGGCTGGCAACAGCCGAAGGCCGGATCCAGCCAATCGCGATCGGAATCGCTGTTCGGCAGTCTCTTCGGCCACAGTATGGAAAATATAAGTCGCCAATAAGCAGGAGTTAAGCAATGACTAAAGAGATTTCTGGCGTCAGGATTCCCGACAGCAAGATCGCCCGGGAGGCGGCCGAGCTGGTGCGCCAGCATCAATCCGAGATGTTATTCAACCACTCCGTCCGAGTTTACGTCTTCGGCGCGATGAAGGGTACTCGTGAAGGCCTGAAATTCGACTCCGAACTGCTTTATGTCGCGTCGTTGTTCCACGACTTGGGACTCGTCGACGCCTACCACACTGACACAAAGCGCTTCGAAGTCGATGGGGCTGACGCCGCGCGCGAATTCCTCAGGAGCCACGGGGTTCCCGAACCGAAGGCGGATCTGGTCTGGGAAGCGATCGCCCTGCATACGACCCCCGGAGTGCCCGAATACATGCGGCCGGAGATCGCCCTCACGAAGGCGGGCGTCGTGATGGATGTGCTCGGTGTCGGATATGACGGGTATACCCCCGCGGAGCGCGCACAAACTATTTCCGCATTCCCTCGCGGTGACTTTAAGAATGAGTTTATTAAAGATCAACTCCGCTCGGCGTTGAAGAAACCTCAGACGACGTTCGGGACTTTCAACTTCGAGTATATTGAGAATTTTGACCATACGTTTTGTAAGCCGAATGTGTGTACGCGGATTCACGCTGCACCCTGGGCGAATTGAGCCTCAGATACTGATCCACTTACGGAAACGGAGAGAGTTGTGCTTAAGTTAATTCTCGGATCATCTGACTCCTTCGCTGTATCAAGCGAAAACTAACCTGATTTGTTGTGTGTGTCACCATGTATGGATCGCTGACGTTCCTCATCTGGCTGACCCTCGGCGCCTTCGCCATCGGCACTGAGGGTTTCATGATCGCCGGTCTGCTCCCCGCCCTGGCGCGAGACCTGGACGTCGGGCTGGCCGCAGCCGGCCACTTGGTCACCGCTTTCTCCCTAGCCTATGCCGTCGGCGCGCCAATCATGGCCGTGCTGACCGCTCGGCTGGAGCGGCGGCGCCTGCTGGCCATCGCCATGGGCGGCTTCACTCTTGCCAATCTGCTCGCCGCGGTTGCGCCAGGCTATGCCGAGTTGTTGGCCGCGCGACTGCTGCTTGCACTGTCCGCCGCCAGCTTCATGCCGGCGGCCAGCGGCTATGCCGCTGCACTCGGAGGACCGGAGCGGCGGGGCCGCGCCCTGTCTATGGTCACCAACGGCCTCACCTTGGCGATCGTCGCCGGAGTGCCGCTCGGCGTGCTGGTGGGAGAAGGATTTGGCTGGCGCGCCACCTTCCTCGGCGTGGCTGGTCTGGCGGCACTTGCGCTGCTCGGCATACTCGCTGGATTGCCGCACCAGCCAGCAGGCACCACGGCCACCCTAGGCGAGCGTCTCGCGATGGCGAAGCGGCGCGACGTTCTCGCCGTGCTGGCGACCAGCGTGCTGACCGTGGCCGGCACCTTCACGATCTATACCTATCTCGGCGTCTTCCTGGCCGATGTGTCCGCCGTCGGCCCGCAGGGACTGGCATTGGTGCTGCTGGGCTTCGGGCTGGCAAGCGCGGCTGGCACGCGGCTCGGAGGCGACGCGGCCGACCGCTGGGGTGCACGCCCGACCGTGATCGTCGGCGGAGGTCTCACCCTGCTGGCCTATCTTGTCCTGTCGCTCGGTTCGGGAGTTGGGCCGAGGTCGGCTATGCCGATCCTATTTCCGGCCATCCTACTCTGGGGTTTGGCGAGTTGGGGACTGATGACGGCACAACAGGCACGGCTGGTTGCGCTGTCCTCGGCGCTGGCTCCCGTAAGCCTGTCCTTGAACTCCTCGGCCATCTACCTCGGCAGCGCAACGGGCGCGGCAGCGGGCGCGCTGGTCGTCGCCGAGGGCGCGGCGGCGCAGCTCGGCTGGCTGGCGGCGGGGTTCGGCCTGGCTGCACTGCTGCCGCTGCTAGCGGAAGGACGCAAGCGGGCTGGTTGAGGCCAAAGCTTTCGGCGAGGTTCACGGTCGGCAGGGCAGCCGAACTCGGGCTTCGAGCAGACTGAATGCAAATTCCAGCTGAAAGCGGCCATCCTGCTTGCCGGGCACCACGACGACTTCCAGGAGATGCTCCCTCGATTCGAACACGATCCAGAAAGTCTGCGCCACGAAAGACACCTGGAACAGTCGTTGAGATTGCCCCGGATCATACCAACGGCCCTCATCTTTGACCCGCGAGGGCCCATTCGCGCGAGCCNTCGCTTGCTGCCGGCTTTGCCAGACTTCTTCTCCTCGAAGATGCGGGAGCAGCCGGCGCCGGTGAGAGCGTCGCGCTGGAGGTCAAGGTTCTGGTCGGTGGTGGAGACGCGAGCGTAGCCGATAAGCATGTCAGGGTCGTGCCACAGGAGGGCACTTCCTGGCAGCAGTTTTCCTGTCGCGTTTTCCTGACATCGGCGGCTACGCCGCGCTCTTGCGTCAAGCGCGTCAACTGAGGCGGGTCTCAGACGTGTAATACCAACGGCCCTCGCCTTTGACCCGCGAGGGCCCATTCGCGCGAGCCGATAGAGGTGATTGTGTCGGGCTCGGAGGTCAGCCTGCGCCAGGCGTCGCACGCGGCATCGATGATCTCCTCGTAGGTGCTGAAGACGCGGTTGGAGAGCCAGGTCTGGCGCAGGTACTGCCAGATGGTCTCGACCGGGTTCAGCTCCGGGGCACGCGAGGGCAGCAGGATCAGGGTGATAGTCTCCGGAACCGCGAGGGCACCGGTCGTGTGCTAGCCGGCCCGGTCCAGCAGCAGCACCGCGTGGGCACCGCGGCGGACGGTGCGGGCGATCTCGTCGAGGTGAAGTTGCATGGCCTGGGTGTCAGCGAATGGGAGCGCCAGAGCGGCGCCGATGCCGCGCGCCGGGCAGATGGCGCCGAACAGGTAGGCGCTCTCGTAGCGCTCGGCCGGCTGCCGGGGCCTCGTTCCTGGTCTCGCCCACTGCCGCACGAGGCTGTTCTTCTGGCCGATCCGTGCGTCGTCCTGGAACCAGATCTCGATGGGCTTGCGCGTCG
>NZ_QOWC01000177.1 GCF_003574465.1 Methylobacterium crusticola
GCCGGCCTGGTTGGGAGCGATCGGCACCGCGATCGAGGGGAGCGCCAGGGCGCAGCGCTCCCAGGCCGAGCCGCCCGCGGCCCCGATGGCGAGGTCGGCGGCGGCGAGGATCGCCGGGTAGTCGGGCGGGTCGACGTGGAGCCGCACGCCGGGGCGCCCGGCCGCGAGTGCCGCCGCCGCCCCGGCCCCCGCCGGGCCGGTGACGAGGTCGACGGCCGCCGCCGGCGCCGCCCGGGCGAGGGCCGCGAGCGTCGCGGCGACGTGGGGCGTGGCGTCCGAGAGCCCGAACGCCACCGCGATGCGGGCGAGGCCCCGCGGGCGCCGCGGCGAAGCGGGCCGGAGCGCCGCGAAGTCCGGGCGCAGCAGGGCGTGGCGCGGCCCGAACAGGCCGACCGCCCCCCCGGGGATCAGGCCCGCGTAGGCGGAGGGGTCGCGCCCGGCCCCGGCATCGAGGAGGAGGTCGCAGCCGTGCATCCGGTCGGCGAGGTCGTCGATCGCCACGAGGAGCGCCGCGCCGGCCGCCCGCCGCAGGGCGTCCTCCTCGGCCAGCGCCAGGCCGTAATGGTCCACCACCACGACGTCCGCCGGGACCGGCTCGGCCACGACGGGAAGGCCGCTCGCCGCGAGCGCCGGCACGGCCCGGACCGCCTGCGGGCCGGCGCAGACCGTCACGGCATGGCCGCGCCCGCGCAGGGCCGCCGCGAGGGCGAGGCAGCGCATGACGTGGCCGCCGCCGACCCGCGCATCGGCCTCCGCCCGGACGAGGACGTGGCGCCGCTCGCTCACCGCTGGACGATCCCCTTTACCCCCGGTTAACCACGATCCCGACATTCTGGCGCGGCCGCCAGGGACACCGACCGATGCCGCAAGCCGAGACGCTCCTGCCGCGTCCCGCCCTCACCAGCCCGACGCTCCTCGCCGCGACGGTCGATTCCCTCGGCCGCCGGGCCGCCAGCCGCCAGGACCTCTGGCGGCTCCTCACCGAGACCTACACGGTCGACCTCGACGCCGTGGCGGCCGTGCTGCCCCGCGAGGAGCCCGAGCCGGTCTGGCTGCCGGCGCGCCGCTGAGGCGCCGCGCGGCTCCGGGGCGGCGGGCCGCGCCGGCGCTCCTCACGCGGGCATCACCCGCAGGACCTCGCCCGGCCGCAGCGTCCCCCCGTCCGACACCTCGGCGTAGACGCCGCAATCGGGGTGGCCGAGGTGGCGCTGGAGGGCCGCCGGGATCGCGAGGTCGCGGGCGCCCGTCGCCGGGTCGACGTTGGTGGCCGCGCAGCGCTGCGTGCGCTGGGTGACCGTGAGGCGCACGCCCGCCTCCGAGACGAGCGTTGACCCGACCAGGTCGAGCTCGGCGAAGGGCGCGAGGCCGTCGACGTGGAGGTTGGCGCGAAACCGCAGCGGGTCGACGGGCGCGCCCACCATGTCGGCGACCGCCGCCACGCTCGCCAGGTTGATGAGCGAGACGAACCCGCGCCGTGAATCGGTGAAGCGGTGGCCCTCGGGCGCGGCCAGCACCTTCGGGGGGCCGCGCAATTCCCCGGGCATGAAGCGGCGCAGGAACGCCTCGACGGCGAGCCGTCCCTCCGGCTGGCACAGGTCGCCCCGCACCACCTCCCGCCCGCCCTCCCGGATGGTGAGGATGCCGGCGTCGTAGCGCGTGCGCAGGCGGGCCAGGGCCTCGTTGCGCATCAGCATCAGGTACTTGACCTTCGGCTGATGCACCGGCGCGAGGGGGTCGAAGCCGCTCGGCCCGTTCTCGACCGCGTAGAGGCGGTCGCCCGGCACGTAGGCGCCGGGGGTCAGCGCGACCGCGGCGAGCGGCTCGGGCGAGAGGCCCTTCACGGGGTAGCGGTGCAGGGCGTCGATGCGCAGGCGCGCGGTGTCGGTGGCCATGCCGATGGCTAGCCCCCCGAGCGCCCGGCCGCAAGCCGCCGGCGTCCCCCGCGAGGCGGGCATCCCCGGAATGCAGACCTCGCGGGCGCCGCCCCGCCGGCCGACCCCTTGTGTCACCGATATGTCACACCACATGGGGGAGGCCGGCAGCCCCGCGACGGGGGGCCGGCGCCCGGTGCGCGGCCGACGCGCGGGGGCACCCATCAGGATCCGCCCGGTGCCTCGCGGGAGGGGCGGGCGGGACCGGACGAGGAGGAACGAACGCATGAACTTCGAGAAGTACACCGAGCGGGCGCGGGGCTTCGTGCAGGCGGCGCAGTCGCTCGCCCTGCGGGAGGGCCATCCGCAGCTGACGCCGGGCCACGTCCTGAAAGTGCTGCTCGACGACCCCGAGGGGCTCTGCGCCGGCCTGATCGACCGGGCCGGGGGCCAGTCGCGGGTCGCGCTGGCGCAGACGGAGGCCTGGCTCGGCCGGCAGCCGAAGGTGTCGGGCGGCGCCTCGCAGCCGCAGGCGACGCGCGAGCTGATGCGCCTGTTCGACACGGCCGAGAAGGCGGCCGAGAAGGCCGGCGATTCCTACGTCACGGTGGAGCGCCTGCTGCTCGCGCTCGCCGTCGAGAAGGACGCGGAGGCCGGCCGGATCCTGGCGGCGGCCGGCGTCACGGCGGCCTCCCTCAACGGGGCCATCACGGCGCTGCGCAAGGGCCGCACCGCCGACAACGCCACGGCCGAGAACGCCTACGACGCGCTCAGGAAGTACGCCCGCGACCTCACCGAGGCGGCGCGCGAGGGCAAGCTCGACCCGGTCATCGGCCGCGACGAGGAGATCCGCCGCACCATCCAGGTCCTGTCGCGGCGCACCAAGAACAACCCCGTCCTGATCGGCGAGCCCGGCGTCGGCAAGACCGCCATCGTGGAGGGGCTGGCGCTGCGCATCATCAACGGCGACGTGCCGGAATCCCTGCGCGACAAGCGCCTGCTCGCCCTCGACCTCGGCTCGCTCATCGCGGGCGCGAAGTACCGCGGCGAGTTCGAGGAGCGGCTCAAGGGCGTGCTCGCCGAGGTGACGGCGGCGGACGGCCAGATCGTGCTGTTCATCGACGAGATGCACACGCTCGTCGGGGCCGGCAAGGCCGACGGCGCCATGGACGCCTCGAACCTCCTCAAGCCCGCGCTCGCCCGCGGCGAGCTGCACTGCGTCGGCGCCACCACGCTCGACGAGTACCGCAAGCACGTCGAGAAGGACGCGGCGCTGGCGCGGCGCTTCCAGCCAGTCTTCGTCTCGGAGCCGACCGTGGAGGACACGGTCTCGATCCTGCGCGGCATCAAGGAGAAGTACGAGCAGCACCACGGCGTGCGCATCCAGGACGCGGCCCTCGTCGCCGCCGCGACCCTGTCGAACCGCTACATCACCGACCGCTTCCTGCCCGACAAGGCGATCGACCTCGTCGACGAGGCGGCCTCGCGCCTGCGCATGCAGGTCGACTCGAAGCCCGAGGAGCTCGACACCATCGACCGCGAGATCGTGCGGCTGAAGATCGAGGGCGAGGCGCTCAAGAAGGAGGCCGATTCCGCCTCCCGCGACCGCCTGCTGCGCCTGGAGCGCGAGCTCGCCGACCTCGAGGAGCAGTCGGCCAGCATCACGGCGCGCTGGAAGGCCGAGAAGGACAAGCTCGGCCGCGCCGCGGAGCTGAAGAAGAAGCTCGACGAGGCCCGTACCGACCTCGCCGCGGCGCAGCGCCAGGGCCAGTACCAGCGGGCGGGGGAACTCGCCTACGGCATCGTCCCGGGCCTGGAGCGCGAGCTCGCCGAGATCGAGGCGCGGGGCCAGGACGGCACCCGGGGCAACGGCGGCGGCCTGATGGAGGAGGCGGTGACGCCGAGCCACGTCGCGGGCGTGGTCTCGCGCTGGACCGGCGTGCCGGTGGACAAGATGCTGGAGGGCGAGCGCGAGAAGCTGCTCGGCATGGAGGAGGCGCTCGCCCGCCGGGTCGTCGGCCAGCGCGAGGCGGTGGAGGCGGTCGCGACCGCCGTGCGCCGCGCCCGCGCCGGGCTCCAGGACCCGAACCGCCCGATCGGCTCGTTCATGTTCCTCGGCCCCACCGGCGTCGGCAAGACGGAGCTGACGAAGGCGCTCGCCGGGTTCCTGTTCGACGACGACACCGCCCTCGTGCGCATCGACATGTCGGAGTACATGGAGAAGCACGCGGTCGCCCGGCTCATCGGCGCGCCCCCCGGCTACGTCGGCTACGAGGAGGGCGGATCGCTGACGGAGGCGGTGCGGCGCCGGCCCTACCAGGTCGTGCTGTTCGACGAGGTCGAGAAGGCGCACCCGGACGTGTTCAACGTCCTCTTGCAGGTCCTCGACGACGGGCGGCTCACGGACGGGCAGGGGCGGACGGTCGACTTCCGCAACACGCTGATCATCATGACGTCGAACCTCGGGTCGGAGTACCTGGTGAGCCAGCCCGAGGGCCAGGACACCGACGCGGTCCGCGGGGAGGTGATGGGCGTGGTGCGGTCGCACTTCCGGCCGGAATTCCTGAACCGGGTCGACGAGATCATCCTGTTCCACCGGCTCCAGCGCCAGGAGATGGGGGCGATCGTCGACATCCAGCTCGGCCGCCTCGCACGGCTGCTGGAGGAGCGCAAGATCACCCTCGACGTCGAGGCGGACGCCCGCGCCTGGCTCGCCGGCAAGGGCTACGACCCGGCCTACGGGGCGCGTCCCCTGAAGCGCGTGATCCAGAAGGCGGTGCAGGACCCGCTGGCCGAGCAGATCCTGGCCGGCAGCATCCACGACGGCGAGACCGTGCCGGTGCGCCTCGGCTCGGCCGGCCTGATCATCGGGGACGTCGCGGTCTCGACGGAGCGCCGCCCGGCGAACGCCACCCTGAACTGAGCCCGCGCGAGGCCGCGCGCGATCGATCGAGGGCCCGCTCTCCCCCGAGGGCGGGCCCTTGCGCGCGTCCGGCGGGCCCGCGCGCGCCGCCGCCTCAGCAGCCGAGCTGCCGGGCGAGGTCGGCGAGGTCCCGGGCGGCGAGGTCCACCGGCACCAGCGGGGCGGTCTCGCCGGTGCCGGGGCCGCTCTCGTCCGGGCGGGCGACGTGGGCGGTGGCGAGGCCGCAGGCCGCCGCCGCCGCGAGGTCGGAGGAGTGGGCCGCCACCATCATGACGGCGTCGGGGGCGAGCCGCAGCGCCTCGACGGCGCGGAGGTACACGGCGGATTTCGGCTTGTAGTCCTGGGCGAACTCGGCCCCGAGCACCGCGTCCCAGGGCAGCGCGTTGCGGCGGGCATGCGCGATGGCGAGGCGCACGTGGGCGTTGGAGCAGGGCGCCAGCAGGTAGCGCTCCTTCAGGCGCGCGAGGGCCGCCGGCACCTCCGGCCAGGCGTCGAGCCGGTGCCAGGCCAGGACCAATTCGTGCTTGATCTCGTCCGGCACCGCCTCGCCGAGGCGCAAGGTCGCGAGCACGCCGTCGAGGCTCTCGGCGTGCAGCGTGTCGAGATCCGCGTAGGCGCGCGCGCCCTGCCGGATCGGCTCCATGCCGGGCTGGTAGCGGTCGCGCCAGGCCCGCGCGAAGGCGTGGCCGTCGACGTCGGGCCGCAGCGCCGAGAGCAGGCGGCTCGCCTCGCGGGCGACGCCGCCGTGCCAGTCGAGCAGGGTGCCGAAGACGTCGAAGATCAGGGCTTGGACCGGCATGGCGGGCTCCTCCGGCGGTCGGGCTCCCGAGCGTTATGCGCGCGGGCCGCGCCGCTTCAAGGCCGCGGCGGCCGATTGCCGGCCTGTCGGCAGCCCCGCGCCGGGAGCCCCGCCGGCCCGCTCCGGCGCCTCAGCGCCGCCGCACGAAGCCCACGATGTCCTTCACGGCGGCGAGGTTCGGCGCGGCGATGGCCTCGGCCCGGGCGGCGCCGTCGGCGAGCACGCGGTCGATGTGGCCGGGATCGCCGACGAGGCGCTTCATCTCGGCGCCGATCGGCCCGAGCTTCGCCACCGCGAGGTCGACCAGCGCGCCCTTGAAGGCCGAGAACTGGGCGCCGCCGTAGTCGCGCAGCACCTCCTCGCGCGTCGCGTCGTTGAGCGCCGCGAAGATGCCCACGAGGTTGTCGGCCTCGGGCCGCCGGTCGAGGCCCGCGGCCTCGGCGGGGAGGGGCTCGGCGTCGGTCTTGGCCTTGCGCACCTTCTGGGCGATGGCGTCGGCGTCGTCCGTGAGGTTGATGCGCGAGTAGTCGGACGGGTCCGACTTCGACATCTTCCGGGTGCCGTCGCGCAGGGACATGACCCGGGCGGCGGGGCCGCCGATCAGGGGCTCCGTGAGGGGGAAGAAGGCCTCGCCGTGGCCCTGCTCGGCGATCGCGCCCGCGAAGTCGTTGTTGAACTTCTGGGCGATGTCGCGGGTCAGTTCGAGGTGCTGCTTCTGGTCCTCGCCGACCGGCACGTGGGTCGCCCGGTAGGCCAGGATGTCGGCCGCCATCAGGACGGGATAGTCGTAGAGCCCGACGCTGGCGTTCTCGCGGTCCTTGCCGGCCTTCTCCTTGAACTGCGTCATGCGGTTGAGCCAGCCGAGGCGGGCCACGCAGTTGAAGATCCAGGCCAGCTCGGCGTGCTGGGGCACCTGGGACTGGTTGAACACGATGGAGCGCGCCGGGTCGATGCCCGCCGCCAGGAAGGCCGCCGTGACCTCGCGGATCTGGCTCGTGAGCTCCGCCGGCTCCTGCCAGAGCGTGATCGCGTGCAGGTCGACCACGCAGTAGATGCACTCGGACCGCGCCTGCATGGCGACGAAGCGCTTGATGGCGCCGAGGTAGTTGCCGAGGTGCAGGTTTCCGGTCGGCTGGACGCCGGAAAAGACCAGTTCCTTGAACGCGGGCATGGTGTGTCGTCGTCCCCTGCGGCCGAGGGTCGGGCAGTCCCGCGGGCGCGGCGTTCTGAACCGATCCGCGGCGGCCGGTCAAGGCGGGGCGGGGCCGCGCCGGCCGCCGTCAGGCCGGGAGCGCCTCCGGCTCCCGCCTCGCCGGCGCCGCGCCGCGGGCCTGGCCCGTGGGGCAGAGGTCGAGGATCGCGCAGCGGCCGCAGGCCGGGGCGCGATGGTGGCAGCAGCGCTGCCCGTGCAGCATCAAGACCTCGTGATTGTCGTACAGGCTCTGGGCGTCCCAGTCGGCGGGGAGCTGCGCCCGCAGGACCGCGTGGGCGGGTCCGACGTCGACCTTCGGGCCGATCAGCCCGGTGCGCTGGGCGACGCGGTGGTGGTGGCTGTCGACCGGGAGCGCCGGCATGCGCAGGCGGCTGAACGACAGGACCGCCGCGCTGGTCTTCGGCCCGATCCCCGGGATCGCCTCGAGCCAGGCCCGGGCCGCCGAGACGTCGAGCCCGGCCAGCATGTCGAGGTCGAGGACGCCGCGGCGCTCCCGCACCGCCCGCAGCACGGCCTGGATGCGCGGCGCCTTCAGCTCGGGCCAGGTCACGCCCGCGATCAGGGCCTCGACCTCCGGCGTCGGCGCGTCGATGAGCGCCGACCAGTCGGGGAAGCGGGCCCGCAGGGCCTTGAAGGCGCGGCCGGACTCGGCGTTGCGGGTCCGGTGCGAGAGCAGCGAGGAGACGAGCTCGCTCACCGGGTCGAGGTCGTGGAAGTACGGGATCGGGCAGCCGTAGACCCCGCACAGGCGGCGGTGGATCGCGAGCGCCTTGGCGGCGAGGCCGCCGGGAATCCCCGAGGAGGGAGCCGGCGCGGGGGAGGGGGCCGTGGCGGACGAGGGCGTCATGAAGGCTTAGAATCGCCCGCGGCCACCGCGGGTTCCCGCCGCCCCCTGCGGCGTCGCGCCCGCGCCGCGCGGGCCGCGCGGGTTCACCCCCGCGCCGCGCGGGTTGACCCCCCTCGCCGCGCGGGCTTGCCCGCGGGGGTCAGGCCTGCCCGGACTTGCGCTCGTGGCGCAGGAGCAGCGGCGTCTGCGCCAGGGCGAACGCGACCGTCAGCGGCATGATGCCGAAGACCTTGAAGCTGACCCAGAAATCCGTGGTCTGGGTGCGCCACACCACCTCGTTGATGGCCGCGAGCACGAAGAAGAAGACGCCCCACCGGAACGTGAGCTTGCGCCAGCCCTCCGGCGTCAGGTCGAAGACGCTGTCGAGCACCAGCGCCAGCAGCGGCCGGCCGAAGGCGAGGCCGCCGAGCAGCACCGCCCCGAACAGGCTGTTCACGATCGTGGGCTTGAGCTTGATGAACACCTCGTCCTGGAGCGCCAGGGTCAGGCCGCCGAACACCACCACGACGATCCCGGAGACGAGCGGCATGATCGGCAGCCGCCGCACCCAGGCGTAGTGCACCGCGAGCGCCAGCAGGGTCGCGGCGATGAACAGGCCCGTCGCCACGAACAGGCGCTGGTCGGCCGCGAACCCGAACCGGTCCGCGTAGGCGTTGCCGAGGAAGAACACCCCGAGGGGGCCGAGCTCGAGGGCGAGCTTGGCGAGCGGCGGCAGGTGGGTCTTGGGCGGGACGGCTTCGATCTTCATGGGAGCACGATGGGTCTTGGAGGGAGCGATGCGGGCACGACGCGGGGACGCGCGGCACGCCGCCCGCGGCGGGTCCCGTCGCGGACGGCGCGGTTCCCCGCGCGTTCGGGGGCAGCCGGCTCGTGTCCGGCCGGGGTCGCGGGCCGTCTCCGGCCGTCGTTGCTCCATCCATCCCCGGAGGACCGGCGGATGTCCATCGCAATCGACGGGTGGCGGGAGGGGACGCCCGGCGGCCGGCCCGCCTTCAGCCCTTCTCCAGGCCGGCGATCGCCCGGGCGAAGTCGCGGGCCGCGAAGGGCTCGAGGTCGTCCACCCCCTCGCCGACCCCGATGAAGTGCACCGGCAGCCCGAACCTGGCGGCGAGCGCCACCAGGATGCCGCCCCGGGCGGTGCCGTCGAGCTTCGTCATCACGAGGCCGGTGACGCCGGCCGACTGCCGGAACAGCTCGACCTGGCTCAGCGCGTTCTGGCCGACCGTGGCGTCGAGGACGAGGAGGACGGCGTGGGGCGCCGTCGGCTCGAGCTTCGTGATCACCCGGACGACCTTCTCCAACTCCGCCATCAGCCCGGCCTTGTTCTGGAGCCGGCCGGCCGTGTCGATCATCAGGATGTCGGTGCCGGCCTCCCGGGCGGCCTCGAGGGCGTCGTAGGCGAGGCCGGCGGCGTCCGCCCCCTGCGGGCGCGCCACCACGGGCGCGCCGGTGCGCTCGCCCCAGACCTTGAGCTGCTCGATGGCGGCGGCCCGGAAGGTGTCGCCGGCGGCCAGCATCACGGTCCGGCCCTGGGCCCTGAACTTCTGGGCGAGCTTGCCGATCGTGGTGGTCTTGCCGGCGCCGTTGACGCCGATCATCAGGATCACGAAGGGCTTGTGGCCGGCGTCGATGGTCAGGGGCAGGGCCACCGGGTCGAGGGCCCGCTCGACCTCGGACGCCAGGATCGCCCGCACCTCGTCGGGGGCGATGCCCTTCTCGTAGCGGCCCTTGCCTACGGCCTCGGCGATCCGGGTCGCGGTCTCGACCCCGAAATCGGCCTGGATCAGGGCGTCCTCCAGCTCCTCCAGGGTGTCGGCATCGAGCTTGCGCTTGGTGAAGAGCCCGGTGACGCGGTCCGACAGGGCCGAGGAGGTGCGCTTGAGGCCACCGGTCAGGCGGCCCCACCAGCCGCGCTTCTCGACCGCCTCGCCGCCCTGGACCGCCTCGGCAGCCAGGACCGCCTCGGCGCTCAAGACCGCCGCGGCATCGATGGGCTGGATCGCCGGCGCCTCGGGGGCCGGCGCCTCGGCGTCCTCCACGGGCTCCAGGTCGGCGCCGGCCAGCTCGTCCGGGAGGTCGTGGGCGGCCTCCGTCCCGGGCGAGGCCTCGGTCACGGTCGGGGGCGCGGGCAGGACGTCGTCGGCGGCGGCCGCGAAATCCGGCACGCCCTCCGAGAGCGTCCCGGTGGGCTCGGTCGGCATCGCGCCGGCCGGGTCCGGGCTGACCGCGGGCGCCCCGGCCGGAGCGTCGGCGGGCGCCTCGTCCGGGGTCTCGGCCTTGCGGCCGAACAGGCGGCCGAACCAGCCCGGCTTGTTGGTGTCGCTCATCCGCACTTGCTCCAGACCGCTCGAAGGATTTAGGGCGGCCTAGCCCGGATCCCACGCGCCGTCACGGCGCCCCTTGCTACCGCGGTGACCGGGACCGCGGCGGCGCTCCTTGCCACCGCGGTGACCGGGACCGCGGCGGCGCCCCTTGGCGACTCGGCCGCAGGCCCACCATGATCGTCGACAACATCGAGGCGCGGCTCCTCTACCGCGACGCCCTGGTGCTCGTCATCGACAAGCCGGCGGGCCTGCCGGTGCATCCGGGCCCGGGGGGCGGCGAGACCCTGGTGCAGCACCTCGACGCCCTGCGCTTCGGCCTGCCGCGCCGGCCCGAGGCCGCCCACCGCCTCGACCGCGACACCTCCGGCTGCCTGGCGCTCGGCCGCCACGCCAGGGCGCTGGCGCGCCTCGGGGCGCTGTTCGCGGGCGGGCGGGCGGACAAGACCTACTGGGCCCTCGTCGAGGGCGGGCCGCGCGAGGAGGAGGGCGAGGTCGCGCTCGCCCTGGCGCGCCGCTCCGACGACCCGCGGAGCTGGTGGATGCGGACCGATCCCGCCGGAGACCCCGCGCTGACCCGCTGGCGCCGCCTGGGCCGGGATCCCCTCACCGGCGCCGCCTGGCTCGCCCTGACGCCGGTGACCGGCCGCACGCACCAGCTGCGGGTCCACTGCGCCGCCATGGGCTGGCCGATCCTCGGCGATGCGATCTACGGCACCGCGCCCCGGCACGGCGGGCCGGGCCTCCAGCTCCACGCCCGGGCCCTCGCGCTGCCGCTCTACCCGCGGCGGCCGCCCGTCGCCGTGGAGGCGCCGGCCCCGGGCCACATGCTGGCGGGCCTCCGCGCCTGCGGTCTCGCGGACCGCCCGGCGTGATGGGAGTTGGGTACAACCCGTCATCGCTCCCGCCCCCGGCGCCTCCCGGCACCCCGACCCGACCGCGCCCATCATCCATGCGCCAAGCGCGCGCCGCCCGCGCGCGGGCTCGTCGCCCGCCCGCAATGATCGGGCGGCCACCGGCGGGCCGCGCCGCGGCCCGCCCGCGGGACTCCGCAACCGGATTCGCGCCAGCTAATGTTCAGATGATAAATAGCGCTTGACGGTGCCGGCCCGCCGGGTGATGATTGATCAATCGATAAACGGTGGCCCGCGCTCCGGCGGCGGCCACCGGCCCCCGTGGGGACGCTGGAGGAGACGTCATGGGACAGCGCGCAGCATTCCCGCCGGCGAGGCCGCCGCGGGCCCTCGTGGTCGGCGGCTCCATGGCGGGGCTGTTCACCGCCCTGCTGCTGGCGCGCGCCGGCTGGCGGGTCGA
The DNA here is from genome assembly GCF_003574465.1 of Methylobacterium crusticola. Classification (GTDB taxonomy): domain Bacteria; phylum Pseudomonadota; class Alphaproteobacteria; order Rhizobiales; family Beijerinckiaceae; genus Methylobacterium; species Methylobacterium crusticola. The sequence goes on from NZ_QOWC01000177.1 coordinate 11,289, forward strand.
CGTGTTCGAGCGCGTCGGCACGGAGCTGTCCGGCCGCGGCGCCGGCATCGTCACGCACGCCGAGCTGTTCGCGGTGCTCCAGCGGGCCGGCATCGGCCGGGGCGAGGCGGAGGTCGGCGTGCGCGTCGAGGGCCGCCGGGTCTTCTCGCGGGAGGGCGGCCTCGTCGGCGAGCTGGCGCTGCCCCAGGTGCTGACCTCCTGGGGGCGCCTCTACGGCCTGCTCCGGCAGGCGCTGCCGGCCGAGAGCTACCACCACGGCCGGGGCCTCGCGCGGGTGGTGGACGAGGCCGGGTCGGTGACCGCGCACTTCGCCGACGGCGGGTCGGAGCGGGGGGACCTCCTCGTGGGCGCCGACGGCATCGCCTCGAGCGTGCGGGCGCAGTGCGCCCCGGCGGTCGCGCCGGCCTACGTCGGCTACGTCGCCTGGCGCGGCCTCGTCGACGAGGCCGACCTCTCGGACGCGACCCGGGCGGCGCTCTGCGACCACTTCGCGTTCTCGCTCCCGGACGGGGAGCAGATGCTCGGCTACCCGGTCGCCGGGGCCGACGAGGCCACGGCGCGCGGGCGGCGCCGGTTCAACTTCGTCTGGTACCGCCCGGCCGCGGCCGACGGCGCCCTCAGGTCGCTCCTGACCGGCACCGACGGCGTGACGCACGCCCTCTCGATCCCGCCCAACCGGATCCGGCCCGAGGTGGTCGCCGCCCTGCGGCGGGACGCGCGCCGCCTGCTCGCGCCGCCCTTCGCCGAGGTGGTCGAGCGGACGCCCCAGCCCTTCATCCAGGCGATCCAGGACCTCGAGGCGCCCCGGATGGTCCTCGGCCCGCGCACCGTCATCCTGGGGGACGCGGCCTTCGTGGCCCGGCCCCACGTCGGGATGGGGGTGACCAAGGCCGCCGGGGACGCCCAGGCCCTGGCGGACGCCCTCGCGGCGAATCCCGGCGACCTCGCGGCGGGCCTCTCCGCCTTCGAGGCGGCGCGCCTCGGCTTCGGGGCCGCGGTCGTCCGGCGGGCGCGGGAGCTCGGCGCCTACATGCAGGCGCAGATCCTCACGCCGGCCGAGCGCGCCATGGCCGAGCGCCACCGGCGCCCCGAGGCCGTCATGGCCGAGACCGCGGTCGCGGCCGGCATCGCCGCCTGAGCGGAACCCCCCACGCAACGGACCAGGGAGCACGCCGTGAGCCACCCCATGGGCATCGACAGGATCGAGGGCCATCCGGTCTTCCGGCGCCTCGCCTTCGAGCGACGCTGCCTCGGCCTCGCCCTCGCGGCGGCGATGTCGGCCGCCTATTTCGGCTACATCCTGACGGTCGCCTTCCGTCCGGCCCTCCTCGGCACGCCCGTCCGCGACGGGTCGGTGATCACCTGGGGCATCGTCGCGGGGGCCGGGCTCCTGAGCTTCGGCTTCGTGCTCACCGCCCTCTACGTCCTCGTCGCCAACACCCGGCTCGACGCCCTGAGCCGCCGCCTGCGGGAGGACCTGCGATGAGCGCGCTGCGCCCGCTCCTGGCGGCCGTCCCGGCGAGCCTGGTCGCCGGGGCCGCCGCCGCCGACGCCCTCGCGGGGCCGACGGCGCGCCAGCCCCTGAACCCGACCGCGATCGCGCTGTTCCTCGCATTCGTGGCCCTCACCCTCGTCATCACGGTCCGGGCCGCGCGGCGCGGCACCCGGACGGCGAGCGACTACTACGCGGCGGGCGGCGGCCTCGGCGGCGTCCAGAACGGCCTCGCGATCGCGGGCGACTACACCTCCGCCGCGACCTTCCTGGGCGTGACCGCGCTGATCTACACCTCGGGCTACGACGGCATGATCTACGCGATCGGCTTCCTGGTCGGCTTCCCGATGATCCTGTTCCTGATCGCCGAGCCGCTGCGCAACCTCGGCCGCTACACCTTCGCGGACGTGGCGGCCTACCGGCTGTCCGAGGTGCCGGTGCGCGTGGTCGCCGGCCTCAACACCCTGGTGATCGTCCTGTTCTACCTGATCGCCCAGATGGTCGGGGCCGGCAAGCTGATCGAGCTCCTGTTCGGGCTGCCCTACGGGACGGCCGTGGCGCTCGTGGGCGTCCTGATGATGCTCTACGTCGCCTTCGGGGGCATGCGGGCGACGACCTGGGTGCAGATCATCAAGGCCGTCCTGCTCCTGTCGGGCACCGCCCTGATGTCGGGCCTGATCCTCGCCCGCTTCGGCTTCAGCCTGGAGGCGCTGTTCGCCCGCGCCGTCGCGCTCCACCCCCGCAGCCACGCCATCATGGCGCCGGGCGGCCTCGTGAAGGACCCGGTCTCGGCCGTGTCCCTCGGCGTCGCGCTGATCTTCGGCACCGCCGGCCTGCCGCACATCCTGATGCGCTTCTTCACGGTGGCCGACGCGCGCCAGGCCCGGCTCTCGGTGCTGGTCGCGACCGGGTTCATCACGGTCTTCTACACCCTCCTGTTCGTCCTCGGCTTCGGCGCCATCGCGCTCGTCCTCGGCGATCCGGCCTTCCAGGACGCCGCCGGCCAGCTGACGGGCGGCGCCAACATGGTGGCGCTGCACCTCGCCGACCGCCTCGGCGGTCCGGTGCTCCTCGGCTTCATCTCGGCGGTGGCCTTCGCGACGATCCTGGCGGTCGTCTCGGGCCTCACGATCGCCGGGGCCTCGGCGGCGAGCCACGACCTCTACGCCCGGGTCCTCCGGCGCGGCCGGGCGAGCGAGCGAGCAGGAGGAGGTGCGGGTGTCGAAGGGCGCCGCCATCGCGATCAGCCTCGCCGCCATGGCGCTCGGTGTCCTGTTCGAGCACCAGAACATCGCCTTCATGGTCGGCCTCGTCTTCGCCATCGCGGCGAGCGCCAACTTCCCGGTGATCGTGCTCTCGGTCTCCTGGCGCGGCCTCACCACCCGGGGGGCGGTCGCCGGCTCGGTCGCCGGCCTCGTCTCGGCCCTGGCCCTGGTGGCGGCCAGCCCGAGCGTCTGGACCGCGACCCTCCGGCTCGGGCCGGCGCCGTTCCCGTACGACAACCCCGCCCTGGTCTCGGTGCCGCTCGCCTTCCTGATCTCCTGGGCGGTCTCGCGGCTCGACCGGAGCGCGGCGGCGCAGGCCGTCCGGGCCGCCTTCGCGGCGCAGAACGTCACCGCCCAGACCGGCTTCGACCGGCCCCGGGCGCCCGCCTTCCACTGAGCCGAGGCGACCACCTCCAGGAGCCGGAGAGGAGATTCCACCATGGCACAGCACGTCATCGCGCACTGGCCCGCGGCCCCGGCCGCCTGGCCCGAGGCCCTGCGGCGGGACTTCGCCGGCCGGGCCGGCATCGGGGCGGTGGGGAGCCGCCTCGTCTCGCAGACGGAGCGCGTCCGGGTCTGGCTCCTGACGCTCGAGCCCGGCGAGCGCATCGGCTTCCACACCCACGTGCTCGACTACTTCTGGACGGCGGTGACGGGCGGGCGGGCGCGCTCGCACTACGGCGACGGCCGCATCGCCGAGGTCACCTACGCGGCCGGGGACACGCAGCACCACCGCTTCGGCCCCGGCGACTTCATGACCCACGACCTCGAGAACATCGGCGAGACCCCGCTCACCTTCACGACGGTCGAGTTCCTGGACAGCGCCAACGCCCCGCTCCCGACCGGTGCCTGACGGGTGTCCCGCCCGCCGGCGACGGCGTCAGCGGCGCGTCACTGGATCGCCGGACGGCGGAGAATACCTTCGTGACCGAGACCCCGCGGGCCGCCCGGCGCGGCGCCGGGATCCGCCGGCCGGTCCCGGCCCGGCGACGCGACCGCCGGGCCGGGGCCGGTGCCGCAGGAGAACCGCGATGACGAGCGACACGACCCTCGACGCCCGCCCGGCCGCCGGCCATGAACAGGCGGCCGCCGGCCGGGGCCTGACCTTCCTGATGGCGGCCGCGGCGGGCGTCGCGGTCGCCAACATCTACTACAACCAGCCGATGCTCGGCGTGATCGAGCGCGACCTGCCCGGCCGCCTCACCGGCCTGATCCCGACCGCGACGCAGCTCGGCTACGCGGTCGGCCTCTTCCTCCTGGTCCCGCTCGGCGACCTCGTGGAGCGCCGGCGCCTGATCGTCGCGCAGTTCGGCCTGCTCGCCGTCGCCCTGGTGCTGGCCGCGGCGGCGCCGAGCGCCGGGCTGATCCTCCTCGCCTCGCTCCTCGTGGGGGTGTCCGCGACGGTCGCGCAGCAAATCGTGCCGCTCGCCGCGCACCTCTCCGCCCCGGAGCGGCGCGGCGCCACCGTCGGCACGGTGCTGGCCGGCATCCTCTCCGGCATCCTCCTCAGCCGCACCCTGGCGGGCTTCGTCGCCACCCACGCGGGCTGGCGCGCCATGTTCTGGCTCGGCGCCCCGATAGCCGTCGCGGCCGGCGGCCTGATGGCCGCGCGCCTGCCCCACAGCCGCCCGGACGCGGGGCTGCGCTACGGCGCGCTGATGCGCTCGGTCGGCCACCTCTGGGGGGCGCTGCCGGCGCTGCGCCGCGCGGCCGTGACGCAGGGCCTGATCTTCGCCGCCTTCACGGCCTTCTGGACGATCCTGGCCTTCCGCCTCGAGGCGCCGCCCTTCGGCCTCGGCGCCGACGTCGCGGGCCTGTTCGGCATCGTTGGGGCGGTCGGCATCCTGGCGGCTCCCCTCGCGGGACGCGTCGCCGACCGGCACGGCCCGCACCGGATCGTCGTGCTGGGCGCGGCCGCGACGCTCCTGTCCTGGCTCATCCTGGGCCTGTGGGCCTCCCTCGCCGGCCTGGTGGTGGGCGTCGTCGTCCTGGACTTCGCGATGCAGAGCGCCCTCGTCTCCAACCAGCACATCGTCTTCGCGCTGCGGCCCGAGGCCCGGGCGCGCCTGAACACGATCCTGATGGGGGCGATGTTCCTCGGCGGGACCGTGGGCTCCGCCACCGCCACCGCGGCCTGGGACCGGGGCGGATGGCTCGCCGTCGCGATCCTGGGCACCGCCTTCGGGGCCGCCGCGACCGCGCTGCAGCTCGCGCCCGGCGCCCGCGGCCGCTGACGGGCGCGATCCGGCTGCGGCGTCGCTGATCGGATGATCACCGAATGCCCGCCCGGGATCCCGCCCCGGACGCGCCCGGCCCGCGCCACCGCGGGGCAACGCGCCGCCGCGGGGCAACGCGCCCCGGGGCGCGTTGCCGGAGACGGAATGCGTGATAAATCGGGTTCGTGGATGCGACGACGAAGATAGTCACGATCCCGCGCAGGCGGGCGGGCCGGGAGGCGGCGCAGGCGCCGCCCGTCGACGCGGCGCTGCGCCGGCGCCTGAGCCCGGCCCAGCGGGAGGAGGAGATCGTCCGCGAGGCGGTCCGGTTCTTCGCCGAGTTCGGCTTCGAGGGCCAGACCCGGGAGCTCGCCAAGCGCCTCGGCATCACCCAGCCGCTGCTCTACCGCTACTTCCCGACCAAGGACGCCCTGGTCGAGCGCGTCTACCAGGAGGTCTTCCTGCGGCGCTGGAACCCGTTCTGGGAAGACACCGTCAGGGACGCCCGGCGCCCGCTCCGCGACCGCCTCGTCGCGTTCTACGGCGACTACGCCGACGTGATCCTGACCTACGAGTGGATCCGCCTGTTCATGTTCGCCGGCCTGAAGGGCCTCGACTTCAACACCCGCTACCTCGAGCTCCTGCGCGAGCGGATCTTCGCGCCCATCGTCGAGCAGCTGCGGCTCGAGCTCGGCCGCCCGCCGCTGCGGGAACGCCCCGTCAGCAGCCTGGAGATCGAGGCGATCTGGAGCCTGCACGCGAGCATCTTCTACCTCGGCGTGCGCAAGTTCATCTACAACATGCCGACCGGGAACGTCCTCGACATCGTCACCATGAAGGTGAACCTGTTCCTGGACGGCGCCCCGGCGGTCATCGGGCGGTAGGGTCCCGCGCGGCGCTGCGCGCGGGACGAGGCGCTTGCGCGGGATCGGGCCTGCGTCAGCGCGCCGGCTTCTGCGACGAGGACTTGCGCAGCGGCGGCTCGCCGCCGGTCGGATCGAACGGGACCGTCGGGCCGCCGCAGCCGACGCAGATGGACGAGCCCAGGCGGTTCATGCGCGCGTCGCGCTTCTTGTCGGCGGCCTCCCTCTTGGCCGCCTCCGCCTCGATCCGCGCGCGCCTGACCTTCGCCTGCTCGTCCGTCGGGGCGTTCGGATCGCCCGCGGCCTCCGGCGCGGCCGCCGCGGCGGGGCGGGTCGGCGGGGAGCGGGCCTCGGCGCAGGTCGCCGGAACCGCCAGGGCCCATGATGCGCAGAACAGCAGTTTCAGGATGGGCGCGGCGGACGGTCTGAATGTCACTGTGATGTCCTTTGAAAACCGACCTTACCACACTCTCGACGCGCCGCACCGTGCGCGGGCGCCGGCGCGGCGGGGCAGGCCCGCGGCCCGCCGCGCCGGGGCCCATGCCCGATCGCGGCCGGGCCGTGCGGCTCCCGCGCTGCCGGCCGGGGGCCCGCGCGCCCGGCCCCGCCGGCGCCGGTTTCTCGTTGCGCCGGGATCGAAACGGGCCGACACTGTCGCGGCCGTGCGGGTTCGACCACGGCTCCGGCCCAACGGGGGCGCATCATGAACCGGCTTCATCGTCCGCTTCATGTTCCGGCGAGCCTGCCAGGGATCGCCGCCACGATCTTGTCCGTGAGAATGGCGCTCGCAGGCGCCGGAGGGCTGGGTCTCGGCCTGATCGCCCTGGCGCTCCTCGTCCTGCTCGTCAGCCAGTAGCGCGCCGCCAGGGACCGCCGGCCGTGCGAGCCCGGCGGCATGGCCGCGACCCCGGC
>NZ_QOWC01000178.1 GCF_003574465.1 Methylobacterium crusticola
CCGCCGCGGCGCCGGCCCGGCAGGGCTCGCTGTTCGAGCCGTGAGGGCAGGGCCGCGCCCGCGGCGCCGCGGGCGGGACGGATCCGGGGGCGAAACCCCCGGCCGACCCGTGCGCCGCGGCCGGGCCGGCGGGCGGCGTCCGGGCGAGGCGGCCTCGTCGGTGCGGGCGAGCCGCCTCCGTCGCTCAGACCTCGTCGTCGTCGTCCTGCTCGCCCCGGCGCAGGGGCTTCAGCCGGGCGAAGACCGAGTCGGCGTCGAGGCGCTCGTCGCGGCCGCCGCGGTGGTCGGGTGCGTCGCGGTGCTCCTCGGGCTCGGGCAGGACCGACAGTTCGGGCGGCATCAGGGTGGCGCCGCCCTCGGCGGGCTCCACCGCGGGGCGGTCCTTGGCGGCGCGCTGCACCTCGAAGTCGAGGTCGATCTGCGAGCAGAGGCCGAGCGTCACCGGGTCCATCGGCTGTAGCGAGCCGGAATTCCAGTGGGTGCGCTCGCGGATCTGCTGGATCGTCGACTTGGTGGTGCCGACGAGGCGCATCACCTGGGCGTCCTTCAGCTCCGGGTGGTTGCGCAGCAGCCACAGGATGGCGTTCGGCCGGTCCTGGCGGCGGGAGAGGGGGGTGTAGCGCGGGCCCTTGGTGCGCTTGACCTCCGGCAGCTTCACCTTGGACACCGCGACCTTCATGCGGTGGTTCGGGTTGCCTTGCGCCTTCTCGATCTCCTCGCGGGTGAGCTGGCCGGTCGAGACCGGATCGAGCCCCTTGATGCCGGCGGCCACCTCGCCGTCGGCGATGCCCTTCACCTCGAGCGGGTGGAGCTTGCAGAAATCGGCGATCTGGTCGAAGGACAGCGACGTGTTCTCGACGAGCCAGACGGCCGTCGCCTTCGGCATCAACGGTCCCTGGGACATGCAGCACCTCCTCGGGCGTCCCCGCGGGCGGCGAGGACGCGACGCGCCGCCCCTGGCCGGAGCGGTCTCACACACGGACCCTCCGCGCAACAGGGCTTCCAGGGCGGTGCCGTGACCGGCCACGCCAGCGTCCCGGAAACCCGGAACGTCCCGTCTCACGCTGTGAGGGAATCCGCCGATATATAGGCGGGTCGCAGGCCCCGTGCAAACCGGTTTCGCGGGCCGGGCGCTCCATCGGATCGGGATCGGCACCGGGACCGGCCTTGGCGGCCGCGGCCCGCCGCGCGCTCTCGCGCCTCAGCGGGCGGGAGACCGGGCAGACCTCCTGCACGAACCCGTTCAGCGTGTTGACGAGGTTGTCCCGGGTCTGGCGGTCGCGGGTCGAGACCACCCGGGCGCTCGTGGCGGCGATCAACGCCAGCCCGCGCCCGCCCGAGGTGTTCGTCTCCACGGCGGGCAAGTGCTTCTACGGCACGCGCGACGGGACCGGGCTCGCCGCCTGCCCGGAGCTCGACGAGGATCCCCGGCCGATGGGCCTCGACGTCCGGGCCGAGCTGGTGGCGCGGTGTGAGGCGGAGCGGGATGCCGCGCCGCCGCGGCCGCGGATTTCGGCTCAGGCGAACAGGCTCGACACGCTCGACTCGTCGGCGGTGCGCCCGATGGCCTCGCCGAGCAGCGGCGCGATGGTGGCGACCCGGATGTTGCGGGCGAGCTTGACCGCGGCCGTGGGCTGGATCGAATCGGTGATCACCAGCTCCTTCAGCTTCGAGGCGGCGATCCGCGAGACGGCGCCGCCCGAGAGCACGCCGTGGGTGATGTAGGCGTAGACGTCCTTGGCGCCCTGCGCCAGCAGCGCCTCGGCGGCGTTCACCAGGGTGCCGCCCGAATCCACGATGTCGTCGACGAGGATGCAGGAGCGCCCCTCGACCTCGCCGATGATGTTCATCACCTCCGACTCGCCCGGGCGCTCGCGGCGCTTGTCCACGATGGCGAGGGGGGCGTCGATGCGCTTGGCGAGCGCCCTCGCCCGCACCACGCCGCCGACGTCCGGCGACACCACCATGCGGTCGACGGGATCGAGGCGCTCCTTGATGTCGCGCACCATCACGGGGGCGGCGAACAGGTTGTCGGTCGGGATGTCGAAGAAGCCCTGGATCTGGCCGGCATGCAGGTCGAGGGTCATCACCCGGTCGGCGCCGGCCTCGGTGATCAGGTTCGCCACGAGCTTCGCCGAGATCGGGGTGCGGCCGGAGGTGCGCCGGTCCTGGCGGGCGTAGCCGAAATACGGGACCACGGCGGTGATCCGCCGCGCGGACGAGCGCCGCGCGGCGTCGATCATGATCAGCAGTTCCATCAGGTGGTCGTTGGCCGGGAACGACGTCGACTGGACGATGAACACGTCCTCGCCGCGCACGTTCTCCTGCAGCTCGACGAAGATCTCCATGTCGGCGAAGCGCCGCACCAGGCAGAGGGCCAGGGGCTTCTCGAGGTAGGCGGCGATCGCTTCGGCCAGCGGGCGGCTCGCGTTGCCGGCCACGATCTTGATCGAGGATTTCATCGTGCTTCCATCGGTCGCCCGCCGCGGACGGTCGGGGCGCCACCGGGCAGGCTCTTACCAGCGCCGGAAAAGCGTCACAATGCCTTCATGCCGCGCACGGGGGGCGCTCAGGGCTGCAGCAGCCGGTGCAGGTGGACGATGAAGTAGCGCGTCTGGGCGCTGTCGACGGTCTGCTGCGCCCGGGCCTTCCAGGCCGTGGCGGCGCTGGCGTAGTCGGGGAAGATGCCGACGATGTCGAGCGTCGCGAGGTCGCGGAAGGTGATGCCGTCGATGTCCGTCAGCTCGCCCCCGAACACGAGGTGGAGGAGCTGGTTCGGCGCCGTCGCCGTCGTCGGTGCGTGACCGTCCGGTGTGCTCATGCCTGCCGTCTCCCGCCTGGCTGGGACTCGTCGCGCCGCCCCGCCGGGGTGGGGGCGCGCCCGCTCCGAGGAGCGGGCGCGTCTGCGGGTGGCAAAGGACGGGCCAGCCGTCAAGCCGGTCCGTCAGGCCGCGTCGAGGGCCGGGTAGTCGACGTAGCCCTCGCGGCCCTGGCTGTACCAGGTCTTCGGGTCGTCCCTGTTGAGGGGAGCGCCCTGGGCGAGCCGCTCGGGCAGGTCGGGATTGGCGAGGTAGGTGCGGCCGAACGCGATGGCGTCGGCCTGCCCGGCCGCCAGGGCCTCCTGCGCCCGGGGACCGTCGAAATCCGAGTTCAGCACCAGCGGGCCCGCGAAGGCGGACCGGATGACCGGCGCCACCGGCGGATGCGCTGCCCTGCCGAACGTCCCCCCGGGCCCCGGCTCGCGCAGCTCCAGGAAGGCGATCCCGATCCGCGACAGCGCGGCGGCGGCGGCCCCGAACAGCGGCACGGGCTCGGGATCGTCGACGCCCTGGATCGGCTCGTTGGGCGACAGGCGCACGCCGGTGCGATCGGGCCCGACCACGGCGGCGACGGCCCGCGTCACCTCGTCGAGCAGGCGGATGCGGTTCTCCACCGGGCCGCCGTAGCGGTCCTGGCGCAGGTTGCTGTTGCTGCGCAGGAACTGGTCGATGAGGTAGCCGTTCGCGGCGTGGATCTGCACGCCGTCGAAGCCCGCCTCCACGGCGTTGCGCGCCGCCCTGGCGTAATCCTCGAGGAGGCGCGGGATCTCGTCCGCGTCGAGCGCCCGGGCCTCGCCGTAGGGCTTCTTGCCCGCGTAGGTGTGGGCCTGGTCGGGGCCCGTGGTGGCGGAGGCGGAGACCGGCTTCGCGCCGCCGAGGAAGTCGGGATGGACCAGCCGGCCCATGTGCCAGAGCTGCGCCACGATGCGCCCGCCGGCCTCGTGCACGGCCCGCACCACCGGCACCCAGGCGGCAACCTGCTCGTCGCTCCAGAGGCCAGGGGCGTAGGGCCAGCCGGTGCCCTCGCGGCTGATGCCGGTCGCCTCGGTGATGATCAGGCCGGCCCCGGCGCGCTGGCGGTAGTACTCGGCCATCACGGGCGTCGGCACGTGCTCCCGGGTGGCCCGCCCGCGGGTCAGGGGCGCCATCAGGATGCGGTTCGGCGCCGCGATGGCGCCGATCTGGATCGGATCGAACAGGGACGGCACGGAACACTCCGGAAAGGGCCCGGCGCGGCCGGCCGGGCGATGCCGGAGTGATGTGGGCGGTGCAGCGCACGATGCCAGCGCGTGCAGCGCACGCGCGCGCCGATCAGGCCTGAGCCAGGCGCATGGCCCCCCGGCCCGGGAGAGCGCCCGGGCGAGCCCCCGAGCGTGCCTCGGCGCCGCCGGGGAGGACGCCGGTCAGGACTTGCCCATCTGCTCCCGGGCCTCGGAGACCGCCTTCATGCAGCCGGCCTCGTCGCCCTTCTTGTCGAGCTCGCGGGCCCGGTTGAGGCTCGCCCGCGCCTCCATCACGCCGGTGCCGCCGCCGCTGGACTGGGCCATCTGCGAGGTCGCCTGGGCGTCCCCGGAGCCGGGCTGGGCGCCCGCGGCCGGGGAGGTGCCCTTCTCGTTCGCCTCCTCGGCCTTGGCCTCGCGCCGGGACGCCACCTCCTTGCCGCCCGTCGAGGCCGCGATCGACGCGCGGCCCTGCTCGGTGAGGCGCGGCTCCAGGGCGGAGATCTCGGCACCGCACGCGGCCGCGAGCGCCGGGCCGGCGCAGGCTGTGCCGAGGAGGCCGGCAGCGAGGATCAGGGCGGCTTTCATGGCGTCTCTCTCCCGTGAACGTGCTCGCACAACCGGGGGCCGGAGGGCCCGGTTCCGCTGAGGCATGGTCGGCATGGCAGGGGCACTTGGAAAAAAGCGGGCCGCCTCCCGGGGCGGGAGGCGGCCCGTGCGCGCGGCGTCCCGCCCCGGTCAGGCGCTCAGCTTGTCGCGCATCGGCAGCTGGCGGATGCGCCGGCCGGTCGCCGCGAAGATCGCGTTGGCGATCGCGGGCGCCACCGGCGGCACGCCGGGCTCGCCGACGCCCCCGAGGGGCTTGCCCCAGTCGCCGCCCTGCACGAGGTGGACGTTGATCACCTTCGGGGCCGCGTCGATGCGGGTGAGCTCGTAGGTGTCGTAGTTGTCCTGCACGGCGCGGCCGTTCTTGAAGGAGATCTGGGCGGTGAGCGCGAGGCCCATGCCCATCACGACGGCCCCCTCGAGCTGCGAGCGCACCCGCTCCGGGTTGACCTGCTGGCCGCTGTCGATGGCGATGTCGACCCGCTGGACGCTGATCTCGCCCTTCGGCCCGACCTCGACCTCGGCCACCGCCGCCGTGTAGCTGACGAAGCTGTAATGGGCCGCGATGCCGAGGCCGCGCCCGGTCTCGACCTTGCGGCCCCAGCCCGCGCCCTGCGCCACCGTGTCGATCACCCGGCGCAGGCGCCCGGTGTTGATCGGGTAGAGGGTCGGGTCCTCGCCGTGGTTCCAGACGTCGCCGACCTTGACCGGGTCGATGATCCGGTCGGGGCCGATCACGTCGAGCAGGTAGTCCTTCGGGTCGCGGCCGGCCAGGTGGGCGAGCTCGCACAGGAAGGACTGCACCGCGAAGGCGCGCGGGATGTTCGAGACCGAGCGGAACCAGCCGATGCGCACGTGCGCGTCGGCGGGCGGGTTCTCCATCCGCACGTTCGGGATCGCGAACGGCAGGTTGACGAGCCCCATCCCGAGCTCGATCGGGATCTGCTGGTTGGCGCCCGCCACGAAGGTCGAGCCGATCGTCGGCGCGGCGCTGCGGTGCAGCCAGGCCACCGGCATGCCCTTGGCGTCGAGGCCGGCCTCCAGGCGCTCCACCGAGACCGTGTGGTAGTAGCCGTTGTGGAGGTCGTCCTCGCGGGTCCAGGTCATCTTGACCGGGGCGCCGTCCACCGCCTTGGAGCACAGGGCGGCCTCGACGAAGTAGTCGGGCTTCGACTTGCGGCCGAAGCCGCCGCCGAGCAGCGTGACGTTCACCGTCACGTTGCCGGCGTCGACGCCGAGCCGCTTGGCGATGCGGTCGCGGGCCGCCTGGGGCGACTGCACGCAGCCCCAGGCCTCGATCTTGCCGTCCTTGCCCACCCGCACGGTGGCGGCCGGCGGCTCCATCGGGGCCTGGCTGAGGTGGGGGATGTAGTACTCGGCCTCCAGGCGCTTGGCGGCGCCCTTCATGGCCGCGTCGACGTCGCCCTCCTGGCGCACCACCTTGCCGGGCTTGCGCACGGCCTGCTCCAGGGTGGCCCGGTAGGCGTCCGAATCGTAGGCGGCGTTCGGGCCGTCCTCGAAGGTGGCGCCCAGGGCCTCGCGGCCCTTGATCGCCGCCCAGGTGTTGCGGGCGATCACCGCGACGCCGCCCACCGGCTGGAACTCGTAGGGCATCTGCGGCGGGTCGATGGTGACGACCTTGACGACGCCCGGCACCTTCATGGCGGCGGCGGCGTCGAAGCTCTTCACCTTGCCGCCGAAGACCGGCGGACGGGCGACGACGGCGTAGAGCATGCCCTCGAGGCGGGTGTCGAGGCCGTACTGGGCGCGGCCCGTTGTGATGCCGACGTTGTCGACGAGGCCGATGCGGCCCTTGCCGATGTAGCGGAAGGCCGACGGGTCCTTGAGGGCGACCTTGGCCCGGTCGGGCACCGGCACGGCGGCGGCGGCCGCGGCCACGTCGCCGTAGCCGGCCTTGCGCCCGGACTTCGCGTGGGTCAGCACGTGGTTCTCGGCCGTCACCTCGGCGGCGGGCACGCCCCACTGCTTGGCGGCGGCCTCGACGAGCATCGCCCGGGCGGCGGCCCCGACGCGGCGCATCGGCATGAAGAAGTGCCGCAGGGAGCGCGAGCCGTCGGTGTCCTGGTTGCCGAAGCGCGCCTCGTCGCCGTGGGCCTGGGCGACCTTGACCTTGGCCCAGTCGGCGTCGAGTTCGTCGGCGACCACGAAGGCGATCGAGGTGCGCACGCCCTGGCCCATCTCGGAGCGGGTGCACGTCACCGTGACGGTGCCGTCGGGCGCGATGGCGACGAACAGCGTGGGGTCGTCGCGCCAGCCGTGCGGCATGCCGTCGGCGCCGAACTTCGGCGGGTCCTCGGCGCGGGCCGCGGGCACCCGCACCGCGAGGGCGAGCACCAGGGCGCCGGCGCCGCCGAGGAGCGCGCGGCGGCTGACGTTGGCGATGGCGGAGGCGGCCTCGGGGCCCGGGGCGGCCTCGGCGGCCGGGAGGGCGAGCTTGGAATCGTGGATCACAGGCGCTCTCCCTGGCCGGCCTTGGGGGTCAGTCCGGCCGCCTGCTTGATGGCGGCGCGGATGCGCGGGTAGGTGCCGCAGCGGCAGAGATTGCCGCTCATCGTCGAGTCGATGTCGGCGTCGGTCGGCTTCGGCGTATCCTTGAGGAGGGCCGCCGCCTGCATGATCTGGCCGGCCTGGCAGTAGCCGCACTGCGCCACGTTGAGGTCGCGCCACGCCGCCTGGACGGGGTGCTGGCCGTCCGGCGACAGGCCCTCGATGGTGACCACGGGCTGGCCTTCCGCCGCCGAGACCGGGGTCTGGCAGGCCCGCATCGCCGCGCCGCCGACATGGATCGTGCAGGCGCCGCAGGCCGCGATGCCGCACCCGAACTTGGTACCGGTCAGGCCGAGCTCGTCGCGCAGGTACCAGAGCAGCGGCATCTCGGGATCGCCCTCGAAGCCCCGCTCCTCGCCGTTCACGTTCAGCTTGATCATCGTCGCCCTCCGGCTGTCAGGAGGTCGTGGACGCCCCGCGGACATGGCTCCGGTCGCGGCGTCGCCTCCCTTGGTACCCTGAATTAAGAATAGTTTCAGGCCCTGCTGGGTAACGCAAGGCCGGCACCGCCCGCAAGCGGCCACTTCGCCGCTCGGGCCTGCGCCGCCCTCATGCCTGTGGACCGGGCCCGGGGTCCCGGACGGGCGCGCCGCAGGGCGCGCATCACCGAATGGTCGCAAGGGGATCGCGGGTCCGGCCGGCCCGGCCCGGGTGGGCGCGCCGGGGGCGCCGCGGGCGGGCCCCGTCCCGGCGTCAAGATCTTGTCGGCAGGCGGTTTTTGCTGTAAGGCGCCAGCCTCCGGTGGCTCGTGCCCCGGACCGCTCGGCTGACGGGGCCTCCGCGCCCCGTCCCTGGCGCTCCGGACGGGCCGCCGGCGATACGTTTCCGCCCGTCGATCATGCGCCGGCCCGTTCCGACGCCGCCTCCGAGACCGGAGCGGCCGGCGGAGCGGCCGTCCCGGACCTCGAGCCTCGCAAGAGGCAGGAACGGGACACCGACGAGCGGAAGCGGCCCGTGATACGAGCCGCCGGCGCCGCCCCCTCACGACGAGGCGGGGCGAAAGGGAGCATAGATGTCCGCAGGTTTGCAACGCGTCACCGAGGGCGGCTCGAGCCGCGAGGATTTCGCGGCCCTTCTGGAAGAGTCGTTCCGCCAGCACGAGATCACGGAAGGGTCCGTGGTCAAGGGCCGGGTGGTGGCGATCGAGAAGGACGTCGCCGTCATCGACATCGGGGCGAAGACCGAAGGCCGGGTCGCCCTCAAGGAATTCACCGGGCCGGGCCGCGAGCAGGCGATCACGGTCGGCGACGAGGTCGAGGTCTACGTCGACCGGATCGAGAACGCCCTCGGCGAGGCCGTGATCTCGCGCGACAAGGCGCGGCGCGAGGAGAGCTGGGTCAAGCTCGAGAAGGCGTTCGAGAACAACGAGCGCGTCTCCGGCACGATCTTCAACCAGGTCAAGGGCGGCTACACCGTCGACCTCGACGGCGCCGTGGCGTTCCTGCCGCGCTCCCAGGTCGACATCCGGCCGGTCCGCGACGTCACCCCGCTGATGGGCACGCCGCAGCCGTTCCAGATCCTCAAGATGGATCGCCGCCGCGGCAACATCGTGGTGTCGCGCCGCACGGTCCTCGAGGAGAGCCGGGCTGAGCAGCGCTCGGAGCTGGTGGCCAACCTCGAGGAGGGTCAGGTCATCGACGGCGTGGTCAAGAACATCACCGAGTACGGTGCGTTCGTCGACCTCGGCGGGATCGACGGCCTGCTGCACGTCACCGACATGGCGTGGCGCCGGGTCAACCACCCGAGCGAGGTCGTCAACATCGGCCAGACCGTCAAGGTCAAGATCATCAAGATCAACCACGAGACGCACCGCATCTCGCTCGGCATCAAGCAGCTGCTCGCCGACCCGTGGGAGGGCATCGCCGCCCGCTACCCGGTCAACGCCAAGCTCAAGGGCCGCGTGACCAACATCACCGACTACGGCGCCTTCGTGGAGCTGGAGCCGGGGATCGAGGGCCTGATCCACGTCTCGGAGATGTCCTGGACGAAGAAGAACGTCCATCCGGGCAAGATCGTCTCGACCTCCCAGGAGGTCGAGGTGCAGATCCTCGAGGTCGATCCCGTCAAGCGCCGCATCTCGCTCGGCCTGAAGCAGACGCTCCAGAACCCGTGGGAGGCCTTCGCCGAGAAGCACCCGACGGGCACCGAGGTCGAGGGCGAGGTCAAGAACAAGACCGAGTTCGGCCTGTTCATCGGCCTCGAGGGCGACGTCGACGGCATGGTCCACCTCTCGGACCTCGACTGGAACCGTCCGGGCGAGCAGGTCATCGACGAGTTCAAGAAGGGCGACGTGGTGCGGGCCCAGGTTCTCGACGTCGACGTCGAGAAGGAGCGCATCTCGCTCGGCATCAAGCAGCTCGCGGGCGACCCCTTCGCCGATGCCGGCGAGGGGATCCGCAAGGGCCAGGTCGTCACCTGCGAGGTGCTGGAGGTCAAGGATTCCGGCATCGAGGTCAAGATCGTCGACAGCGACCTCTCGACCTTCATCCGCCGGGCGGACCTCGCGCGGGAGCGCAACGACCAGCGTCCGGAGCGGTTCGCCGCCGGCGAGAAGGTCGATGCCCGCGTGACGCAGTTCGACCGCAAGGCCCGCCGGGTCCAGCTCTCCATCAAGGCCCTCGAGATGGCCGAGGAGAAGGAGGCGATCGCCCAGTACGGCTCGGCCGATTCGGGCGCCTCGCTCGGCGACATCCTGGGCGCGGCCCTCAAGGCCCGCGCCGGCGACAAGAAGTAGGGACGCGCCACGACGCCTGCCGCCCGGGCGCCAGGCCCGGGCGGCAGGCTGCGAACGGCGATGCCGGCCGCCCAGGCGGCAGGCTGCGAATGGTGATGCCTGCCGCCCGGGCGGCAGGCCCCGGACACGACTGGCGCCCGCGCGGGGATTTCTGTCCCCGCGCGGGCGCTTCGCGTTCCGGGCCCGGCGCCGCGCCGATCGGCGGAACGGGAACCCGGCAAACCCGCTCTTGCCGCTGCGCGACAGGGGAGGGTAGAACACCCCGGGAGCGAGGCGCGCCAAGGACTTGAGCGGCGCCCTCAGCAATCAGACCAGGATACGGGCGCCGCATGGCCATCGATGCCGAACTTCTCCTCGATCGGCGCGCCCTGCGCCGGAAGCTCTCCTTCTGGCGCGTGGTCGGGATCGGGGCGCTGATCGTCGCGGCCGGCACCGCCGGCTGGCGGGCCGCAGGGGTGAGGGGCTTCCCGGCGGTTACGCCGCAGATCGCCCGCATCACCATCGACGGCTTCATCGCCGGCAGCGACAAGACCCGGGACCTGATGCGGCGGGTCGGCGAATCGGGCGCGGTCTCGGGCGTCGTGGTGTCGATCAACTCGCCGGGCGGCACCACCACGGGCTCGGAGGAACTGTTCCGCAACCTGCGCCTGCTCGCCGAGAAGAAGCCGGTCGTGGCCTTCGTGGACGGCACCGCGGCCTCGGGCGCCTACATCACGGCGCTGGCGGCCGACCACATCGTGGCGCGGGAGACCGCGCTCGTCGGCTCCATCGGCGTGCTGTTCCAGTACCCCGACCTCTCGGGCCTCCTCGACAAGGTCGGGGTCAAGGTCGAGGAGGTGAAGTCCTCGCCGCTCAAGGCCGAGCCGAGCGGCTTCCACCCGACCCCGCCCGAGGCGCGCGCCGCGCTCCAGGCCATCATCGGCGACACCTTCGCGTGGTTCAAGGGCCTGGTGGCCGACCGGCGCGGGATGACCCCGGCCCAGATCGACGCCGTGGCGGACGGCCGGGTGTTCAGCGGGCGCCAGAGCGTCGGCCTGCGCCTCGTCGACGAGACCGGCGGCGAGCGCCAGGCCGTCGCCTGGCTCGAGCGCGAGAAGGGCGTGGCGAAGGACCTGCCGGTGCGGGACTGGAAGCCGCGCGCCGACAACCGCTTCGGCCTGTTCTCGGCCGCCGCGCTCGGCGCCGACCTGTTCGGCTACGCCGACCTCGCCGCCCGCCTGCGGCAGGCCTCGGAGGAGACCGCGGACCTCGCCCGGGGCGGCCTGCTCGCGGTCTGGCGCCCCGCCCCCTGACCCGCCCGCTTTGGCCCGGAGGCGCCCCGACGGGCGCCTTTCCCGCACGAGGCCGGTCGGCCCAGCCAGGTTGAGACCTTAACGCCCATGATCAAGTCCGAGCTGGTCCTCAAGATCGCCGAGCAGAATCCGCACCTCTACCAGCGCGACGTCGAGAACATCGTCAACGCGATCCTCGACACGATCGCGGACGCGCTCGCCCGGGGCGACCGGGTGGAGCTGCGGGGCTTCGGCGCCTTCTCGGTCAAGCGCCGGGAGGCGCGGCGCGGCCGCAACCCGCGCACGGGCGCGGCGGTCGCGGTGGCCGAGAAGGCGATCCCGGTCTTCAAGACCGGCAAGGAGATGCGCCTGCGCCTCAACGCCGCCGGCATCGGCGCCGACGAGCCCGTGCGGGCCGAGGCGACCGCCTCCTGAGGCGCGGGGCGGCGGCCCGCGGCGCCCGACAGCGGACCCGGGGCCCGACGCGAGCCCGGAGCCCGGCGCGAGCCCGGAGCCCGGCGCGGGCCGGCATCCCGGGACTCGAGCCTTCGCGCGCCGGGCCTAGCCTTCGCGCGGGGCTGCCTTAAACACAGCATGTGCCCACCTTCCAGACCTGGTTTGTCCGATGATCCGCTTCCTCAAGGGCCTGATCCTGCTGCCCGTCGCGATCGTGGTCGTGCTCCTGGCGGTGGCCAACCGCCAGCCCGTGACGGTGTCGTTCGATCCGTTCTCGCACGGCGCCCCCGCCTTCAGCCTGACCCTGCCGCTCTACGCCCTCGCCTTCGCCGCGGTGGCGCTCGGCATCGTGGTGGGCGGGGCCGGCGCCTGGCTCGGCCAGGGCCGCACCCGCCGGGACCGCCGCGCCAAGAGCCGCGAGCTCGACCGCCTGCGCACGGAGGCGGACCGCCGCGCCCCGGCCGGCCGGCACGCCGCCCTGCCGGCCCCCGTCGCCCGCGCCTGATCCGGATGCGCGTCGTCACCGACCGGGACATCGAGGCCGCGCTGACGCCGGCCCGGATGGTCGCGGCGCTCGACGCGGCGTTCCGGGCCGGGGCGGGCGCGCCGCCGCGCCACCAGCACGCCCTCGCGGGCGCCGGGGCCGGCGAGGGGACGCTCCTGCTGATGCCGGCCTGGACGCCCGACTACGTCGGCGTGAAGGTGCTGACCCTGTTTCCCGGCAACCCGGCCCGCGGCCTCGACACGATCCAGGGCAGCGTCCTCCTGTGCGACGGCCGCACGGGCGTGCCGCTCGCGGTGCTCGACGGCGCCCGGCTGACGGTCTGGCGCACCGCGGCCGCCTCGAGCCTCGCGGCACGCCACCTCGCGCGGGCGGACGCCGCGCGGCTGGTGATGGTCGGCTCCGGCGCCCTCGCCCCGTACCTGATCCGCGCCCACGCGGACATGCGCCCGATCCGGGACGTCGCGGTCTGGAACCGCCGCCCGGAGGGCGCGCAGCGCCTCGCCGCGACCCTGGCGGCCGAGGGCCTGCCGGTGCGGGCGGTGACCGACCTGGAGGCAGCGGTGCGGGAGGCCGACATCGTCTCCTGCGCCACCCTGACCGGCGCGCCGCTGGTGCGCGGGGCCTGGCTCAGGCCGGGCGCGCATCTCGACCTCGTCGGCGCCTTCACGCCGGCGATGCGCGAGGCCGACGACGAGGCCCTGCAGCGGGCGACCGTGTTCGTCGACACCCCGGACGCCCTGCGCAAGGGCGGGGACGTCGCGCTCGCCCTCGCCTCCGGGGCGCTCGCGCCCGACGCCGTCGCGGGCGACCTCGCGGATCTGTGCCGCGGCACCGTTCCGGGGCGGCGCAGCCCGGAGGTGATCACAGTGTTCAAGTCGGTCGGGGCCGCGCTCGAGGACCTCGCGGCCGCGGTCGCGGTCTGGCAGCACCTGACCTCGGCGCCCGCAAGGGCGCCCGCGGGGGCGCCCGCGGGTGCCGCGGCGGGCTGACGGCGCCGGAGAGGGCCCGGGCGGCACCGAATCGTCACACCCCGTCCGCGCCCGAAGAAGGCCCGTGCGGGCGCGGGCAACAGACCTTATATGAAGGGCATGTCCGCCGACCCCGCCCCGATCCTCGTCAAGATCTGCGGCCTCAGCACGCCCGAGACCCTGGCGGCGTCGCTCGCGGCCGGGGCCGATCAGGTCGGCCTCGTGCACTTCCCCAGGAGCCCGCGCCACGTCGACCTCGCCCGGGGCGGCGCGCTGTCGCGGCAGGCCCGGGGGCGGGCCGAGCGCGTCGCCCTGCTGGTGGATCCCGACGACGCCCTGCTCGACGCCGTGACGGCCGCCCTCGACCCCGACTGGCTCCAGCTCCACGGGAGCGAGAGCCCGGCGCGGGTCGCGGCGATCCGGGCCCGGAGCGGGCGCCCGGTGATGAAGGCGGTGGGCATCGCCGCGCGCGACGACCTCGCCCGCGCGGCCGCCTACGCGGCCTGTGCCGACCGGCTCCTCCTCGACGCCAAGCCCGGGCCCGGCGCCGCGCTGCCCGGCGGCAACGGCCACGCCTTCGACTGGACGCTCATCGCCGGCACCGGTCTCGCGGCCCGCTTCATGCTCTCGGGCGGCCTCACCCCCGAGACCGTGGCGCGGGCCATCGCGGTGACGGGCGCGCACGCGGTCGACGTCTCCTCGGGCGTCGAGAGCGTCCCGGGCACGAAGGACCCGGACCGGATCGCCGCCTTCGTGGCGGCCGCCCGGGCGGCCGCGCGGCCGCCGCACGTTGCCCCGACGGCGCATCGGCCCTGAGGCCCCGCCAACCCGCCACCCGCCACCCGAGAGCCCTCGCCGTGAACGCTCCCCAGACCCCGAACTCGTTCCGCACCGGCCCCGACGAGCGCGGCCGCTTCGGCATCTTCGGCGGCCGCTTCGTGGCCGAGACGCTGATGCCCAACATCCTCGCCCTCGAGCAGGCCTACGCCGAGGCCAAGGCCGACCCGGCCTTCCAGGCCGAGATGGATTCCTACCTCACGCACTACGTCGGCCGGCCGAGCCCGCTCTACTTCGCCGAGCGACTGAGCCGGCACTTCGGCGGCGCGAAGATCTACTTCAAGCGCGAGGAGCTGAACCACACCGGTTCGCACAAGGTGAACAACGTGCTGGGCCAGATCATGCTCGCCCGGCGCATGGGCAAGCCGCGCATCATCGCCGAGACCGGCGCCGGCCAGCACGGCGTCGCGACCGCGACGCTCTGCGCCCGCTTCGGCCTGAAATGCGTCGTCTACATGGGGGCGGTCGACGTCGAGCGGCAGAAGCCGAACGTCTTCCGCATGAAGATGCTGGGGGCCGAGGTGGTGCCGGTCGAGTCCGGCACCCGCACCCTCAAGGATGCCATGAACGAGGCCCTGCGCGACTGGGTCACCAACGTCTCGGACACCTTCTACTGCATCGGCACCGTGGCGGGACCGCACCCCTACCCGGCGATGGTGCGCGACTTCCAGTCGATCATCGGCCACGAGACCCGGGCCCAGATGCTGGCGCAGGAGGGCCGCCTGCCGGATTCCCTCGTCGCCTGCATCGGCGGCGGCTCGAACGCCATGGGCCTCTTCCACCCCTTCCTGGACGACCGCGAGGTCGCGATCTACGGCGTCGAGGCGGCCGGCCACGGCGTCTCGAGCGGCCTGCACGCCGCCTCGCTCACCGGCGGCAAGCCGGGCGTGCTGCACGGCAACCGCACCTACCTCTTGATGGACGGCGACGGCCAGATCGCCGACGCGCACTCGATCTCGGCCGGCCTCGACTACCCGGGCATCGGCCCGGAGCACGCCTGGCTGCACGAGATGGGCCGCGTCACCTACCTGTCGGCCACCGACGGGGAGACCCTGGAGGCGTTCCGCCTCTGCTCGCTCATGGAGGGCATCATCCCGGCGCTGGAGCCCGCCCACGCCCTCGCCAAGGTGGCCGAGCTCGCCCCGCGCCAGCCCGGCGACCACCTGATGGTGGTCAACCTCTCGGGCCGCGGCGACAAGGACATCCCCCAGGTCGCCGACCTCCTGGGCGACGCGCTCTGAGGCCGGCGGCCGTCCCCGGCGGCGGCGAGAAAGGCCGTCCGCGCCGCGCCACGGTTCCTTGACAGCTCCCGCCGGACCTTCCTATATCCGCGCCACCGCGACGGCGGGGCCCCGGCCCCGCCCTCCCGCGCGGCGGAGTAGCTCAGCTGGTTAGAGCAGAGGAATCATAATCCTCGTGTCGGGGGTTCGAGTCCCTCCTCCGCTACCACCCAAGTTCCTGATTTCACTCATAGATTTTCTCCACCTGATCAGCCTCACGGCTGGGTTTGACAGTTTCAGTTGCCAGGTTTGACAACACCGGTTCGACGCTTGTTCACCTCGGCGTCGAAGCTCTGCACGACCCCACGCATCTTCGGGCGCAGGTCGGCGCCCCGGGCGTAGTGCCGGGCCATCTCAATCGTCTTCTGGCCGAGCGCGTCCGCGATGGTGCGCTCGTCGTGGCCGATCTCCCGCAGGATCACCGCCACCGTGTGCCGCAGGCCGTAGAGGGTGAGGCCCGGCCCAATCGCGCCGGCTTCCTCCAGCTTCATGCGGATCGGCCGCCACGAGGCTCGGAAGCCGCTCAGCGTCCATGGCGTGCCCGCAGAGCTGGCACACAGCGTCGTGGCGCTGTGTTGGGGCGCTGTGTCGAGGATCGCCGCCAGCGGGCTCGGCACGGGCCAGAACACGGGCTCGCCGGTCTTGGCTCGCCGGGTCGCGATCTCGCCGGCTCGGTAGAAGTTGCGCGGCAGCGTCAGCGCATCCTTCGGCCCGAGGCCGGTGAACATCATCACGGCGAGGGCAGGGGCCATGTGCGCCGGCGCGGCGTCGAGGACGGCGTGGCGCTCCTCGTCCGACCAGGGCCGGTTGCGGTCGGGTGCGCCCTTCTTGCGCCGGATGTCCTTGATCCCGGTGGCTGGATTGCCGGCGAGGTGACCGCGTTCAGAGCCCCACGCGAACAGGAGCGAGAGCACGGCCTTCACGTAGTTGCCGAAGCGCCGGCCTTTGGTCTCGGCGGCCTTGTCGCGGACGCGGACCACGAGGGGGCGGTTGAACCGCGCCAGCGCCGTGTCGGCAATTGGCTTCAGGTAGTCGAAGATCTTCTGGTAGTCGGACTGGGTCTGCGGGGCGAGGTCGTGGAAGGCAGCGTGCGCGCGGTAGGTCTCGATCAGCTTGCCGAGGGTGCCCGGCTTAGGCGTGACCGCGACGGCGAGGGCAGAGATCCTGGCGCACTCGGCGAAGAACTCGGCCGAGCCGAGAGGCGCCTTCCCCAGGTCGACCACCTGCCGCGTCTTGCGATGATAGCACCGCATCCGCCCGTGCCGGTCGGGGAAGATCTGGAAGCCCTTCACCCGGACGACCGTCATCCGAGCCTCGCCACAATCGCGTCGTCGTCGGTAGCGTCGCCGCCTTTCAGGCTGTCGATCCAACGGTCGAGATCCTGCACATCCCAAAGCCGGTCGCCATCGGCCATTGCCAGCGGGCGCACCGGGCACTGCGCCTCGAACTTCTTGAGACTGCGCCGGCAGTAGTGTGCAGCCTCGGCCTTGGTGAGGAGGCGGAAGGGCTGAACACGGAGATTGAGCGTCGCTGACGCCATTGTCAGTCCTCGGTCTTGATTGTGAGACAAAGCGCGGTTAACACCCACTGCCGTCTTGACGATCTGCGTGAGAAATATAATCGTCAGCAGAGTCAATAATGACGGTTTCTGAGAGCCACTTGCGTGAGAGAGCCGCACAGCTCTCGACATTTTCAGACATAAAAACTCCGCAGCCGAGCATCATTGCTTGCAGTAATCGCACCTCGGCGCGCGGAAATACTGTGGAAAAGCTAGCTATGCTGCCTCTTCACAGACTGACTTGCGTTCTTGCTCAGCGATGTAACTGAGGATCGTCGACTTCCGACCGCACAACTGACCCGCTAGCCTGAAGTGCGGCAGGCCCCCGTTGTCGACGAGATACAGGATCCGGCGCCGGTTCGACTGCGAGTCGGTTCCAAAGACGAAAGCCGCCATCCGACCCGTCCCACGCAGCATATCGCCGTGGAGCCGATCCAGAGTGTCATCATCGTGTGTCTTCATTGCTTTTTCCCACCTATTCAAGCGGACCCCACCGGCGCATTTACATCCCCTGACCGGACCGCGTAGAAAAAGCAACCGGGACAAACATACTTTCGTCATTTCGAGTCAGGTCAAGTTGTGAGCAGCGCATTTGATGATTTCAAGAGCAAGGCGTGTGCTAGCGTCGCAAGTTGTTGCAAGAATTAGCAAGATGTGCAAAACAAGCACGTCTGATTTATGGGTGTCGGGCGACCAGGCAAGAGATGGTCGAATGGCACCAGCCTCTCAGGTAATCGCAAGGGTCGGACATAGGAAAGCTCCCGCCGGCGGGAGCTTTCGACAGAGACGGCGCATCCTGCCGGCGGGACGAGGCATGTTCTCGCCGGCGATAAATTTGGGCGCCGGCGCCCACAATGTTCTCGGCGCCGAGAAAAAGGGCCACCAACCGGCGGCCCTCCTCCTCAAGCCGGCTGCTGCCAGCTCTCCATGATGGCGAGCCTCGCACCCGCTCTCTCTCGATACGCCTCCGCCACCTCGTGGTGCCACGCGGACCGGTCGAGATCCCGCCGCACCTGCCAGACCGTGAACCGGACATGCAGGTAGGCGAACGGGGAGACGATCAGGAACAGGAGCTTGGTGTCGGTCATCAGAGCGCTGGGCTCCTGGCGATCAGCCCCAGAG
>NZ_QOWC01000179.1 GCF_003574465.1 Methylobacterium crusticola
TTCGGCAGCGCCAGCAGCCGCTCGCGCGCTAGCCCGATGATGGCAAGCCACGTCGCCTCTGCGTTCGTGACAGACACAAGTTCGCCGCGAGCGACGGCGTTTTGGAGCGCAGTGCGGTCGGCGAGTTCCTTGTCCCTTCGCGTGCGCTCGCGGAGCGGGTCCAATCCACCGCCCGTGAACGCCGCCGGGTGCAGTGGCCGTTGCTTCGACTGCTTTTTCGCGATGCGATGCGCTCGGGTAGCGCCTCGATCCTCGCCGATCACACCGAGCTGATTGGCTGCAAGCCAGTTAAGGACTTTCTCGCGGTCGAGTTTGCCGTCTGCACGTTGAGGCATACCCCGTTTGAGGTATTGAGACACGCGCGGCTTTGTAATTCCCAGCTCCGCTGCAAGTGCAGCCTTGGTCGTGATCGTCATGAGTCGGCTGCTACCTGTTGCGATTAAGCGAGTTTGAGGGGCTGTGCCTAGACAGGTCATCTGCTCGCGCGGACCCGCAGGGGTGGGGGTGGCTGGGAAGGACCCGGGAACTCAGGCGACCACACATGGATTGCCGTTCGCACCCAGGTCTATGCCAGCTTGGTTAAGGCACCTCTGGCCTCGTCGAGGTCGAGGTCTCTGCTAAGGCAGACAGTAAGATGTGACGCTTTGGCCTTCGTGGCGCCTGAGGCGATGGACCCTAGCAAGGCTGGCGCGCCATGAAAGATCTTGACGGTGCGGAGGATCAGCCTCGATCTCGACTCATTTCGCAGCTTCGCGCATTTCGGAATTTCTGTACCGAGTCTGCGATCAGTCGTCATCAGCTACACCCTCACTTTTGTTGGGAAGCTGAAACCAGGATGCTTTTGACGGTGGGATTGTGCCGCATTTTTGCCTGCTCTGCAACGGTATCGTATGCGCACGTCTATGTATCAGCGGGTGCATGCCTCTCGCATCGGCTATCAATACGTCTGGATTTCGTTGATCATCTCACACGCACACGACGGCCGCAGCGCAGAGGGGAGGGTAAACTTACCGTCGTGGGAAAGAACGAGAAGGCGCCCGTCGTGCCGGGCAAGCGCACTCCTCGTCCCGACGAGCAACTGAGCATCGCCGACGCGTGGTCCTACGCCTGTAAGCGAAAGGTCCCACTGCAGTTCGAGGTTAAGCCGGGAGCAAAGCCCGGCAGCCTCGCCATGGAAGCTCCTTACAGCGATGTGGTGGGGCAGGGGCCCCTCAGGCGCAGTGGTGCCGGCGCGGGCGGGGCCGATCGAGAAGTGGAAGTGGCCGACGAAGTTCGAGCTGCGCACACCGCGCTACACAACTCGGCTGGCGAAGGTGCCGGTCGTGCAGGCGCGGGTCGATAGGGCGGAGGCATCGGCGCAAGTTGGCCTGCCTCACTGAAGCAGCGGCCGATCTCGCAGCAGAATCATCAGCAGCGCTGTCGTGACGGCTCGGCGCCTCTCGTCCGGATCGCAGTCCGGCTTCGCCATGAAGCGCTTCGCAGCCGGGTAGGCGTCCACGGCAGCCGCGATGTCGACCGTGAAGACGCCAACCTCGTTCGCGCGCGTCGTCGGATCGGCGAGGTAGACCTGGACCGCCTCGGCCAAGGCCGTCATGTCGATTGGCGGCGCAACGATCTTCTCGGGCCGCTCGTCGTCGCTCATAGCCATCCGGCCTCCCTCACCATCGCGCTCTCGCCCGCAGTCCCCGCGCCCTCGCGCGTGCTGTCGAAAGTCGGCAGAGGGTCACGAGACCGGCCATGCCGGCGAGTACGACGACGGGCGTGAGGGAGGCGTAGAAGGATGCGTTCATGCGCTCGCCAGTAGCACCGCCGTCCTTACCGCGCCATTCCGAAGGCCGTCCACCGTCTCCTCGTGGGCCATCACGTCACGGCCCCATGGGTGCACCAGGACCACGGCGCCGACGTTGAGGCAGTGCTCGCCGGCTTCCAGGATCGCGGGCCGCGACGGATCAGCGAGGTCGGCGGCGATGGCGGCCGAGAGAGCGTCCCGGGTGAGGACCCTGGCCTTTTAGAGTCTGCCGAGAGTAAGAGTTGGGTCTGCCATCAGGCGAGCCTACTTGCCCAACTCCTAAATTGGGACGTCCGACGGCGACCCGAAGCCTGCCTTCGACCCGACGCTAACTTTTGTCATCAACCCTCACTTGCCTGATAGCGGGCATCAGCAGCACGCCTAGCAGCTCGCGGCTCGATCATCGCCAAGGCCGCGATCCGCTCCGCGTGGCCGTCAGCGCTCGTCAGGCAGGTGCCGACAAGCAGGCCCGCGCGGTTCTCCATCAGGAGATGGCCCATGAAGCACAGCTTGGCTTCCATCCCGGACCCCTTGCGGTAGAGCCGCGCCTCCGGGTCGGTCGTGCTCTGGTGTGTGTCGTTCGAGCGCTTCTGCCCGCAGAAGTCGACGTCCGCGTTGCGTCCGCCGGCGGGCGGTACGTCCGTCTCCTCGTCGGATTTCGGCTTAAAGCTCTTCATCGAAGCCCATGCCTCGATCAGGGTACCATCCACGCTGAAGTGCTCGGTGGAGAGCAGACGCGTCACCTTGGGCTGGCTGAGCACGGCAGCCAGGAACTTGGCCGCGATGTCGCCTTCGAGCAGCCGGTCCCGGTTCTTGGCAAATACGGAGGCGTCCCACACCGCCTCATCGATGCCCAGACCCACGAACCAGCGGAACAGGAGATCGAACTCCAGTCGTTCCATCAGCTGCCGCTCTGAGCGGATGGAGTAGAACGCCTGCAAAAGCATGGCCCTGAGCAGCATTTCGGGTGCGACCGAAGGCCGTCCCACCCGCGAGTAAAGAGGCGCGAACACACCACTGATGGCTTGCAGGGCGTCATCGGTGATTTGACGGATGGTGCGGAGCGGGTGGTTGGCTCTGACGCGCGCCTCCAGGTCCACGTAGGAGAACAGGGATCCAGAGCGTGTGTCTGATCCCCGCATTCCCGCCCCCGACAACGGCCCCGTCAGGAGTGAATCACGCCGCCGTCCCGCGTGCCACGGGGTTTTTCAGCACCCTGCTAGTGGTTACCCGCGACGCCCCCGCCAGCCTCCTCAGCAAGGTTCGTCACGTCGCGCAGTTCGTCATCGATCTGTCGCTCAACCACCCGCCCCTCGGCGATAACGATGAAGGCTGCAATGATCACCAAGATGAAGCCTCCTATGACTGATAAGATCCCGCAGACTGTAAGACCCCGTTTCAGAACGCCCTGGCGAGGCGTCTGACGAGGATCATGGCCGCGGCCAGCACGAAGAAGGCGAGCGCGGAAGATACAGTGGTCTCGTGATCACGGGCCAGCCTGCGGCAGCGGCTGATCCAACTGAAGGTCCGCTCGATCACCCAACACCTCGGTTGCACGGCAAAGCCTGCCTGCCCCTCATTCGGTACGACGATCTCCACCACGATGGCGGTGGCCGTGCCGACCCGCTCGCCCCGATATGCAGGCGGTGCAGCAGGGGGGAGCAGACCTTCCACATCGCCGCCGCAGAGCCGGTGTGCCAAGGTTTTCTCACTCGAGATGGCATGCGCGGCCAGGAGCCATGCCGACTTGCTGAGCTGCAGTGTCACGAATGCAGCAAAGTCAGACAGGTTCGTCAGGATCTGTTCACGGTCAGACATGGCCAGCTCCGCTCCAAGTTCAGGAAGTTGGAGGATGATCCAAGCTCCAGCTTCCTACATGATATCTTAGGCCATTGCCCGCGCCGCAGCCGGAGGGGTATCGCTTCGCGCATCCGCGAGCCAAATACCTCCAACGCCAAGCCGCTGATACTCCTTCCTGTTGATCGCTTCGGCCTATGCAACCCATAAATCTCTGATTGATTGTAACCAACCGGTCCTTCGCGCCGAGATAATCAACCGGAGTTCGTATGATCCGTCTCGTGCTGAACCGGATGGACCGGTGCCCGGCTCAACAAGCTCCTGTGCGTGAGCAAGTCTCGTACCGGTGATGGAGGCGTGATCCACCGTGTATTCGCGGTGAAATAGGCGCACTCGACGGCACCGGGCAGTACAAGTCAGCAAGCGGTTTCATCAGGAGATGGCAACGGTCGCGTCCGGCCACTGCCTCATTCCGCGAGGTCGCCGCCGTTGGCGCCCGCACTCGCTCCGGCGTATCGGACCCGCGCTTCCTCAAGGTCGAACTCGCGCTCAATCCGACGACGCGCCTCATCCGTCAGCCGGTTCTCGTCATAGGCCCTCGTGATCGCCGCGCGCTCGACATCGACGAGCCGAAGCTGGAGAGCGCTCTCGTCGGCGACGGGGTCCTCGGGCGTGCGCTCGTCTGCGGTTGTCGCGAGATGACGTCGACGGTCGGCGTGCCGGCGCCGGAGCGCGTTCACCGCGGTCGGCGAGGCGCCGTTTGCGGCCACCTCGTCGATCGCGGCGAGCACGGCGTCAATGCCGTCGAGGCGCACCGCCCGTTCGTCCCGTTTGTGCCCGGCCGCCTCGTCGGCACCCGCCCGCGGCAAGCCGAGCGCCCGAACCATCCGCGGCAGCGTTGTGCCGAGCCCGACCAGTGTCACCGCGATGACACAGAAGGTCGTGAACAACACGAGGTCGCGGTCGGGAAAAGGACGGCCATCGATGGTGAGCGGGATAGAGAGCGCCGCCGCCAGGCTCACCACGCCGCGTAGCCCAGCAAAGGACACGAGGAACGGCATTCGCCAGTTCGGGAACGAGTCGGCCCACCTGACCGCTGGAATCGTACGCGGCAGGTAAGTCGCGGGGAACACCCAAGCGAAGCGCACCAGGATCACCGTCACGCTAACCAGCGCGCCCGCCGCGAGTGCGCGCGTCCAGCCGTCGCTGAACAGGCTCTCTGCCACAGCGCGGGCCTGGAGCCCAGTTAGCAGGAACACGAGGGCCTCGACCGCCCAGGTGACGAGGTCCCAGAAGAAGTAGCCTTGAAGGCGCGTCGCCGGACGGATCAGTTGGCGTCCGTTCCAGGAGACCCAGAGCCCCGCCGCCACGCAGGCGACTACGCCCGAGCCGCCGAGCGCGTGCGGCGGCCAGAAGGCGACGAAGGGCGTGGTAAGCGACAGCAGCAACTCGGCGCGGGGGTCGTTCGCGAGGTGCCGCAACCACAACGCCGCCCATCCGGCCAGCATGCCGAACGCGATCTCTCCGGCGATGACGCACGCGAACTTGGTCGCGGCCGCCGCAGGCGAGAACGTTCCCGTGGCCTCCGCGCCGAGCGCGAAGCTCAAGGCGACGAGCGCCGTCGCGTCGTTCACCAGGCTCTCGCCTTCCAGCACTGTGATGAGCCGGCGCGGCAGGCGCATGCGACGCATCATCGCCATTGGCGCAACTGCGTCGGGCGGCGACACAATGGCGCCGAGAACGAAGCCCACCGGCCAGGAGAGGCCGAGGATGTAGTGGGCGACCACGGCCACTGCGGCGGCCGTGAACAGCACGCAGCCGATGGCTAGGAGCAAGATCGGGCGCAGGTACGAGCGAAAGCCGCGCCAGCTCATGTTGACGCCGGACGAGTAGAGGAGAGGCGGCAGGAGCGTCAGCAGGACGAACTCGGGGTCGACCTCAAGCGGCGGCAGGACCGGCACGAAAGCGAGCACCGCCCCGGCGACAAGGAGCAGGATCGGCGACGCCAGGGCCAAGCGCTGCGCGGCAACGCTTAAGCCTACGACAAGGAAAGCGAGCGCCAGCGCCCAGATGAGTCCCTGGTGATCCATGCCCGGCGACTCTGCCCGCGCTAAAGCTGAGGCGAAAGGGCAAAACCTCTCGGACGGCCGGACGCGACCCGTGCTCCTACAGCCGTTACCGGCTCATGACGCGCAGATGCCGACGCGGTAACGGGACGCTGGCGCCCGACGCAGCTCGAGGAGCAACGGTCGGAGCAGCTGATGCGTGCAGCTACATCACAGCGCGGAGGGGATCAACGAATTCAGGCCGACGCCTGCCCGGGAAGCGCGCCTCAAGGAAGTTCGTTGAACAATCATTAGATAAAATCGTGTATCTGCAAACAAAATAAAGCCATTAATATGATACTTTATTTGTATTTTTCCTTCATTGCGCAGCCGCCATCTTTCACTGGGCGAAAGGCCTGACTACCAGCAATAGTTGAAACATGCTTATAGTAATCGTATGGCCGCTTGCTCTCGGATGGCGCCTTCACTTCGTAGAGGTACATATCGTGGACCGCGCGTCCGTCCGGGCGGATCGTTACGATGCCGAAGAGGGGATCTTCAATAGGTGTGTTCCGCATCATTGCCACGACCCGATCGCCTTCAATAGTGCCGGCGGCACGCACGGCGCGGAGATAGGCGAGCGTCGCCGAGTACACCCCCGCGTGATCCTCCGTCGGACGCCGTCCGTTCATGACGGCGGCGAAGCGATCACTGAACGCGCGCGTGCCCTCATTGCGATCCCAGTAGAAGGCCGAGACGAGTTGCAGCCCCTGTGCCGTCGCCAGTCCAAGAGAGTGAATGTCGGACAGCTGGATAAAGAGTGCCGCAGCCTTCATCCTCGGCGTAAGTCCGAACTCCCCGGCCTGCTTGATCGCATTGATCATGTCGGTGCCGGTATTCGCGAGGGCCAGGACCTGCGCCCCCGAGCTCTGAGCCGTCAGGAGCGCAGAGGAAAAGTCACTGGTGCCGAGGGGAAGTCGCGACCCGCCTGTCGACCTGCCGTTCATCTCGCCGAGTGCCCTCGTGGCGTCGCGCTCCAGGGCGTGTCCGAGCGCGTAGTCGACGGTGAGGAAGTACCACAGGCGCGATCCGCGATCAGCTAATGCCCGTGCCGTGGCGGAGCCCTGGGCCCACGTGTCCGACACCCATTGGACAGTTGTCGGTGCGCAGAACTTGCCCGTCAGATCGGACGTCATCGCACTGGACGCGAGCGCGACGCGGTTGCGCTCCCGCAGCAGGTTAGCGACCGCGAGGGCGACCCCTGAATTCGGTAGGTCCACGATCGCTGAGACGTTCTCTTGGTCGAGCCAGCGCCGCGCGATGCCGAGGCCAACATCGGGCTTGTTCTGGTGGTCGGCGGAGAGAAGCTCAACCTTCAGGCCACCGCTCTCCCGGGCGAAGTCGTCGAGCGCGAGGCGTGCGGCGGCGACGGAGCCGGATCCGACCTGGTCCGAGAACGGCCCGCTCATGTCGCTCAGGATCCCAATGCGGATCGGCTGATCGAGCGCCCTGCCCGGAGTGGGAAGTTCGACGCAGGCCAGGGCAACGACGAACCGGAACATCCGACCAAGCTTCATCTCTGTGGCTCCGAGCCAGATGTTTCTCAAAATATTTCGAAGTACTCACGCTGCTCCCACTCGGTTATTTCCGACTGGAAGCGCTCGATCTCGGCGTTCTTGATATGTGTGTAATAATCGACGAACGACTCGCCAAGCGCGCCGCGGAAGAACGGGTCCGCGCGCAAGGCGAAGACCGCCTCCCGTAGTGACGTGGGTAGGAGGTCCGCCTCAGCCTCGTAGGGCGTGTCGGCACTCGGCCCGGGATCGAGGTTCCGATCGGCGCCGTCGAGCCCGGCGAGCACCTGGGCAGCCATGTAGAGGTAGGGGTTCGCCGCCGGCTCCCCAACCCGGTTCTCCAGCCGCGTGGCCGGATCGCCCGGTCCGCCGAGCACGCGGATCATTACCCCACGGTTGTCGCGTCCCCAGACTGCGCGGTCGGGCGCGAGCGAGTAGGAGCGGTAGCGCTTGTAGCCATTGATGGTCGGAGTTGTGAAGACGGTCGCGGCACGCGCGTGGGCAAGCAGCCCGCCCAGGAACCCCATACCGAAACCCGAGAGTGGCTGGGAACCATCGCCGGGGACGAAGGCGTTCGCTCCCGTCCGCGCATCGCGAAGCGATTGGTGCAAGTGCCAGCCCGAAGAGACCACGTTTGGAATGCGGGGCCGGCACATGAACGTGGCGTGATAGCCGTGCCTGCGGCAGATCTGCTTCACCGCGCTGCGAAAGAGCACCATCAGATCAGCGGGCACAGCACCGGCGGTGGGCTGGAATGTGAACTCGCACTGGCTCGGCCCATACTCGACCTCGATCGAGCGTAGCGGCAAGCCGAGGGCGAGGACGTCTTTGCGGAGTATCTCTAGGATCGGCTCGACTTGGTCGTAGCGCTGTTCCGTGAGGTACTGGTAACCATGCGAGATCAGGCTGACGCTCGGCGGCTCCCCGGGCTGCCCGGCATCGGCGGGCGCCATGCGCGGGTCGTCGAGCTTGAAAACGTGAAACTCGACCTCCAGTCCCGCCACGTATTCTAGGGACCTTTCAGACAAACGGTTCAGGACGGAACGGTAGATGCCTCTCGTCGCGAACGGGACAGGACGGCCGTCTTGGAAGTAGAGGTCGCAGAGAAGCCATCCTGTCCGTGGCGTCCATGGCAGCGTCCTGAACGTGGTCGGGTCAGGTATCATGACCACGTCGCCGGCGCCCTCCATCTCCCGCATTCCGAAGCCGCCGCCGGCAGTGAAGACCGGAAATACGGTGCGATGCGAGGTGTCCTTGGCGAGCATCGTCGTGGTGATTGCGCATCCGCCGGTGAGCGCCTTCACGGCCTCGGAGGCGACGAGAGTCTTGCCCCGCAGGATCCCGTGCTGGTCAGGGAAGGACAGGCGGATCGTGTCGATCCTCTCCGGGCCGCATCGCTCCCGCACGTCGCGCGCCGCGTCGGCCTGCGCGTCGGTCCACAATCCATGGTCCTGTACGAATGTCATCGCCGTCGTCCTCCCGGCAATCAGGCGATCAATACATCAGTCTATTCGGCCGCGTTCAGGCTTGCGGCGTCTGAAGAGACGTCGGCAGGGACGGCGGGCATCCACGGGGCTCCGCGGCGGCGGCGCACATCCACTTCCATCCAGTAGGTCTCCCATCCCTTCGAGGGGCCGATCCCATCCATCGTCGCGGGGCCCTGGATGCCTTTTGCGTGCCGCCCGTCGAGCACCATCAGCGGAACGTCGCCCTTTACGGCCTTGTCGATCTGCTCGCGAAGGATGCGGCGGTAAAGCACGATGGCCTTGTCGGACTGCCCGAGATGCTCGCGCGTCCGGTCCTGGATCGGCCCCATCGACTCGACGGCCCACTGGTCGTGGACGTTGATGTCGAGCCCCATCCCCGTATAGGTCGCGTGGGCCTGCTCGTGCGGATCGAAACCGTAGTCGTTGGTTCTATTCCTCCTCGAGCGGTATTCCGGAAGCTCGTACAGCTCCAGGCGCTGCTCCCGCATCCGCGCTTTGTCCACCGGTGACGTGTAGCTCGTAAAGATCGCGTACCAGTAGCAACGCTCGTCATCGAGCGGCACATGCCACTGCGTGATGGTCATATCCGCCGACATCGGGATGACGAAGGCATGTGGGAACACTTGGTTCGTGACGCGCACATGCGTGCGCTCATCGTCGATCTCACGCAGGGCGATCAGCCGCATGCCGTACTCCGTGCGCTCGACGTTGATGAGCGGCCGGTCGTACTCGCGCAGGATCTTCGTCATCGGCAATTCGCTGTCGGCCGATGCGGCGCGGAATTGCTTGCCGTAGGAGGCGGAGGTGTCCTCGTCCTCGAAGAAGCGGTGCAGGAATGAGGCATGCGCCGGATCGATCCCGACCTCGAGCGCCTGGAGCCAATTGCACTCGAACAGGCCCTTGAACGCGAAGGTGTAGGCGTCGGGCGCGAGGAAGCAGTCGAGTTCCGGGAATGCCGGGGGCTCGCCCTCACCCAAGTAGGCGAACAGGATGCCGCTGCGCTCAATCACCGGATAGGCACGCTGCCGGACGTTCTGGCAGAGCTTGCTGCCGACCGGCTCGGCAGGCGTCTCGAGGCATTGCCCTTCCACGTCGAACAACCAGCCGTGAAAGGCGCACCGCAATCCGCCGTGCTCGAGCCGGCCGAAGGCGAGGTCGGCACCGCGATGCGGGCAGTCGCGGTCGAGGAGCCCGTATCGCCCAGCCTCGTCGCGGAACAGCACGAACTTCTCGCCCAGAAGCTGCACCGGCACCACCGGGCGCTCACCCTGAAGTTCATCCGCGAGGGCGGCCGGTTGCCAGTAGCGGCGCATCAGCGTGCCCAGCGGCGCCCCGGGTCCACTGCGGGTGATATGGTCGTTCTGCTCCTGGCTCATCATGGCGTCTGCCTCCGTTGAGCGTCTGCCCGCACCTCACCACGGCAGACACCGTCGTTCGATCAACGAACATATGTTCATTATAGAGGCGTTGTTGGGCTTTGCAAGCGTGATGCTACGGCCGGCCCGCTTGCCTAAAACCCGTAGTTCTGCATATTAGACGGACTATAGTTCGTTAGATGGACGGTATCATGCCACGCATCGTTTTCGTGAGCTGTGACGGAGCCGAGCACGCGGTCGAGATGCCAGTCGGGATCAGCGCCATGGCCGCGGCCGTCAGGAGCAATGTTCGTGGCATCGAGGCCGAGTGCGGCGGTTCGCTCAACTGCGCTACCTGCCACGTCTACGTCGATGACCGTTTCGGCCCCCTGCTTCCCGCACCGTCGGAGCTCGAGCGCGACATACTCACATGCGTCGCCGCGGACCGCCGCGAGACCTCGCGGCTCAGCTGTCAAATCGTGCTGACGCCGGAGCTCGAGGGACTGACGCTCCATCTCCCGGAGGTTCAGTCGTGAGGTATGGCGGCCCACTCGTGATCGTCGGCGCGTCCTATGCGGGCCTCCAGGTGGCAGCCTCGGCGCGAGAGGCGGGCTACGAGGGGAGGATCATACTCGTGGGCGCGGAGGATCGCCTGCCTTACCAGCGCCCGCCGCTCTCGAAGGGGTTTCTCTCCGGCAAAGTCTGCGAAACCGACGTTGCGCTACGGCCGGAGAGCTTCTTCGACGCCGCCCGGATCGAACTCGAACTCGGTGCAAAGGCGACCGCCCTCGACCTGGCGGGCCGCTCGGTGTCGCTGTCGGACGGCCGACACCTCGCGTTCGGCTCCCTGGTCGTGGCAACGGGATCGCGCGCAAGGCGCCACCCTGCCCTCGATGGCCGAGCAGGCAACATCCGTTATCTCCGCTCCCTGGACGATGCGAAGGTGCTCAGGGAGCGTCTCGCAGCCGCGCGGGAGGTCGTCGTCGTCGGAGGCGGGTTCATTGGGCTGGAAGTCGCATCGAGCATCCGTGGACTGGGCAAGGAGGTCACGCTCCTCGCCGCGGGTTCTCGCCTGCTGCCCCGCGCTGTCTGCGGCGAAATTGCCGGATTCCTGCTCCGGCTGCATCGCGCGCACGGCGTGAGGGTGGAACTCGACGTGGTGGTGGTGGGAGTGGAGGTTGCAGGGGAACACGTCCGGCAGGTCCACGTGAACAACGGGCGGAGTTTTCCCTGCGATCTTGTCCTGGTCGGGGTCGGCGCAGACCCCGACGTTGCGCTCCTCGCATCAGCTGGCATGTGCGGTCCCGACGGCGTTCCCGTCGATCAATTCGGCCGTACGGATCATCCGGGCATCTTCGCGGCGGGTGACTGCACGCTGCACTTCAATCGCCATGCGGGAACGATCCTGCGTCTCGAATCCGTGCAGCATGCCATCGATCAGGCGAAGGTAGTGGCCGACGCCCTGGTGGGGCGCGATCGATCCTACGACGCCGTGCCCCGGTTCTGGTCCGACCAGTACGACACCAAGCTCCAGATGGTGGGTCTTCCGGGCGATGCGGACCGACGCGTCCTGCGCGGGGCGCCCGAAGAGGGCCGCTTCTCCGTCCTGCATTTCTCACAAGGACGCCTCGTCTGCGTCCAGGGCATCAACCGTCCCGCCGACGTGGCGGCGGGGCGTCGACTCCTCGCCACGGGACGCTCGCCGCCGCCGGCTCTCGCCGGCGATTGGTCCCGCGACCTCGCCGATTTCCTCGCGAATGAGGCTCCCCGCGCGAGTGCGTGACGATCCGACCCGTGGGAGTAGTCGCGGCTCTTGCCAGGTCAGGCGGGGCCGCGCACCGGGGGGACCAGCCCATTGATCCGGGTGCTGCATCAGAGACGGTATCATGCCGCGTGTCAGACGTTCCGAGACAGACCAGCAGCTCGTCGACGAGCACGGCCCGGATTTTTCCGAGGCTTTGGCGCGCGGATTGCGCGTGATCTCGGCGTTCGGCGCGGAGCGCCGATTGATGACGCTGGCCGATGTCGCTCGGGTAGTGGACCTGCCGAGGGCTACGGTCCGGCGGGCGCTCTACACCCTCGGTTGCCTCGGCTACGTCAGGTCGGATGGGCGGCTGTTCCAGCTCACGCCCAAGGTCCTGTCCCTCGCGACCGCGTACCTGGCATCCAATAGCCTGTCCGCGACGCTGCAACAGGCTGTCGAGCAGCTCTCGGCCCAGCTTAACGAAGCCTGCTCCGCCGCGATCCTGGACGGCGATGATATCGTGTTCATCGCGCGCGCCGGGCCGACCCGGATGCTCGGCGTAGGCGTGGATGTGGGCTATCGGATCCCAGCCTATTGCAGCTCGATGGGGCGCGTTCTCCTCGGAGGACTTGATGAGAAGGATCTTGCCGCTTTCCTGGACCGCATCCGGCCCGAGCCGCTGACGCCGCACACCCTGGTTAATCGCGCGGCCCTCCTGGCCGCTATCCACCGCGACCGTGAGCGGGGCTACTCCCTTGTCGATCAGGAGGCTGAGGTCGGCTACCGATCCCTCGCGGTGCCGGTGAGACGCTACGACGGGCGGATTGTCTGTGCCCTGAATGCCGGGGCGAACGCTGACCGGGTCGCAGTGGATCGCATGGTGGAGAGTTTCTTTCCCGTCCTGCGCGATGCAGCCGCGATCCTTGGACCGCAGATGATCTGAAAGATTGTGCGTGGACAAGCGATTTTTCGCGATCGTGGATGGAAATGGGGCAACTCCACCCTCCGACTGGAGCCCCGACCGGCCGGAGAGGCTGATCGAGTACAGGACAGGATCGGCGTGACGGCACGGAGATGCGGCACGTGCTGCTGCTTTCTACGCCCACACAGCAGAACGCCCGCCGGAGGGTTAGGACCTTGGCGGGCGAGCTGTAGAGGGGATTGATTGCCGTCCACCCAACGTCGGCGTACCGCTGGCTGTTCCAGTGAGGCAGTGGAGGTGTACTCCTGCGCGAGAGCCTTCAGTGCCTCCAACCTTGTAGGGCCAGGAGTGACAGCTCCGGAGGCCCACCGCTCGACCGCCGCCCGGCTCACACCGAGGTGGCGAACAATCTCAGTGAGATTGTACTTACCCGCGGCTGCAATCAGCTCGGATGGTGCATTTGCGCACATAATCGCACGGCGTGCCTTGAGAACGGACTCGACCGGCTGACTATCTTGCCCGGCAGGTCTGGAGCTAAAGTGACTCGGCAGCAGGGGCGCTGACCCCGGGCGATGGGTGAGGACTTGGTCAGCTTCCCAGCTAAGCATCCGGCTATGCCCTCCTGACTTGGTTCGGCGCCGCTGGATTTGGCCTATCCGCGGCGCTCCTTGCGATCTGTCGAGGGCGGCTTAGAGGAGGTGCGCGAGGTCTTCTCTGGCCACTGCGGCCGCAGCACCGGTTCGATCAACCTCTTCTTGCTCAGTCGTTCCAGCTCGCTGCGGCCCATCCCATGAGGGAATCAGCGAAATCGGCTCCCGGCAACCGCCGCCGCGAGCACCCCACATCGGCCCTCGCCGCGGTCACACCGCAGCCGATCGCACCCCCGGGTAATTATCTAGTTAAGGTAAAAATCTTCGGCGTTCTTCGTTTCTGCAGCCCTCTTTCAACAATCTGCTGGCGGGTGGCAAAGTAGACCGACGGGGTCCAGGAAGTTTAACAGCGCGCTGAGCCCGGTCAGGCCGCGGCGATGCGTTGGCCGTCGCGCCCCGGTCGCTCGTAGCGGCGGACGAGCCCGAGGATGTCGGATTGCGTGTCGTAGCTGGCGAACTCCGATCCCAGCTGCCGCGCGGCATGGCGGTACTCTGGCTCATCAAGGACGGTCCGCACCGCACGCCGGATCGCTCCAGGCTCCGGGCAGTTCGTCCTGAGGTCGATCCCTGCGCCCGACCACGCGATACGCGCGTTCACATCGGCCTTATCCTCAGTCAGTCCGGCGGCCACAAGCGGCACGCCGCAGCTCAGGGCCTGATTGACGGTACCATAACCGCCGTTCGTGACCATCGCGTCGATCCGCGGCAGCAGCCACTCGAAGGGCAGGTACTCCGAGAGTCGGGCGTTGCCCGGAACCGATCCCGTCAAGGCCTCGACGGGGCGGCCGCCCATCGTGGCCACCACCAATAAGTCATCCTCGTTGGCCAAAGCTGCAAGTGTCGGACCAATTAGGAGGCCAAGATCATGATTGGCCACGGTCCCCTGCGTGACCAGAACCACCTTGCGTGTGCCGTCGAGCTCGTGCGCCCAGGGCGGCAGCGCAACCTGGTCGGGGACGATCGGCAATGCGCCGACAAACTGCACGGACGGCGGCAGCGCCCGGGGAAACTCGAAGCCCGGCACCGAGAGCTGCAGGTACGTGTCAGCGCGATGCACGACGGCTTCGAAGAGTGGCGCCGTGAGCGGACCGACCCCCACCAGATCGAGCACGCGACGGAGATGTTGAGCCGTAGGCCGCTCGACATGCGCGTCGTATTCCTCTGCAACCTTCGCGCACGCCGCGACTTCCTCCTGCGTGGTCGCGGGGGGGACTCCCATGAAGAGGGGCGCCCGATCCTCACGCGCACAGTGCAGGACCGACGTCCCGCACAAAATGATCGGCGGCCGCCTCGACCGGGGCCCGAGCAGCAGCGGAAGGACGCCGAAGAACATGTCGTCGCCGATGACGAGGTCGGCGGAGGTGACCTGCAATGCGTCGAGCAACCCGCGATGCTGGTCGGGGATCCTGTCGATGAAAACCCGCTCGATCACGATCCGCAGGTAGTCCAGCCCCGGCTCGGCGGATTTCAGTTCGGGAACAGCGGCGAGAATGCCGTACCCGTCGATGTCAGCAATGCCAGGCAGGGCGTGGAACCGTGCTCCAGCCTTCTCGATGCGGTCGCGCAACCATGTTCCGGACAGCACGTCAACCGTGTGGCCATCCGCGATCAGCATCCGGGCGATGGCAAGCAGGGGGTTGAGATGGCCGTTCGCCGGCGTGGAGCCAATGAGAATTTTCATGCGCTCGTTCCTCGTGACGTTGAAAGGCACGGTCGCCGTCACCCATTCCGGTGGTCGACCGAGCACGTGATGGAGGCTGGAGCGTGCGCATTACAGCGGGGCTGCGGAACGGCGCGATCGCGTTGCGGTTGTAGCGGGAGAGCACGGGATTGAGGCTTGCTCACGGTCCCGAAGGTCGGATTTCTGTCTGGTTGTGAGACCTCCTTTGCGCCTGGAACAACCTCGAGAGTTTTTTTCAGAGCCGCGGGGTCAGCCGGTCTGGTCGTAGTGTTGGCCGAGGCGGGTTTGTCTTCGGAGCGCTGGCGGAGGACCATCTCGGGCGAGAGGCCTGTCAGGCACGCTGTCGGCGACCATTGTGGGCCACACTGAAACCGGCCAGCACGGTTTCGAGATCCTGGTGGCTAGAGGGTGGCGCCCAGCACCTCCCGCTGCACCCGGCCGTTGAAGCGCTCGACCGTGCCGCTATTCGGCACGATGTCCTCGGTGTCCTGGCCTTCCGCTGATCTTCGGACCAACGCTATAGTGAGCCCATCCGGGGCACGGTGCACCGGGAGCACGTGAGTGCGGGCAAGCCAACGCTTGAACTATGGGCTGCGAGCCCGAGCCGTTATCTGGCCGCCCCTGCGACTCGCCCTGATGCGCTGCGAACGCGGATCCGTAGTTGCCGTGTTGCCCGCTTGCTCCCATCAGTGAGGCACGAGGAGGCAGGGTCATGCGGATTAGTGGATTGTACGTCTACCGCGTCTTTGCTGAGGCGGTGATGCTGGAGGAAGGAGCGGTTCGGCGTCTAACATTACAGTTGCAGGCTTTAGCTCCTATCTGAGAGATTTCGGATGGGGAGCGCCATGTCTTCAGCCTCACTCGAGTCCACGCTGGAGCTCTGATCGACGACGCTCCGGCAGGCCAAGCAGCGCATCCGCCCGCTTTTTGCTGCCCCGAGTGTCGCCGCGTCCGCCAACGCCTTCCTGGACGGCCTGCTCGGAGGTGAGCGGCGCAAGACCGGCTGGATGCGGGCCGAGGCTGCCGGTCACCCGGGTCCCTGGCGTCAGCAGGCCATCCTCGGTCGCACGCACTGGGATGCGGAAGCTCTGCGCGACGTGGTGCGCGACCACGTCGTCGAGACGCTCGCTTCACCGGATACGGTTCTCGTGATCGACGAGACCGGTTTTCTCAAACAGGGCAAAGCCTCGTGCGGTGTCGGCCGGAAGTACACGGGCTCGGCCGGCAAGATCACCAACTGCCAGATCGGGGTGTTTGCCGCCTACGTCTCGGATCAGGGCCATGCCTTCATCGATCGCCGGCTGTACCTACCCAAGGCTTGGACGGGGGATCCGGCCCGGCTGCGAGCCGCGCATGTGCCCGAGGCTGTCACCTTCGCCACCAAGCCGAGACTGGCGCTCGCCATGATCGAGCGGGCCGTCCGGGCAGAGGTGCCGTTCGCGTGGGTGGCGGCCGATAGCATCTACGGGGTGGGCGAGATCGAGTTGGCGCTGCGGCGGGCCTGTAAGGGCTACGTGCTCGGCGTCACCGGTCAGCATCGCTGCTGGTTCTGGGACGCAAACCTCGACGTTGCGGGCACCGCCGAGGACATCGCCAAGGGCATCCCCGACCAGGACTGGCTGCGCCTCTCGGCCGGAGCCGGCAGCAAGGGAGCCCGCTTGTTCGACTGGGCCTCTCTACCGCTGGCCGCATTCCAGGCTGACGCGCTCGACGCCGCGCTCGATCAGAGCCTATGGACGCGCGGCCTACTGGTGCGGCGCGGCCTGTCAGACGGGGCGCTGGCGTACTTCGCCACCTGGTGCCCGGCCGGTACCTCGGTCGAGAAGCTGGTGATGGTAGAGGGCCGCCGCTGGGCGATCGAGGACGCGTTCGAGACCGCCAGGACGGAACTCGGGCTGGCCCACACCGAGAGCCGCTCGTGGCACGGCTGGCACCGGCATGTCAGCCTGGTGATGCTGGCCTTCGCGATGCTGGCGCGGGTGCGCCGGCTGGCCAACGGGCCGCCCCCAAGAACGACGCTCATCGCTAAGCTCGCAGGTGCCGTGGTCCATTCAGGAGATCCGGCGCGTGGCGATGCGGTTGGCGCAGCGGCGCATTGAACCCGCCTTCGTGATCGCTTGGTCAGCCTGGCGACGCGCCCATCAAGCTACAGCTCGACAGGCCCATCTCAGAGCACGAATGCAACTGTAATGCTAAGCCAGATAGGGATGACACGCGATTATCTGACGCGTTTGCCAAGGCGCTCACCGCTGACGATCACGTCGTGATTGAGGTGACCAGGAAACCCAAGTGCGGTCGCCTGAATGATCCGCCCGCATGTGGGCCGGTTGGTGATCGCCAACCCCCGTTAGGTGCACCTCATCGCCGAGGCGCGCCTCATGACCGACATGGTCGATGCGACCGTGCTGGCGCGGCTCTATGCCAGCGGTGTACCGCCCGCGGATAGTGAGACACCGGTTTGAACCCTATGCGGCGAGAGCCGCCGGTGGAAGCTGCGCGGCCCGAATAGCGGCCGGTGGGCGGAACCCGTGCCGCTCGATCAGCCACGTCGCGTTGTAGACCTCGCGGAACGCCAGCAGGGCGCGGCGGAGGTCCTCGACCGTGTCGAAGCTCTCCACCCACAGCAGGTTCTCCTTGAGGGTGCGGATGAAGCGCTCGGCGCAGCCGTTCCCCTCCGGCGCCCGCACGAAGGCGGGCGAACTCGCAATGCCCAGGAACGCCAGTTCCGACTGAAAGGCGTCCGACATGTACTGGCTGCCATGGTCGTGCCGGACACTCAGACCGGCGGCGACCTTCGCTGCAAAGCCGCCGAAGCGTTGCCGCACACCCTGGCGGATCGGCTCCAGCGCCTCGAAGC
>NZ_QOWC01000180.1 GCF_003574465.1 Methylobacterium crusticola
CGCGGCGCCGCGCGTGCGCGCCCCCGCGCGGCCCGCAGGAGCGGCCGGGGGGCACGCGCGCTCCCGGCGCGGCGGCTCGCGACCGACCCGCACGAGAGGCCCCGAGCCGCCGCCATGACGCCCGTCGCCACCTTCGAGTTCATCCTGCTGCTCCTCGTGGCGATCCTCGGCCTCGAGGTGCTCGCCCACCGCACCCGCCTGCCCCCGGCGGCGGCGCTCATCGTGGGCGGGATCGCCCTCGCCTTCGTGCCGGGCATCCCGGCCGTCAGCCTCGATCCGGACCTCGTCCTCGTGCTGTTCCTGCCGCCGCTCCTGATGGACGGGGCCTACTTCACGGTCTGGTCCGACTTCCGTCGCCACCTCGGCGGCATCCTCTCGCTGGCGGTGGGGGCGGTGGCGTTCACCACCCTGGTCGTCGGCGTCGTCGCGCACCTGCTGGTGCCCGCCCTGCCCTGGGCGGCCTGCTTCGCCCTCGGCGCCGTCGTCTCGCCCCCCGACGCGGTGGCCGCCAAGGCCGTGCTGGCGCGGGTGTCGCTGCCGCGCCGGCTGATGGTGCTCCTCGAGGGCGAGAGCCTGCTCAACGACGCCGCCGGGCTCGTCCTGTTCCGCTTCGCCGTGGCGGCCGCCCTCACCGGGACCTTCAGCATCGGCGCCGCGAGCCTCGCCTTCGGCCTCCTCGCGCTCGGCGGCATCGCGGTCGGCGCCGTGGTCGGGTTCGCCTGGGTGAAGCTCCTGCGCTTCCTCGAGGACGTCCACCTGATCATCGCGGCCTCGTTCCTGCTGCCCTGGGCGGCCTACGTGGGGGGCGAGGCCGTCCACGTCTCGGGCGTGATCGCCACCGTCACGGCCGGGCTCATCTACGGCTGGTACCAGCACGACATCCTCACGGCCGACGTGCGGCTGCGCGGCACCGCCTTCTGGAAGGTCATGATCTTCCTGATGGAATCCTTCGTGTTCGTCCTCATCGGCCTGTCGCTGCGCGGGGTCGTCGCGCGCTTCGGCGGGCCCGAGGAGGCGGTCCGCACCCTGGCGCTGCCGGTCTCGGGCGTCGTGGCGGCGGTGATCCTG
This sequence comes from Methylobacterium crusticola, assembly GCF_003574465.1. GTDB lineage: Bacteria > Pseudomonadota > Alphaproteobacteria > Rhizobiales > Beijerinckiaceae > Methylobacterium > Methylobacterium crusticola. The sequence goes on from NZ_QOWC01000180.1 coordinate 1,069, forward strand.
TCGCGCTTCGCCTGGGTGTTCGGGACCGACGTCCTGGCGGCCTCAGCCGGCCGGATCCGCGGGCGCCGGGGCGCGCCGGCCTCGGCGGCGGCCTCGGCCGTGATGAGCTGGGCCGGGATGCGCGGCGTCGTGACCCTGGCCATCGCCCTCTCCCTCCCCGAGGCGATGCCCGGCCGCGACCTCATCCTGGCGGCCGCCTTCGCGGTCATCCTCGTCACGGTGCTGCTGCAGGGCACCACCATCGGTCCGCTCATCCGCGTCCTCGCGGTCGGGGACACCGAGGGCGAGGACGCCCGCCACCTGAGCCCGGCCCTGGCGCGGTCCCGGATGGCGCAGGCGCAGCTCGCGGTCGTCGAGCGCCTGTCCCGGGACGCGGACGGCGTCCTGCGCCATCCCCGCCTCCTGGAGCAGTACGGGCACCGGGCCAGGGTCGCGGCGCGCTTCAGCCAGGCGCCCGAGACCTTCGCGGGGGACCGGGCGGACCATTACCGGGTCCTCCTCGCGACGATCGCCGCGGGCCGGGCCGAGATCCTGCGCCTGCACCGGTCCGGGGCGATCCACGACGAGACCCTCCACGCCCTCGAGCACGACCTCGACCTCCAGGAGATGACGGCGGAGACCGCCCGCAGCTGACCGGGCCCTCCGGCCCGCGGCCGGGCCCGCTCAGGCGTCCGGGCGGCCGACCGCCTGAGCGGCCGGCCGGGCAACGCCCGGGGGCGCCGGGAACGCGCACAGGGCCGCCCGGGCGACCTCCCGGAGGGCCTCCCGGTCCGCCCCCGACGAGGCCAGCACCCCCATCCCGGCGGTGACCGCCGACAGGAACCGCGCCAGGGCGGACGGGTCGGCTTCGTCCGGCAGGTCGCCGGCGCTCCGGGCGAGGACGAGCCGCTCGCGGATCTCCGCCTCGGTCTGCGCGCGCCGCGCCGCGAGCTCGAACGGGATGTTCTCGGAGCCCGCCCCGCAGGCCAGGCCGCCCTGGACCAGAAGGCAGCCGGGCGGATTGGCGGGATCCGTGTGGCTGTCCGCGATGCTGAACAGCATCCGCTCGGCGACCTCGCGCGCGGTGCGCCCGGCCAGCACGTAGCGCATGTGCTCGGACCGTTTCTGCGCGTAGCGGTCGAGGGCCGCCTTGAGCAGGCCCTCCTTGCTGCCGAAGGCCGCGTAGAGGCTCGGCGGCTTGATGCCCATCGCCTTCGTCAGCTCGGCAAGCGTCGCGCCATCGTAGCCGTGGCGCCAGAACACCTCCATCGCCTCGTCGAGGGCCCGGTCCTTGTCGAAGGAGCGAGGCCGACCCATCGCCATTGCTTGTTGGCTCCCGTTTTCGTATCGAGCGTTAGATATGTCTCTTGACGCGCGGCGTCCACTCCGACATTTGTATGGATCGATACAGATGTCGGAGTCGGCCTTGAGTCCCTCGCGTGACACCTCCCTCCCCCGCTTCCTGCTGCGCCGCACCTCGGGGATCGCCCTGGCGCTCGCGCTCGTCGCCGGCGCCGCCTACCAGCTCGCGCCCTCCTGGCTCGTGCGCGGGCCCGAGGCCGCCGCCGCGCCGGCCCCCGCCGAGCCGGCCGTCCCGGTGACGGTCGCGGCCGTCGCGCCCCGGGAGGTCGTTCTCTGGGACGAGTTCTCGGGCCGCCTCGAGGCCGTCGACCGCATCGACGTGCGGGCGCGGGTCGGGGGCGCGATCCAGGCCACGCTGTTCAGCGAGGGCGAGCTCGTGCGGGCCGGCGACGTGCTGGTGACGATCGATCCGGCGCCCTACCGCGCCGAGGTCCAGCGCCTGGAGGCGCAGGTGGCGGGCGCCGAGGCGCGCCTCGCCCTGACGACGAGCGACCTCGAGCGCGGGCAGCGGCTGTGGGACCAGCGCATCGTCACGGCCCGCGACCTCGACGTCCGCGCCAACGCCTTCAAGGAGGCGAAGGCGAGCCTCGACGCGAGCAGGGCGGCCCTCGAGGCGGCGCGGCTGAGCCTCGGCTACACCGAGGTCCGCGCCGCGGTCAGCGGGCGCGTCGGGCGCCGCGAGGTGACAGCGGGCAACCTCGTGGCGGTGGGGGCCGGCGCCCCGGTCCTGACGACCCTCGTCTCGGTGGATCCCGTCTACGCGAGCTTCGACGCCGACGAGGGCGTCGTGCTGCGGGCCCTGGCGTCCGTCGCCGAGCCGTCGGGCGCCCGCGGCCGGCTCGACCGCATCCCGGTCGAGGTGACGACCGCCGACGGCGCCCGGTCGCAGGGCCACCTCCAGTTCATCGACAACAAGGTCGACGCGCGCAGCGGCACGGTCCGGGTCCGCGCCGTCCTGCCGAACCGCGACGGCCACCTGATCCCGGGCCAGTTCGCGCGCATGCGGCTCGGCCAGGCGCGGCCCGACCGGCTCCTCCTCGTCGACGAGCGCGCCGTCGGCACCGACCAGGACAAGAAGTTCGTCCTCATGGTCGGGGCCGACGACCGGGCGGAGTTCCGGGCCGTCACCCTCGGCCGGGCCGTCGACGGCCTGCGCGTCGTGACCTCGGGCCTCGAGGGCGGGGAGCGGATCGTGGTGAACGGGCTCCAGCGCGTCCGCCCCGGGACGCTCGTGCGCGCCGAGGCGGCCGAGATGGGCGCGCGGCCCGCGCCCCAGGACGCCGCCGGACCCCGCAGGCTCGCGCAGCGCTGAGCGCGCGCGCCCCAGCCCCCCCGATCCTCGTCCCGCCCGTCCGGGGCGGCCGCCCCGCGGGCGGCGCCCCGGCGCGCCCCGCCCCGTCTCGCGCCCCCGGAGGGCGGCATGAACCTCTCCAAGTTCTTCATCGACCGCCCGATCTTCGCCGGCGTGCTCTCGGTGCTCATCCTGATCGCGGGGCTGCTCGCCCTCGTGTCGATGCCGATCTCCGAGTACCCGGACGTGGTGCCGCCCTCGGTGGTGGTGCGGGCCACCTACCCGGGCGCCAACCCGAAGGTCATCGTCGAGACGGTGGCGACGCCGATCGAGGAGCAGATCAACGGCGTCGAGGGCATGCTCTACATGTCGAGCCAGGCGACGACGGACGGCATCATGACGCTGACCGTGACGTTCCGGCTCGGCACCGATCCCGACAAGGCCCAGCAGCTCGTCCAGAACCGCGTCGCGCAGGCGGAGCCGCGGCTGCCGGCCATCGTGCGCCAGCTCGGCATCGTCACGGTGAAGAGCTCGCCCGACCTGACCATGGTCGTGCACCTGGTCTCGCCCAACGGGCGCTACGACATGACCTACCTGCGCAACTACGCGGTGCTGAACGTCAAGGACCGGCTGGCGCGCCTCGACGGCGTCGGGCAGGTGCAGCTGTTCGGCTCCGGCGACTACGCGATGCGCATCTGGCTCGACCCCCAGAAGGTCGCCGAGCACGGCCTGTCGGCCGGCGACGTCGTCCGGGAGATCCAGGCGCAGAACGTGGAGGCCGCCGCCGGCGTCGTCGGCGCCTCGCCGGCGGTGCCGGGCCTCGACCTCCAGCTCTCGCTCAACGCCGAGGGGCGCCTGAGCAGCGAGGAGCAGTTCGGCGACATCGTGGTCAAGACCGGGGCCGACGGGGAGATCACGCGGCTGCGGGACGTCGCGCGCATCGAGCTCGGCGCGTCCGAGTACGCCCTGCGCTCGCTCCTCGACAACAAGTCGGCCGTCGCGATCCCGATCTCGCAGTCGCCGGGCTCGAACGCGATCCAGATCTCGGACGAGGTCCGCCGCACCATGGCCGAGATCAAGCGGGCCATGCCCGAGGGCGTCGACTACCAGATCGTCTACGACCCGACGCAGTTCGTGCGCGCCTCGATCGAGGCCGTCATCCACACCCTGCTCGAGGCGGTCGCCCTCGTCGTCCTCGTGGTGATCCTGTTCCTGCAGACCTGGCGCGCCTCGATCATCCCGCTGCTCGCCGTGCCGGTGTCGATCGTCGGCACCTTCGCGGTCATGCACGTCTTCGGCTTCTCGATCAACGCGCTGAGCCTGTTCGGCCTCGTCCTCGCCATCGGCATCGTGGTCGACGACGCCATCGTGGTGGTCGAGAACGTGGAGCGCAACATCGCGGCCGGGCTCGCGCCGCGGGAGGCCAGCTACCAGGCCATGCGGGAGGTGTCGGGACCGATCATCGCGATCGCGCTCGTGCTCGTCGCGGTGTTCGTGCCGCTCGCCTTCATCAGCGGCCTGACCGGCCAGTTCTACAAGCAGTTCGCCCTGACCATCGCCATCTCGACGGTGATCTCGGCGGTCAACTCCCTGACCCTGTCGCCGGCGCTCTCGGCGGTCCTGCTGCGGAGCCACGACGCCCCGCAGGACCGCCTGACCCGCGTGCTCGACGCGCTGCTCGGCTGGTTCTTCCGCCGCTTCAACCGCGTCTTCGGGCGCGCCTCCGACGGCTACGGCCGCGGCGTCCGCCTGGTCATCACCCGCAAGGCGACGATGACGGGGCTCTACGTCGTCCTCGTCGGGCTGACCGCGGTGCTGTTCCGGCAGATCCCCGGCGGCTTCGTGCCGGGGCAGGACAAGCAGTACCTCGTCGGCTTCGCGCAGCTGCCCGACGGCGCGACCCTCGACCGGACGGAGGACGTGATCCGCCGCATGAGCGAGATCGCCCTCAGGGAGCCGGGCGTCGAGAGCGCGGTCGCCTTCCCGGGACTGTCGATCAACGGCTTCACCAACAGCTCGAACTCCGGGATCGTGTTCTCGACGCTCAAGCCCTTCGAGGCGCGCCGGGATCCCTCCCTGAGCGGGGCCGCCATCGCGCAGTCGCTGAACCGGAAGTACGCCGGCATCCAGGAGGCGTTCATCGCGATGTTCCCGCCCCCGCCCGTCAACGGGCTCGGGACGATCGGCGGCTTCAAGCTCCAGGTCGAGGACCGGGCCGGCCTCGGCTACGAGGCGCTGAACGAGGCCACGAAGGCGTTCATCGCCAGGGCGGCCCAGGCCCCGGAGCTGGCCGGGCTGTTCTCGAGCTTCCAGATGAACGTGCCGCAGCTCTTCGCCGACATCGACCGCACGAAGGCGCGCCAGCTCCGGATCCCGGTCGGGGACGTGTTCGACACGCTCCAGATCTACCTCGGATCGTACTACGTCAACGACTTCAACAAGTTCGGCCGCACCTACTCGGTCCGCGTGCAGGCGGACGCGCCCTTCCGCGCCCGGTCGGACGACGTCGGCCTCCTCAAGGTCCGGGCCGGCTCCGGCGACATGGTCCCGCTCTCGGCCCTGCTCCACGTCCGCCAGACCTCCGGGCCGGAGCGGGCGATGCGCTACAACGGCTTCCTGTCGGCGGACATCAACGCGGGCCCGGCCCCCGGCTACTCCTCCGGCCAGGCCCAGGAGGCCGCGACGCGCATCGCGGCCGCGACCCTGCCGAAGGGCTTCGCGTTCGAGTGGACGGACCTCACCTACCAGGAGTTCATCGCGGGCCATTCCGGGATGTGGGTCTTCCCGCTCGCCATCCTGCTCGTCTTCCTGGTGCTCGCCGCGCAGTACGAGAGCCTCGCCCTTCCCCTGGCGATCCTCCTGATCGTGCCGATGGGCCTGCTCGCCGCCATGTTCGGGGTCTGGCTCTCGGCCGGGGACAACAACGTCTTCACGCAGATCGGGCTGATCGTCCTCGTGGGCCTGTCGGCCAAGAACGCCATCCTGATCGTCGAGTTCGCCCGCGAGCTCGAATTCGCCGGGCGCGGGCCGGTCCAGGCGGCGATCGAGGCGAGCCGCCTGCGGCTCCGCCCGATCCTGATGACGTCCATGGCCTTCATCATGGGCGTCCTCCCGCTCGTGACGGCCACGGGGGCCGGCTCGGAGATGCGCCGGGCGATGGGGGTCGCGGTGTTCTCCGGCATGATCGGGGTCACCGCCTTCGGCCTGTTCCTGACGCCCGTCTTCTACGTGCTGCTCCGGCGCCTCGGCGGCAACAGGCCGCTCCGGCAGCACGGCGAGGCCAGCGTGGCGGCCGCGCGCGACCCCGTCGGCGAGGCCGTGTAGGCTCGGGCGCCGCCCTCCACGCGGGGCCGGGAGACAGGCCCCGCGTGGCGGGCGGCGCCCGGCCGCCCTACATGCTCAGCCCGAGGAGCCGAACCCGTTGCTGTTCTCGACCGACGCCTGGACGCGCAATGCGCCGCTCTACGAGGCCGCCCGCACGCTGGCCTTCAACCGCGAGCTCGCGGACGGCACGCTCGCGCTGCCGGTCTTCCGCCACTACATGATCCAGGACGCGCACTACCTCGTGGGCTTCGCCCAGGCCCTGGCGCTCGCGGCCGCCAAGTCCGACCGGCCCGGCCACGTGGTGCAGTTCGCCGCCGCGGCCGCCGCCGCCATCGAGGTCGAGCGCACCCTGCACACCGACTTCTTCCGCCGCTTCGGCCTGTCGGCCGACGCGGTGGCGGCGACCCCGCCCACGCCGGCCGCGCACCACTACGTCTGCTTCCTCCTCGCGAGCGGGTTCCGCGAGCCGCTCGCGGTCCACCTCGCCGCCATGCTGCCCTGCTTCTGGATCTATCGCGAGATCGGGCGCGACATCCACGGGCGCGCCGGCCCGGACAACCCGTACCGGGCCTGGATCGACACGTATGCCGGCGAGGAATTCTCCCGGGCGGTCGACGCCATGATCGCGGTCACGGACGCGGCCGCCGCGGAGGCGGGCGAGGCGGAGCGGGCCCTGATGCACGCGAGCTTCACCCGCGCGGCCCAGCTCGAGTGGATGTTCTGGGATTCGGCCCACCGGGACGCGGCTTGGCCGGTGTAGCGGCGGGCCCTGCCCCGGGGCCGGGCGTCCCAGCCGGCGCGGCGCGGGCCCCGCAACCCTCGTCGCGCCTGACGGATTAGGTGTCCGGGACGACAGGGGCACGCTGAGCCATGGACATCGCGCAGGCCCGCCGGTGGGGACGAGCCGCCACCCGGATCGTGGGATTGATCGCCCGGCCCGCCCGCAGGGCGCAGGGGAGCCACGGCGTCACCGTCGAGGCCTACCGGGGCTACGGCTCCCGCCACGAGATCTTCCTGATCGGGCGCGTGTTCCGGCAATCCCTCGGCGAGCGGGACGCGGACCCGGACGACCTGCGGGCGCACCTGCGCGACATCGGCCGGCGGATCCGGCGCCGCAAGCTGCCCGGCGCCGCCGTCACGGTGCGCTTCGGCGGCAGCCAGGAGCGCGTCGCCACCGACCCGGACGGCTACTTCCGCGTCCACCTCGCGCCCCGCGAGGTGCCGGAGGGGGCCGGGCCCTGGCACCCGGTCGCGATCACGCTCGAGGCGGACCCCCCGGTCCACGCGCGCGGCGAGGTGTTCATCCCGCCCGAACGCTGCCGCTTCGTGGTGATCAGCGACATCGACGACACGGTGATGCACACGGGCGTCGCCAACAAGCTCAAGATGCTCTGGCGCCTGTTCGTCGCCGACGCCGGGAGCCGGGTCGCCTTCCCGGGCGTGGCGGCCCTCTACCGCGCCCTGCACGCCGGGGCGGCCGGCGCCGAGCAGAACCCGATGCTCTACGTCTCGCGGGCGCCCTGGGGCGTCTACGACATGCTCTCGGAGTTCTTCCGGCTGCACGCGATCCCGGTCGGCCCGATGCTGTTCCTGCGCGAGTGGGGCCTGTCGTGGCGCCACCCGCTGCCGCGCCGGGCCGAGGACCACAAGCGCGACCTGATCGGCCGCATGCTGGCGCTCTATCGCGACCTGCCCTTCGTGCTGATCGGCGACAGCGGCCAGCACGATCCCGAGGTCTACGCCGAGGTCGTGCGCGAGAACCCCGGCCGGGTGCTCGCGGTCTACATCCGCGACGTGTCCCGCGACCCGAGCCGCGTGGCCGAGATCGAGCGCCTCGCCGTCGAGGTCGCGTCCGCCGGGAGCAGCCTGGTTCTGGCCACGGACAGCCGGGCCATGGCCGAGCACGCGACCGGCCTCGGCCTGATCGCCCCGGGGGCGGCGGCCGCCATCGCCGAGGAGCAGGTCGCGACCGCCGGCCGGCAACCGCCCGTGCGCACGCACCGCATCGCCGGGGCGACCCCCGGCGCGACCGCCGACGCGGTCGCCGGGGGCGAGCTGAAGCAGGTGCTCGGCGCCGAGGCCCCGAACGTCGTCGTCGAGCCCTCGGACCGCAAGGACCTGAGGGGGCCGCCCTGAGCCCCCGGGGGCCCCGCGCGGCCGTCGGCCCGCGAGGTCGTTGCCCGCGCCGGGGGCCGGGGGCCGGGGGCCGGGAGCCCCGGGGCCCCGCGCGGGCGGTCCCGGCGGGCCCTCACGCCACCAGGGCGAGGGCGTCGTTGCCGGCGAGGTGCTCCGTCAGGAAGGTGATCAGCGGCCGCACGAGGTCGGGGGCCCGGTCCTCGCCCATCACCGTCACCTCGGTCATCGGCAGCGCCGGCCAGAGGTCGGGCGCGCGCAGGACCTTCAGGCCCTCCTGCAGGAAGGCGCGGCCCAGCAGCGTCACCCCGAGCCCCCCCGACACCGCCGCCTGCACCCCCATCAGGCTGCTCGCCGTGCAGGCGGCCACCCACTCGCGGCGCACGGAATCGAGCGCCGCGATCATCGTGTCCCGGTAGCTGCACGGGGCCGCCAGCATCACGAGCCGGGCGGGCCGCGCGAAGTCGACCTCGTAATCGGCGGCCGCCAGCCAGACCAGGGGCTCGCGCCAGATCACCCGGCCCCGCGGGCCGGTGCCGCTGCGCTTGGCGATCGCCGCGTCGAGGCGGCCGGCCTCGTAGGCCTCGATCAGGGTGCAGCTCAGGCCCGTCATCAGGTCGACGTGCACGCCCGGGTACAGGCGGCCGAACCGGGCGAGGAGCCTGGGCAGCTGGCCCGGGATGAAGTCCTCGGAGACGCCGAGGCGCAGCGTGCCGGCGGCGGGCGGCTCGCGCCACGCCCGCACGACCGTGTCGTTGAGCTCCAGCATCCGGCGGGCCGCGACCAGCAGGCGCTCGCCGTCCGGCGTCAGGCTGAGGGTGCGGCTCGTGCGCTCGAAGACGCGCCGGCCGAGGATCTCCTCGAGGCGCAGCACCTTCTGGCTCACGGCCGATTGCGAGCGGTGCACCACCTCGGCGGCGGCCGTGAAGCTGCCGGTCTCGGCCACGGCCACGAAGGCGCGCAGGAGGTCGATCTCGAGGTTCGGGTAGCGCATGGTTCATTCGATATGCTGCTGGCCGAGCCCGAAACTAGACGCCTCCCTACTCGGCGGCAACGGCCCTCTTCCGGCCGGCAACGGCCCGGCCTGCCGGCGGGCGGCCGCCCCGGGTCGAGCCGATCCGTCCCCGCCCCGCCGCGGCCCGCGCGCGGGATCAAGCAGCGATTCAAATCGCAGCGATCGGAACTCTGCGCTTCCCTGATCGGCGCCGCCCGCCCATCCTGCCGGGGCTCCCGCACGGGCGCGTCCCCCGCACCCGCTCCTGACCCCAACCGGAGGACACCGGCCATGAGAGCCGTCGGCTTCTACGCCTCACTGCCCATCGCGGATCCGCAGTCCCTCGTCGACGTGACGCTGCCCCAGCCCGAGCCGCAGCCGCGCGACCTCCTGGTCCGGGTGCAGGCGGTGTCGGTCAACCCGGTCGACACGAAGGTGCGCGGCCGCGTCACCCCTCAGGCGGGCCAGCCGCACGTCCTGGGCTACGACGCGGTCGGGACTGTCGAGGCGGTCGGGGCGGAGGCGCGCCTGTTCAAGCCCGGCGACGCCGTCTTCTACGCCGGCGCGATCGGCCGCCCGGGCACCAACGCCGAGCTCCACCTCGTCGACGAGCGGATCGTCGGCCGCAAGCCCGCCTCGCTCACCGCCGCGGAGGCGGCGGCGATGCCGCTCACCGCCATCACGGCCTGGGAGACCCTGTTCGACCGCCTCGACGTCGGCAGGCCCGTGCCGGGCGCCGCCCCCGCGCTCCTGATCATCGGCGGGGCGGGCGGCGTCGGCTCCATCGCGACGCAGCTCGCCCGGCAGCTGACCGGCCTCACCGTCATCACCACGGCGTCGCGGCCCGAGACGGCGGAGTGGAGCCGCGAGCTCGGCGCGCACCACGTCGTCGACCATTCGAAGCCCCTCGCCGCCGAGGTCGAGCGGCTCGGCATCGGGGCGCCGTCCTTCGTGTTCTCGACCACCAACACGGACCGGCACCTCGCCGAGATCGGCGCGCTCATCGCCCCCCAGGGCCGGTTCGCGCTGATCGACGACCCGGCCTCGCTCGACGTCCGGCTGTTCAAGCAGAAGAGCGTGTCGACCCACTGGGAGATGATGTTCACCCGTTCGACGTTCGGGACGGCCGACATCGCCGAGCAGGGGGTGCTCCTGAACGAGGTCTCGCGGCTCGTGGATGCCGGCACCCTGAGGACGACCTTCGCCGAGAGCTTCGGGACGATCTCGGCCGCCAACCTGCGCCGGGCGCACGCCCTCATCGAGAGCGGCCGCGCCAAGGGCAAGATCGTGCTGGAGGGCTGGGCCTGAGCCGGCGCCCGGGGCGGGCCGCCGCCCCGGGGCCGGTTCCCGTCCCCGGAGCGCGATCGCCCGGGGCGCACGCGGGCGCGGCGCGCCCGACCCCGCATCAACGGAGATCGCGATGCCCGCATCCTACGACACCCTCGTCATCGGCAGCGGCGAGGGCGGCAAGTTCCTGGCCTGGCACCTCGCCCGGTCGGGCCAGCGCGTCGCCGTGGTAGAGCGGCGCTGGATCGGCGGCTCCTGCCCCAACACCAACTGCCTGCCGAGCAAGAACGAGATCTTCAGCGCGGAGGTGGCCCACCTCGCCCGCCAGGCCGGCGCCTTCGGGGTCGCCACCGGCCCGGTCGCCGTGGACATGCGCGGGGTGGTCGCGCGCAAGCGCGCCATGGTGCGCGACCTGATCGAGATGCACCTCGAGCAGTACCGGGCGAGCGGCGCCGCGCTGATCATGGGGACAGCGCGGTTCACGGGCCCGAAGGCCGTCGCGGTCGCCCTGAACGAGGGGGGCGCCCTCGACGTCACGGCCGACAGGATCGTCCTCAACCTCGGCACCAGCCCGGCGATCCCCGGCACGCCCGGCCTGCGGGACGCCGCGCCGCTCACCAACATCGAGGCGCTCGAGCTCGACGTGCTGCCCGAGCACCTCGTCGTGCTCGGCGGCGGCTACGTCGGGCTCGAGCTGGCTCAGGCCTACCGCCGCTTCGGCGCCCGCGTCACGGTGGTCGAGCGCGGCCCCCGGATCGCTGGGCGCGAGGACGCCGACGTGGCCGACGCCCTCGCCCGGCTCCTCGCCGCCGAGGGCATCGACCTTCTCACCAGCACCGAGGTCGCCTCCGTCCGGGGGCGGTCCGGCGAGGCGGTCGAGGTCGCGGTCCGCTCCGGCGCCGGCACGGCCGTGATCGCGGGCAGCCACATCCTGGTGGCGGCCGGGCGCACGCCGAACACGGGCGGGATCGGGCTCGACCTCGCCGGCGTCGCGCTGACGGAGCGCGGCACGATCGCGGTCAACGACCGTCTGGAGACGAGCGCGCCGGGGGTGTGGGCCATCGGCGAGTGCGCCGGCAGCCCGGCCTTCACCCACGTCTCGGCGGACGACTTCCGGGTCATCCGGGACAATCTCGCGGGGGGCAGCAGGTCCACCCGCGGCCGGCTCGTGCCCTACTGCCTGTTCACCGACCCGCCCCTCGCCCGCGTCGGCCTGAGCGAGACGGACGCCCGGGCCGGGGGGCTCGACGTCCGGGTCGCGACGCTGCCGATGCGGGCGGTGCTCCGCACCCGCACGACCGGGCGCAGCGAGGGCTTCATGAAGGCGGTGGTCGGGCCGGACGACCGCATCCTCGGCTTCGCGATGATCGGCGCCGAGGCGGGCGAGGTCATGGCCGCGGTCCACGTCGCGATGCTGGCGGGGCTTCCCGCCGCGGCGCTGCGCGACGCCGTCCTGGCCCACCCAACGATGGCCGAGGGGCTGAACGGCCTGTTCGCGGCGGTCCCGGCCGCCTGACGCGTGCCGGCGGCGGGCTCCTGACGCGCGGCGGGCGGCCCGGGATCCGGCCGGGTCGCATACGCAGGTATGATTCCGGGCCGGCCCCAAATGCGCTTACCTCAGCGCCGAAGAGCCCGCAGGCTCGCCGGACCCGCCCCGAGATGACCGAGCCCATCCCACCGGCCCGCCGTTCCGCCCTCGGATCGCTGGTCGCCATCGCGCTGGTCGTCGGCGCCGCCGCCGCCGCCTTCGCGTACACGGCGGGATGGCTCTCGCCGCGCCGCCTCACGCCCGACCGGCTCGTGGACGCCCTGGCGGCGCCGACGGGCGCGGCGCTCGGCCACCGGCGCAACCACGCCAAGGGGATCTGCTTCACCGGCACCTTCGCGGCCAACGAGGCCGGCTCGGCGCTGTCGAAGGCCCGGGTGTTCACGCCCGGCACCTACCCGGTGCTCGGGCGCTTCAACCTCGGCACCGCCGACCCGCACGCGGCGGACGCCGCCGTCCGGGTGCGGGGCATCGGCATCCGCATCGCGACCCCGGACGGCCAGGAATGGCGCAGCGCGATGATCGACCTGCCCTTCTTCCCGGTCTCGACGCCGGAGGCCTTCCACGGCCTCCTCCTCGCCACCGCGAGCAAGGACCCGGAGGCGATGAAGGCCTTCGCGGGCGCGCATCCCGAGATCGGGGCCTTCGGCGCCTGGGCGAAGGCCGCGCCGTGGACGGGCAGCTACGCGGAGGAGCGCTACAACAGCATCAACAGCTTCCTCTTCACCGACGCCGCCGGGACGCGGAAGGCGGTGCGGTGGTCCATCGTGCCGGCGGCGCAGCCGGTCGCCGTGCCGGTCGAGGAGCTGAGCCGGCGCGGCCCCGATTTCCTCGAGCAGGAGATCGTCGCGCGCGTCCGCGCCGGCCCCCAGAGCTGGACGATGGTGGTCACGGTGGCCGAGCCCGGCGACCCGACCGGGGATCCGAGCCAGGCGTGGCCGGCCGACCGGCGCGCCGTCCCGGTCGGCGTTCTCACGGTCGACCGGATCCAGGCCGAGCGCGACGGTCCCTGCCGGGACATCAACTTCGATCCGACCGTGCTGCCGTCCGGGATCGCCACCTCGGACGACCCGTTCCCGGCCGCCCGCGCGGCCGCCTACGCCGTGTCGTACGACCGGCGCACCGCGGAGGCGAAGGACTATCCCCGGACCGCGACAGGAGCCGCGCCATGACGGAGATCCGCAAACGGTTCACGCCCGTGCAGCGCCTGCTGCACTGGTCGATGGCGGCCTGCATCCTGGCGATGCTGTTCATCGGGGTCGGCATGGTGTCCACCATCACGCCCGCGTACCTGACGCTGGTCTCGATCCACAAGCCCCTGGGCCTCGCCATCCTGGTCCTGGCCCTGCTGCGCCTCGGCGTGCGCCTGCGCTCCGGCGCGCCCCCGCTGCCGGCCGACCTGCCCGCGCCGATGCGGCTCGCCGCCCACCTGTCGCACTACGCGCTCTACGGCTTGATGCTCGCCATGCCGCTCCTCGGCTGGGGCATGCTGTCGGCGGCGGCCTACCCGGTGGTGCTGTTCGACGGCGTGCGCCTGCCGGCCATCCTGCCGCAGAGCGAGAGCCTGCACACCCTGCTCTGGCGCGCGCATGTCTGCCTCGCCTTCGCGTTCTTCGGGGTGATCCTGATGCACGTGGGGGCGGCCCTGTTCCACGCCCTCGTGCGCCGCGACGGCGTGTTCGAGGCGATGGCCTCCGTGGGCCCCGAGACGGAGAGGGCGCCCGCCGAGTAGAGCCCGCGCGCCCTCGGCGCACGACGCCGGTCCCCCGGCGCGGGCCGCCGCGCGGCGCCCGGTCCGCGCCGCCAGGTTCGCGCCGCCGCGCGGCGCCCGGCCCGCGCGGGACCGCGTGCGCCCGCACACCGTCGCCGCCGCGCAGGCCCGCTAGGGTGCAGGAACACCGAGGGCCAAGACCATGATCATCAGACTTGCGGCACCCGCGCTTCTCGCCGCGCTGCTCATCGGACCGTCACAGGCGCACGCGGGCCCGTCCCTCCTCCTGCACGGCAATTATTGCGGCCCGGGCAACAATGCGCCGCTCGCCCCGATCGACGCGCTCGACGCGGCCTGCGCGCGGCACGATGCCTGCACGCCCGCCGGCGGGCTCGCCTCCAGGGCCTGCAACGCGCGCCTGCAGCGGGACGCCGAGATGATCGCGCGCGATCCCCGCCGGCCCGACGACCTGCGCGCGCTGGCCGGCCTCGTCTCGGCCGCCGCGTCGCTGTTTCCCTCCGCCCCTGTGCGGCACGCGGCGATGACCCGCGACCCGCGCCGGCCCGCCGCGGTCGCGCCGCACCCCAGGCCCGTCCGGGTGACCCGTGCCGCCGCGGCGACGGCCGGAGTGGAGACCGCCGGGCCGGCCGCGCCCTGAACCGCCGCGCGGCGGGAGTCGGCCCGGCCCGGATCCCCGCGCGCGATCGTCGCCCGTCCGCCGCGATCGTCCCGGGCGCCGGCGGACCGTTCCGCCCCGGGCGCCACGGTCGCGCGGGCCGGCCCTGACACGGGAGAAGCGGCATGGACTGGGAAGCGAGGATCCAGGCTTACCTCAACGCCAACAAGGGCAGCCTCCGGTTCGCGACGATCGACCAGATCGTGGAGCAGGTGAAGCTCTACGTCCTCGGCAACCGGGCCGTCATGTCCGACGCCGACGTCCGCAAGGCCGTGGCGCGCTGGGCGATCTTCAACCCCGTGTGGCTCCTGCCCGAACCCCCGGGCGGGGCCCCGTCGACGGCGCCCGCGCCGAGGCCCCTCGGCCGCGACCAGGCGAGCGGGCTCGTCGACGACGTCAAGAAGGTCGTGGGCCGGGTTGCCGACGGCGTGACGCTGGTCCAGGGCAGCGGGTCGCTGAACCTCAAGGTCACGGGCGCGACCGCGAAGCTCCAGACGGCCGCCGGCGCCGCCGCCCTGACCATCGGGTGGACCGGAACGCTCGGGCTCAAGGCCGAGTCCGGCCCGTTCCACTTCTCCGGCGAGCTCTCGAAGGACAAGTGGGAGCTCGCCGTGACGTTTCCGGACGACGATGCCGTGCCGAACCTGTCGACCCTGCCCAAGGTCTTCGCGGAGGGCGAGAAGGCCGTCAGGACGATCGCCGCGGCGACCGCGACGTTCTCCGACATCTCGGATGCCAAGCGGATCGGCGCCCTGGTCAAGCCGCACGTGGCCGCCCTGGAGGAGGCCGTCGGCGCCGTGAGCGGCATCCCGACGCCCCAGAAGAAGAGCGGCAAGAGCTTCGGCTTCAAGCTCGGCAGTCCCGACCCGCTGCCGGGCGAGCAGGGCGTGCCGCGGGGCGTCCAGGGCAGCCTGACGTTCACCTACTGGTTCTGAGGCGTCCGCTCCCCCCGGGTGCCGCGGTCCCGGGAACGGTCCCGGGCGGCGTCCGGCCGCTCAGGCGGCCGTCAGGCGCGCCGGGGCGTCGGCGTCCGGCGTGAGGGGCCGGTCGATCGTCACCCCCGTGCCGGTGTCCACCGCGCTCGCGGGCGTGATCTGCCCGCGCAGGGTCGAGGCCACGAGGTTGAACACGACCGGCGGACCGGGCCCCGCGCCGCCCTGCCCGACCGCCGCCTGCTTGACGCTGTGCCCGAGGCCGGCCGCCCGCGTGAGAGGTTGGCGAGGAGCCGCGTCCCTTCGCGCAGGCGGGCGATGCCCCCGAGGGGGTCGACCGGAACGGGCGCGGCGCCCGGGCACCGGCCCGCACAGGCCGGCTCCGGCCTCGGGAGTCTCGATGCGGACCCGGCCGCCCCGCCCCGGGGCACGGGCGATTCCTGCGCCGAAAGGCGCGGCCCGCAGGGCCGGTCACCCCCGAAATCGGTAGCCCGCCGCGCGCGAGGTGCCGTTGATGGGCGGCCTTGAACAGGAGCAAGGGACGGGGACAATGGGTCCGCGCCGTCCGCCGGGACCGGAACGCCCTGCGGGCTCGTCTGGCGCGCGCTCCCGCGATGCCCGGAGGAGCGGTCCGCGCCGGGTCGCGTCCGGGGCATCGGGCCGGGCGGGTCGACGCCGTCGTGGCGAGGCGTCCCGTCGGCCCGGCTCGTCCTGGCGGAGGCGGGCGGGGCCGGCGCCCTGCGCTCCCGGGACCGCCCGTGCGCCGCCGTCGCGGCGGCACGAACCCCGCGCGCCCGGATCCGGGCCGCTCGGTTGCGAACACCGCGGAGGAGACGAGGTATGACCAGGGTCGTCGGGTTGGGTTTGCCGTGCGTGTTCGCCCTTCTGCTCGCCTGCGGGGTCGCCCTCGCGGGAGGGACGGAGGGCGGCGGCGCGGCCCGGGCCGAGCGAGCCCCGGCCGCCGCGGGCCCGGCAGCACGGGTCGGCGGCAGCGACGGCGAGGCCCGCTCCCACGGGGATCCGGGGGCTTCGCGGGGACCTGCGGACCGGACGGGTGACGCGGGGCGGCCCGCGCGGGCCGCCTTCGAGCAGGCCCGGCCGGGCCCGCGGGAGAGCGGGCGGGACGGGGGATGCAGGCCCTACGGCACGCTCGCGCAGCCCTTCGCGCCGAGCAGCATCTGGAACACGCCGATCGCCAGCGGCGCCGCGTTCCAGCCGGCATCCGGCGCCCAGACGGCGTCGATCCGGCGCCAGGCCGGCGTGACCACCTGGATCGGCGACAACGCGATGGGGATCTACCAGGCGAGCGCCTCCGACCCGCTGGCGACCTGGACCTACAACACCCGCGCCGCCAACGCGGACTGGACCTTCGGCGGCGCGACCACGAACGGCTCGTTCCGGATGCGCACGCCGGCCGACCTGGAGTTCCAGACCAGCGACGGCTGGGCCATCATCGTGTCGGAGGACGGCAGGCACTACCTCGAGACCTGGCTCGGGGCCAGGCGGGGTTCGGGCTACCACGCCGAGTACCTGGCC
>NZ_KZ984637.1 GCF_003574465.1 Methylobacterium crusticola
CGCTCCGGGGCGGCGTGGAGGTAGAGGGGGGCGAGGTCCACGGCCGGCAGGTCGTCGCGCGCGAGCAGCAGGGCGGCGAGGTCGGGCCGCCCCTGCGCCCGGGCGACGAGGCGCGCCAGCGCCGGCCCGGCGAGGGGCGCGGCGCGGTTGCGCGCCAGCGCCCGGTCGACCCCGGGATCGTCCCGCCCGGCGAGGTCCTCGACCTGCGCCCGGCCGAGGTCGCCGCGCCGGGCCATCATCGCGTCGAGGGCGGGGCCGGGGCCGGCGGCCTCGAGGACCGGCCGCGTCAGCACGGGGCTGCTCGCCACCACGGCGTCGCGGGCGCCGCCGCCGTGGGCGGCGAGCAGCGTCAGCACGCTCTGGGGCGTGTCGGCCAGGGGGGCGAGCTTCTGGGCGACGATCTCGGCGGTGGCGGCGTCGACGGTCGGGATCAGCCCGCAGGCGAGGGACTCGAACGCCCGGATCGTCGCGGGGTCGCGTGCCGGGGCGGTGCGGAACAGGTCGGTCTGCACCCGCAGCAGCACGGGCTTGAGGTCGAGACTCCGGTCTCTCGCGAGTTCGAGAAGTCCGGACATGTCCGGCAGGGCGTCGGCGGCGGAGCGGGCCATGGGGCGATCGGGTACGCTGTACGGAGGATCGCGAGAATGCGAGGGGGCGCGTAAAGCGACGCTTAAGCCTGTCGGCGCCCGCCCGGGCGCGGCCTGGGGATAGCGGGGATGCGTCCGGGTCGCAGTGACGGATGGTTTACGCGGGTCCCGGCCCGGCGGGCGCTCCCGCAACGTCTCGTTAACCACGCCGTGGTTTGTCTCATGACCTCAGCGCCGCCTGACGGGCGGTGGTCCCGGAGGGACTGGTCCTCGGAGGCGGTACGCACATGATCGGCCCACAGCGACGGTTCACGGCAGACATCGTTCCGTTCCCGAGGCCGGTCCGCCGCCCGCGCCGGGACGCCGCGGCGGGCGAGCCGCGCGGCACCATCCTGCTGTTCACGGGAGTGCGCTATGAGAGGCTGCCCGATCCCGCACCGGCCGAGGCCGGCGTTCCCGCGGGCCCCGGCCCCGGCGAGTGCCGCCGTCGCGGCTGAGGCCACGGCCGCCCGCCCGCCCGCCTGCCTCCCCGCGCGGGCGGAAGGCTGGCCGGCGCGGGGCGCCCTGCGCCGGAGCGTCTTCCTCGCCCTGCCGCTGATCGCGGCGTGCGCGCAGCAGGGCGATTTCGGCCGCCCGGCCCCCACGGCCTGGAACAGCCTCATCGACGCCGCCGGCACCCTGGCGGCGCGCGAGCGCGGGGAGCCGGCCTCGTTCTTCCCCCTCACGGACGACGAGCGGATCCTGCGCGACCGCGCCTGGCGCTACCTGATGCCGGCGCGCGAGCGCAACCTGTTCGAGGCCGCGCTCGACAACCTGACCCGCGCGCGCGTGCTGCCGCCCGGCTGGCGCCCCGCCGACCCCACGGCCTACTTCGACGCCATCATGGCGCCGCCCTTCCGCTCCCCGGTCTCGCGCTACCGCCGGCTCTCGGACGACGTGGTGGCGGACGGGCGCCTGGTCCCGGCCTTCGCCGAGACGGCGGCCCGGGTGGTGCGGGCCGACCTCACGCGCCTCCAGAGCCTGCCCTTCATCACGACCCTCGACGACCGCGACGTGCGCAGCGCCGCCATGCGGGTGGCGGAGAACCGCTGCCTCATCGCCTGGGTCCGCCTCGAGACCGGCGCGCGCTCCGCCTCCTACCGCTTCGCCCTGGAGCACCTGCTGATCGCCGTGCCGGGGGAGGAGGCGGTGCCGGCCGAGCGGGCGCTCGCCTTCCTGGACGCCCGCCGCCTGCTCCTCGATCCCCTGCTGCCGCCCGACGCCGCGGCGCGCTGCGGCCTCGTGCCCCTCGGGCCCGCCGAGGCGATCCTGGTGACGAAGGGCTGAGGGCGGGGCGCCGGGCGGGGGGGTCCCGGCCCGCGAGGGGCCGGGGAGTGCCGTCACTCGGCCGAGAGGCCGAGCGCCCGCAGGCTGGTGCGGTCGAGGGTGGTGGCGCCGTCCTCGCTCACCAGCGCCATGCCGCCGTGGCCGCCGAGCGCCCAGAACGACCAGGCGAAGCCCCGCTGCTCGGCGGCCTCGCGCATGTCGCGCAGCCACGTCTCGTAGGAGAGGGGGTCGGAGGCCCGGTAGCGGCCGTAGGTGCGGGTGGCCCCGAACTCGCCGAGGACGATCTGGTCGGGCCGGACGCCGTTGCGCCGCGCCCAGTCCAGGACCTCGTCGAAGGCCCGGGCGATGCCGCGCCGGTCGAAGCCCGCCGCCACGTAGGCGGCGGCCTGCGCCCGCGCCTCCGCGACCATGCGGCGGCGCTCGAGGGGGGCCAGGGTCGCGTCGGCCTCGACGTTCGCCCGCACCTGATCGAGCACCATCGGCAGCGGCACGCTCGCGGGCGGGTAGGGCAGGTCCGAGAAGTAGCGCCAGGCCCGGGCGCTCTCCTGCTTCGAGACGACGCCCTGGTGGGTGAAGGGGTAGGGCTCGTAGGCGTGGAAGGAGTAGCGCACGCGGCTGGCGCGGAACGGCGCCGGGTCGAGCGCCACGAGGCCGTGCCGGTTGCCGCCCTGCGCGCCCGTGAGCACCACGAGCAGGTCGGGGGCGGCGGCCCGCACGGCGGCGTGGAGCATCTCGCACATCGCCTGCCAGCGCCGGGTGCTGGCCCCGTCGTAGCCGTAGCCCGGCTCGTTGATCGGCTCGAAGGCGACGCCCGCGCTGCCGAGGCCGGCGAGCAGGCCGGCGGTGCGCCGCACCAGGGCGAGGTAGGCCTTGAACACCGGCTCCTCGGGGGAGCGCAGCCAGTTGACGGATTCGAAGCGGGAGACCTGGGAATTGTCGTGGAAGTTCACCATCACGGCGAGGCCGGCCGCGAGGAAGCGCCGGACGGTGGCGACGAGGAGGCGGTCGAGGGCCTCCCGCGGCGCCCCCTCGGCCTGCAGGAAGGGGCCGGGATCCACGGTGAGGCGCACGAAGTCGAAGCCCGCCGCCCGCACGTTGCGGAGCGTCGCCTCGGGCAGCGCGTAGGCCGGCCCCTCGAAGGGCGCCTCGGCGTAGCGGCCGGGATCGCCCCGGTCGAGCCGGGCCCAGTTGAGCATGGTGTGGATCCCGACGCCGCGCCGGAACCCGGTCTCGAGGCGCGGAGCGGCGGCGGCCGGAAGCACGGCCTGCGCGGCGAGCAGGCCCGCGGCGAGGAGGCCCAGCAGGGCGACGCGCCGGCGCCTCACGCGGCGCGCTCCGTCAGGGCGATGCCGCCGGCCGGGGCCATGCCCCCGGCCGGGGCCGTCCCGGGGGCGGGGGCAGGGGCGTCTACGCGCGAGCCGAAGCGCCGGCGCAGGGCGAAGAACGGGCGCTCCACCAGCCGGTAGGAGAGTTCGGCGAAGGCGAACGACAGGACCCACCCGACCGCCATGGCGGCGGCGAAGCGCCACCCGGTCCCCGGCACCAGCGCCTCGCCCGCCGAGAGGCCGGCGAGGTGCCAGAGGTAGAGCGAGTAGCTCAGCCGGCCGATCCAGCGGGCGGGCGCGCTGTCGAACAGCGCCCGCAGCCGCCCCCAGCCCGGCGCGACGCTGACGGCGAGGACCAGCGGCACGAGGGCGACCTCCTGGATCGTGTAGCGCAGGGTGTTGCGGAAGGCCTCGTCGCGCACGAGGAGGCTCGCCAGGATGGCGGCCGCGGCGGCCGCCACCGGCACCGGCCGGGTCGCC
This sequence comes from Methylobacterium crusticola, assembly GCF_003574465.1. Taxonomy (GTDB): domain Bacteria; phylum Pseudomonadota; class Alphaproteobacteria; order Rhizobiales; family Beijerinckiaceae; genus Methylobacterium; species Methylobacterium crusticola. The sequence continues at coordinate 3,719 of NZ_KZ984637.1, forward strand.
GCCGCCGCGAAGGCCGCGCCCCCGGGGCTGCGCCAGGCCAGCGCCGCGACGGCGCCGAACAGGATGGCGTCGATCCGGCACTCGGTCGCCATGCCGGTATAGGCGGTCGCGATCTCCGGATGCGTGAGCGTCACGGCGCAGCGCACCGCCAGGGAGAGGGCGCAGAGGGTCAGCAGCACCGGGATCGCGGCGCCGCGGCGGGCCAGCAGGGCCGCGAGGAGGAACGGGTAGACGAGGTAGAAGTGCTCCTCGACGGCGAGCGACCACAATTGCCCGCCGAGGCCCGCCATCATGGGTTTCTGGAACACCGCCAGGTAGTTCGCCAGGTAGGCGAGCGCCCCCAGCACCCCCAGGGGATCGAGCCGGTGCCCCTGCGCGACGTAGACCGCCCCGGTGATGGCGACGAGCGCGACGAGCGGCGGGTAGAGCCGCAGCAGCCGGCGCGCGTAGAACGGCCCGACCGCGATCCCGCCCGTGCGCTCGCGCTCGTCGAGCAGGAGGGCGGTGATCAGGAAGCCGCTGATGAAGAAGAAGACCGTGACCCCGAACACGCCCGGCACGAGGGCGTGGAGCCCCGAATGCGACGCCATGACGACGAGGATGCTGAAGGCCCGCAGGCCGTCGAGCCCGGGGATCCGGAGCGCCCCGGTCCCGGGTGCGGGACCCGCCCGGTCGGAGCCGGGCGGACCCGATGGGCCGACGCGCGGCGCGAGGGTCGAGGTCATGGTCGGGGTCACGGTGCGGAAATCGGTCCCGCATCCTGTCCTGGGCACGGGTCCGGCTCAAGCCGGGGAAGACTACGTGGGGGCACTCACCGGATACGCTCGGGCAAGTGCCGGTGGATGCAAGGATTTTTCGTGCTCATGGTTAAAATAAAGGACTTCTTCGTGTGCGCGTCCCGCCCCGCATACCGGGCGGATGCAACGCGGGCTGGCCGCGGCCACTTTCGCGCGCCCGCGAGGTCTCGCCGGAAAATAGAATTCCATTTTCGTTCGGTTGAATCGCGCAGCGCACGACCCACCTCAGCCCTCCCCACAGGAGAATAATCATGGCTGATGATCTCGACATCCGCGCTCCGCAAGATCCGACCAAGATCAACGTGAATGAGAAATGGGAGGTCGATTACTGGACGAAGCGGTTCAAGGTGACGGAGAAAGCGCTTCGGGACGCGGTGAAGATCGTCGGCGTCTCGACCGCGAAAGTCGCGGCTCATCTCGGCAAGAAGTGGCCCTGAGCCCGGGCATCGCACCCGCGGGCGTGGCGCGGCCGATCGGGCCCGCCGGTCCCCGCGCGGAGCGGTCGATCGCGGCGCACGGGCCGGGCCGCCCTTCGCGGACCCGCGTCCCGCCCGGCTCTCACGGTGGCGGGGCCTCGGTGCCCAGGTGCCTGTCGAGGAAGGCCGCGATCTCCTGGAAGGCCTCGCGGGTCTCGGGGGCGTCGGGGTTGAACAGGTACTGGGCGTGGCTCATGCCCTCGAAGACCTGCAGGGAGGCCTCGACGCCGGCCTGGCGCAGCTTGCGGTGGGTGCGCACGGTGTTCGAGAGGAAGAGGTCGCGGGTGCCGGTGGTCAGGATGGTGGGCGGCAGGCCGCGCAGGTCGCCGTAGATCGGCGAGAGCTGGGGGTCCTTCAGGTCGTGGCCCGCGGCGTAGAGCTGCGCCGCGTGGGTGAGGTAGCCGTCGTAGGAGACCAGCACGTTGTCGAGCCACTCGTTGGCCTTGTAGCTGTCGCCGGTCTCGGTCAGGTCCGACCACGGCGTGCCGGGCGCGATGGCGGCCGGGAGCGGCACGCCCTCCTGCTTGGCCCGGAGCATCAGCGCCAGGGTCATGCCGCCGCCCGTGGAGGTGCCGAACACCGCCATGTTCTCGGGACGCTGGAGGCCGAGCGCCGCCCGCCACACCGCCATGGCGTCGTCCATGGCGGCCGGGAAGGGCGCGTCCGGCGGCATGCGGTAGTCGAAGGAGATCACCGTGAAGCCGCCGATGGCCGCCATGAGCACGGCCTCGAGCGTGCCGGCCTCGCCGGGATTGTAGACGTAGCCGCCGCCGTGGATGTGGACCAGGAGCCTGTGGCGGTTGCGCTCGGGCACCTGCCGGGGTGCGACGATCCAGGCCCTGACGCCGCCGATCACCTCCGGGGTCGAGACCACGCCGAGCCGCTCGCGCAGGGCCGGCAGCGGCGCGGCGGTCTGGGCCGCGAGCTTCGCCACCAGGGCCTTCCACTCCCCGGCGCTGCCCGGGTTCGCGTTCCAGGCCGGCACCCGGTAGGGGGCCGCGATCGTCGCCTGGAACTCGGGGCTCACGGTCCCGGGCACCGGGATGCGCCGCCCCGGCACGCTGCGCGGGCCGGCCTTGTCGTTGGCGGCGTTCTGGGCCGCCTCCAGGCGGGCGAAGTCCGGCGCGCTGGCGGCGGGCGCCGTGGCGGCGGTCGCCGCCTGCTGGGCCGAGGCGCCTGGTGCGCAGGCGCAGGCCGCCGAGACGGCCAGGAACAGGGCGGCGGGGCGGCGGCGCGTGCCGGTCACGGAGCGGGATCCTCCCTCAACGAAGCCGTCGCAAGGCTTTGCACGCCGTGCGGCCCGTCGGCAAGCCGTGACCCGGCGCCCGGGAGGCGGGACCGGCCGCCTCAGCGGCCCCGCGGCAGCCCCAGGCGGAGCGGCGAGCGGTCGTAGCCGTCGAGCAGGTCGGCGGGATCGCGGTAGATCGCCAGGCAGCCCGCCTCCCCGAGCGCGGCCTCCGGGAAGCCGCCGCACAGCACCCCGATGGCCGGGAGGCCGGCCCCGGACGCGGCCTCGGCATCGTAGGGCGAGTCGCCGACGACGACCGCCTCGCCCCGCGCCGGCGAGCCGAGGGCCGCGAGGGCGGCCTGGAAGATGTCCGGATGCGGCTTCGAGCGCTCGGCGTCGTCCGCGTTCGTCGTCACGTCGACGAGGTCCGCGATGCCGGCGATCTCCTGGTAGCGCGCGACCTCGTCGGCCTTGCCCGAGGAGGCGAGCGCCAGGACGTGGCCCTCGGCCCTCAGGCGCGCGAACAGGTCCCGCACGCGCGGGAAGGGCCGGACCCGCGGCAGGTACTCGCGCTTGAACAGGTCGGCCCGGAAGGCCTCGATCGCCCCGCCCTCCCGCGCGAGCCGCTCGGGCGGCAGGAAGATTGGCATCAGCTGGTCGCCGCCCTTGCCGATCTGGGTGCGGATGTCGGCCGGCGCGACTGCGACCCCGAAGGCCTCGAAGGCCCGGGCCCAGGCCTGCGCGTGCAGGTCGACGCTGTCGAGCAGCGTCCCGTCGATGTCGAAGATCACGGCGCGGATCATGGCGGGACCATCTGGGTGAGGGTGTCCGGGCGGGTGTCGCCCGGCCGGGCGGGCGTCGCCCGGCCGGGTAGGAGTCGTCGGACCGGCCGGGCGACCCGGGGAGCGGCCCGGCGGCGCTCCTGTTGCAGCCGAACACGAACCGGCCGCAAAGCACCGCGGTTCCGCCGCGGGCGGGCTTGCGCGTCTGGTCTTTGCCACACTCGGCCGCTAGAGGGGGCCCCGCGCGTCAGGATCCGCCCCCGCGGGCGGGCCGGGCGCGAGGGTGTTTGGGAAGTGCCGATGTCCGTCCTCTACAGAACCTGCCTCGTCGCCGTCGCGACCGCGCTCGTGGGCGGATGCGTCAATCCCCTCGGCCAGACCGGCGGCGTGCTCCCGGCAAGCGACGTCGGGCCGCCGCCCTCGCTGCGCAGCGACGTGCGCACGCCCGGGCGGAGCGCCACGCCCTCGCAGGTCGATCCGGAGCGGGTGATGCCGTCGGAGCCGACCCGGCGCCTCAACGTCCCGACCACGGCCCGCGCCGGCGACGGCTCCCCGGCCGCCGGGACGCGGCGGATCCGGCGCGAGGACCTCGAGGGGGCGACCGAGGGCGGCAGCGCGAGCGGCGGCAGCCTGTCGCCCACCATGGGATCGGGCGGGTCCGTCGGGGTCGGCGGCCGCTTCTGACGGCAGGAAACGCCCGGGGGGCCGCCCGGGCTCAGGCTCCCGTCCCTCCGCCCGGGACCGCCGCGGGGCTCCTCGCGACGCCCGGCCCGCGGGCCCGGGTCTCGCGGGCCCGCGCGCTCTCGCGCAGGCGCCGCCGGCGCTCCTCGATGCCCGCCCGGGTGGCCGGCCACCAGCCGCGGCCCGGCCGGTCGGGTGCGGCGGCCGGCGTGAGGCCGGCGAGTTCGGCGAGGGTCGGCATCCGCCACCAGCCCCAGACCNCACCTGATGCTGGTCGACCTGCGCGCCAAGAACCTCACCGGCAAGGCCGCCTCGGCGGGATCGAGGGGGTCGGCGTCGAGCGCCTCGAAGGTGACGACGCCGTAGGCGGCGGTCTCGACCGGCACGCCGAGGGGCGGCGGGTCTCCCCGGGGCACGGGGTGGCGCCGGCGCCGGCGCTCGGCCTCCGCGGCCGGGTCCCGGGCGGCCTCGCGGCGCGCCCGCCGGGCCTCGGGCTCGTTCGCGGCGGCCGCCTCGGCGATGGCCGGCCAGACCGCCCGCAGGGCCTCGTAGGAGCGCCAGGGCACCCGCCAGGCCCGCAGGGCGGGCTCCCAGTGGGCGAACGGGATGGTGCGCAGGGTGTCGACGACGGCCCGCGCGTAGGGGGTGCGCACCACCAGGGCGTCGTGGGGCGTCTCCAGGTAGGGGCTGCGCAGGGGCTCGAACGCGTAGGCGTCGCGGCCCTTGTCGTCCCCGAAGGCGTCGAGCGCCGCGAGCTCCCGGGCGATCCAGGCGTCGACCCGCCGCTCGGCGGTTGTGCCGGGCACGAACCACCGCCGCAGGGCCCGCCGCCACCGCGCCGTCGGGAACGTCTCCTTGAAGCGCGCCAGCAGGGCGCGGTCGAAGGGCATCCCCACCAGCACGCCCGGCCCCTTGGCCGTGCCCGGCGCGATGCCGAACCCGGCCCCGCGGGCGACCTCGCCGTCGGGCGCCTGGGTCACGGCGGGTCAGGCCGCCGGCGCCCGGCCGCCGTAATAGTCGTCGAGCCGGCCGCCGTAGGCCGGGTCCTCGAACGGGTCCTCGCCGGGCCCGTGCCGGGGCGCCTCCGCCAGGGTGCCGGGGTCGATGTCGACGACGTAGCCGCCGAGCCGCACGTCGTAGGTCAGGGCCTTCCAAGGCACCGGATGGTGGCTCTCGCCGAAGCCCAGGAATCCCCCGAAGGACAGGACCGCGTAGGCGACCTGGCCCGAGACCTTGTCGACCATGAAGTTGTAGACGCTGCCGAGGTGCTCGCCCCTGCGGTCGTAGACGGCCGTCCCCTCGACCTTGTTCGAGGCGATCAGCCGCCGGGTCTCGTCGACGGCGAGGCCGTCGCCGGTCGGGTCGAGCTCCATCGAGCCGGGCTCGCGCAGGGCGCGCTCGTTCGGCAGTTCGGTCGGCATGGCGGGCTCCGCGTGCGGGGAGGGGATCTCCCCGGGGAACCGGCCGGCGCGGCGGCGGTTCCGCCGCGGGGCGGAGGCCGGGGCGGGCCTGCGCTCCTCCGGGACGGCGGGGCTCCCGGGCTCAGCGCTCCTCCGCCTCCTCCTGCTGCTGCGCCACCTCGGTGCGCACCGTGCGGCTCGCCAGCATCATCTCGACCGCGAAGGCCATGAGGGAGGCCAGCGTGCACAGGATGGCGGCGCCGAACAGGCCGAACAGCACGGTCGCCACCGCGGCGTCCCGCAGCGTGCCGACGAACAGCGTCAGCACCGCCCCGCAGATCGCCACCCCGCCCAGCGCCGCGATCACCACGGCGACGTCGAGGGCAAGGCTGCGCCGGCGCAGGTTCACGAGGCGCGCCTGGTCGCCGGGCCGCTCGGTGATGCGCTCGGCCAGCTTGTCGACCTGGTCGGCGACCCGGGCGTGGCGGGTCGAGAAGACGTTGAGCAGCGTCGCGATGCCGGACAGCAGGAAGACCGGCGTCAGCGCCACCTGGATGATGTGGGCGGTCGAGTCGACCTGGGAGGGGTCCGTCGGCAGGATCATCGGGGCGGGTGTATGGCCTGGACGCGGCGGCGGCAACGCGGCGGCCCGGCCTCCGCGGGGGAGGGCGCCCGCGGCCCTATCCCAGGAGCTCCGCGAGCCGCGCCCGCGCCCGGTTGATGCGGCTCTTCACGGTGCCGATGCGGCACTCCATGGCGACGGCGATGTCCTCGTAGGAGAGGTCGTGGACGGCGGAGAGCAGCAGGGCCTCGCGCTGGTCCGGCACCAGCCTGTCGAGGGCGGCCTGCACGTCCTGCACCTCCAGGCAATCCTGCTGCGCCGGCAGGGAGACGAGGCCGGCCGCGTAGGCCCCGTCCGGGTCCGCCACCTCCCGCACCCGCTTCTGGTGCTCGGAATAGAAGCTGTTGCGCAGGATGGTGTAGAGCCAGGCCGCGAGGTTCGTGCCCGGCTCGAACCGGCCGCGGCTCGCCCAGGCCTTGAGCAGGGTCTCCTGCACCAGGTCGTCGGCGCGGGTGCGGTCGTTCGTGAGCGTCAGGGCGCGGCGGCGCAGCCGCGGCACCTCGTCGAGGAGGCCGCGGCGGAACTCCTCCGTCAGCGTCTGGTCGAGGCCCGCCAGCGCCGCCGACAGGCGCTCCAGGAGGCCCTGGAGGCGGGTCGAGAGCGGCGCGGCCCCGGCGGATTCGTAGGCGTTGCGCAGCTGCGACCCGAGATGGGCCTGGATGCCGGCCGGCAGGCTCGGCGCCTCCGGGGCCGGATCGACGGTCTGTGGCAGGGGGGACATGACGCGGCTTCCGATGTTCCGCGCGCTTAGACACGTCCTCGTGCACCATCACAATGGGCCGAACGCACTAGGCCGTCTGGTCCGGTTGCACCGAGGTGCCGGGCAGTCCGCGGGCGAGGGGAAGCGCCGCGGCCGCGAGCGCCGCCATGGCCCAGAAGGCGCCCGGGCCGAATGCGGCGTAGAGCGGGCCGGCCGCTAGCGTGGCGAGGACCGAGGCCAGGCCGAGGCCGAGGGTGCCGTAGAGCGTCTGGGCCGTGGCCGCGAGGGCGGGCGGCACCGTCCCGGCGAGCACCCGCATCGCGGCGAGGTGCAGGAGCGCGAAGGTCAGGCCGTGCAGCGCCTGGGTCGCGGCGAGCGCCGGCAGCGCCGCCGTCACGGCGGCCACCGACCAGCGCAGGACCCCGGCCCCGGCCGCGAGCGCGATGGCCCCGGCCGGGCCGAGCCGCCCGAGGAGGGCCGGCCCGATGCCGCAGAACACCGCCACCTCGGCCGCCACCGCCTCGGCCCAGAGCAGGCTCGCGGTGCCGGGCGAGAGGCCGGCCGCCCGCCAACGGATCACCGCGAAGGCGTCGTGCACGGCGTGGCTGCCGATCACGAGGCCGGCGACGAGGACGAGGCGGCGGAAGGGGCGCGAGGCCAGCAGGGCGCGGGCACCCGGGCGCGCCTCGGGCGCCGGCGCCGGCGGCGCCGGCAGCCGGGCCACGGCGGCGGCCATCAGGGCGAAGCAGCCCGCCCCGGCCGCCAGCGTCGCCGCGAGGCCGGCCCGGGTCACGATCTGCCCGGCTGCCAGGCTGCCGGCGATGAACGCGGCCGAGCCCGCGCCCCGGATCGTCCCGTACGAGAACCGGCCGGCCGCCGCCGCCGGCAGGGCGAGGGCGTCCGCCAGGGGCGCGAGCGGGGCGGTCGCCGCCGCCTGGAGGGCGCCGAGGACGAGCAGGGCCCCGAGGCCGTGCCCGGCGAGGTAGGCCAGCGTGCCTCCCGCCGAGAGCAGGGCCGCGAGGCCGAGGACGGCCCGGATGGCGCCGAGGCGGTCGGCGAGGCGCCCGGCCAGCGGGCCGGCCGCGAGGCGCATCCCGGTCCCGGCGGCGAGCACGAGGCCGACCCCGGCGGGATCGAGCCCCCGCTCGGCCAGGAACGCCGGCAGGAAGGGGCTCACGGTGCCGTACCCGGCGTAGAGCGTCGCGTAGGCGAGCAGGAGCCGCGGCAGCGGGCCCCGGGGCATGGCGCCGCGCAGGCGAGCCGGGAGCATCCGGGCGCCCGCGACGGGACGCCGCCGCGGGCGCCCGGAGGCTACAGGAGACCGGCCCCGTGGGGGTGGTCCCGGTCGGTTTCGGAGGCGACCACGGCCCCGAGGCCGAGGACGAGGGCGCCGGCGGCGCAGAAGGCGAGGGTGATGAGCGCGATGATCATGGGACCGAGCTTCGCGGCCCCGTGCTTAACGGGGGCTTGCCGAGCGTGGTGAAGGAGAGGAAAACCCCGGCATCCACAACGGGATTGCGCTCACCCGTGCGTGCGCGCCACGGTCACGCAACCGCCATCATCGAGGAGGCGCCCCCATGGAGTACCGCACGCTCGGCCGGTCCGGCCTCAGGGTCTCCCCGCTCTGCCTCGGCACCATGATGTTCGGTGGCCCCACCGAGGAGGCGGAGGCCGCCCGCATCTGCGCCGACGCCCGGGCCCGCGGGGTCAACTTCATCGACACGGCGGACGCCTACACGGAGGGCCGCTCGGAGGAGGTGGTGGGGCGCGCCATCGCGGGCGAGCGCGACGCCTGGGTGCTCGCCACCAAGGTGGCGAACGCGACCGGGCCGGGGCCGAACGACCGGGGCCTGTCGCGGGCCCACGTGGTGGCGGCCTGCGAGGCGAGCCTGCGGCGGCTCGGCACCGACCGCATCGACCTCTACTACCTGCACAAGGAGGACCACGCGACGCCGCTCGCCGAGACCGTGCGGGCGATGGGCGACCTGATCCGGGCCGGCAAGGTGCGCTACTTCGGGGTCTCCAACCACCGCGCCTGGCGGGTTGCCGAGATCTGCCGGCTCTGCGACGAGCACGGCCTCGACCGGCCGGCGGCGAGCCAGCCCTACTACAACGCCCTCAACCGGATGCCGGAGGTCGAGCACCTGCCCGCCTGCGCCCATTACGGCCTCGGGGTGGTGCCCTACTCGCCCCTCGCCCGCGGGGTGCTGACCGCGAAGTACCGCCCCGGCGAGGCGCCGCCCGAGGACACCCGCGCGGGCCGGGGCGACACCCGGATGATGCAGACCGAGTGGCGCCCCGAGAGCCTCGCCATCGCCGGGACGATCAGGGCCCACGCCGAGGCAAGGGGCGCCTCGGCGGTGGACTTCGCCCTCGCCTGGGTGCTGAACAACCGCGCGGTGACGGCGGTGATCGCCGGCCCGCGCACCTTCGCGCAGTGGCAGGCCTACGCGGAGGCCCTGGCCTACCGCTTCACGGCCGAGGACGAGGCCCTGGTGGACAGCCTCGTGCCGGGCGGGCATCCCTCGACGCCGGGCTACTCCGACCCGGCCTACCCGCTCGAGGGCCGGGCGACCTGGACGGGGGCGTGACGCAGTGCGTGACGGGGACGGCGGACCTGAGTATTCCTCAAGACCGCAACACGTGTGGATGAAGCGGCCGCGTCGGTTGATTTCCTCTTGGAACGCGCCGCGCACGGCTTAGTTGTTGACGCTATGTGCCCAGGCAGGTCGGTTGTCCGGCTGTGGGGGACAGGTTGCGAGACCGGAGGAAACCGATGGCGACCAAGACGACGAAGAAGGCTGATACCAAGGCCGAGCCGGAGGCCGCCGCCAAGGCGCCCGCGAAGGAGGCGGGCAAGGGCAAGAAGGTGGCCGCCCCCAAGACCGGCGACAAGCCGAACGCGCTCCAGAAGCCCCTGCAGCCGACGCCGGAGCTCGGCGCCATCGTGGGCGACAAGCCGATCCCGCGCGGCGAGGTGGTGAGCAAGGTGTGGGACTACATCCGCAAGCACTCGCTCCAGAACCCCGAGAACAAGCGCGAGATCCTGGCCGACGACAAGCTCAAGAAGGTGTTCGGCAAGGACAAGGCGACCATGTTCGAGATGAACAAGTACCTGGCCCAGCACCTGAAGTGAGAGCCGCGCGAGCACCGGCCGAGAGGATGCGGTGCGCCGCCGCGTGGTCCGGCGCATCGGGCCGGTAGGGCAGCCTCCGTTCGGATCCGGCGGGGCTGCCCTCGCGCGTTGGGGCTCGCCGCCGGGGGGCGCCGCTCCGGCCGGAGCGGCCCCCGGGCGGCCCCTCAGCGCCGGATGCGCAGGCTGCTCGTCACAGCGCCCGCGAGCGCGAGGGCGCTCGCCAGCCACAGCACCGTCGCGGTGCCGGCGGTGTGGAGGATGCCGAAGATCACCGCCACGACCGCGGCCCCGAGGGATTGCCCGAGCAGGCGGGCCGTCGACTGCATCCCGCTCGCGCCCCCGCTGCGCTCCCGCGGCGCGCTCGTGATGATCACCTTGTTGTTGGGCGACTGGAACAGGCCGAAGCCGAGGCCGCAGAGCGTCAGGCAGCCGACGATCGCGGCCGTGGAGGCGTCCGTCGGCAGGCGCGCCATCAGGGCGAGGCCGCAGGCCAGCGCCGCGAGGCCGATCCCGCCGAGGAGCCCCGGCGCGTGGCGGTCGGCGAGCCGGCCGGAGACGGGGGCGATCACCGCGATGGCGATCGGCCAGGGGGTCATCAGCACCCCGGTCTCGGTGCTCGACAGGTGCAGCACGTCCTGGAAGTAGAACGGCAGCGCCACGTAGGCCATCATCTGGGCCGCGAAGGAGCAGACCGAGCTCGCCATCGAGAGCGCGAAGACCGGGATGCGCAGGAGGTCGATCGGCAGGAGCGGCGCCGGCAGGCGGACCTGCATCCAGAGGAAGGCCGTCCCGACGAGCGCGGCGCCGGCGAGCGTCGCCAGGGCGATGCCGCCCCGGCCCGGGTCGCCCAGGCCGTCGACGCCGGTGATCAGGAGGCCGAAGAACAGGGCGTTGAGGAGCGCGCTCAAGGAGTCGAAGCGGGCGCCGCTGCGGGGCGTGGCCGGCAGCGTCCGGCCCGCCACCAGGAGGGCCGCGAGGCCGAGCGGCACGTTCACGAGGAACAGCCAGGGCCAGGTCGCCACCGACAGCACCGCCGCCGCGACGCTCGGGCCCGCCGCCGAGGCGACCGCCACGATCAGCGCCGTGGTGCCGACGCCCCGGCCGATCATCCGGTGCGGGTAGATGAAGCGCACGAGCGCGATGTTGACGCTCATGATCCCGGCCGCGCCGAGCCCCTGGACGATCCGGGCCGCCACCAGGACGGGCAGCGAGCCCGCGAGCGCGCAGGCGAGCGAGGCGGCGGCGAACAGGGCGAGCCCGGTGCAGTAGACCCGCTTGTAGCCCAGGATGTCGCCGAGCGACGAGAGCGGCAGCAGCGCCGCCGTCACGGCGAGCTGGTAGCCGTTGGTGACGAAGATCGCCGCGCCCGGGGTGACCTGCAGGTCCCGGGCCATCACCGGCAGGGCGACGTTGACGATGGCGCCGTCGAGCACCGCCATGCTCATGGCGATCCCGATCGCCAGCATGGCCCAGGGCCGCTCCCCCGCGGGCAGACCGTCGGTCGCCTCCGCCCGCTCCGGCACCGGCTCGGCCGCTCCCGTCATCCGCGTCGTGCTCCCGCGCGCCGGCCGCCGGCGCCCAAACCCGCGCCGACCGCCGGCGCCCATCCTGGCGCCGGCCGCCGGCGCACCCGCGACGCCCTAGCGCATCGGGGCCGCGGCCGCACCTACGCGGGCGTCATCCCGGGCCTGCGCGGGGCTCGCGGGAGCGGACGGGCGGCGGGACCCGGGGGGTCCGGGCGTGCGGCCCCCGGACCGTCCGGGGCGTCACCGGGCCGGGCTCCGCCTCAGCGCGCCGCCGCCACGGCCTCGCCGAACGACTGCACCAGGCGCGCCTCCAGCTTGCCCTCCATGGCGGCCAGGATCGCCATCGCGTCCGGCATCGCCATCGGGGCCTTGTAGGGGCGGCGCTCGGTCAGGGCGGCGTAGATGTCGCAGATGGTGAGGAGGCGCACCACGTCGCTGATGGCGTCGCCGCTGAGGCCGTCGGGGTAGCCCGAGCCGTCCAGCATCTCGTGGTGGTGGCGCACCGCCGTGAGGGTCAGGGCGTCGCATTCGCCGCCCTCCCGCAGGATGTCGTAGCCGAGGGCCGCGTGGGTGCGCATGACCGTGAGCTCGTCGGGATCGAGCCGCCCGGGCTTGTTCAGGATGGCGAGGGGGATCCGGGCCTTGCCGACGTCGTGGACCAGCGCCGCGCGCACGAAGCGCTGCTGGTCCCCCTGCTTGAAGCCGAGGTGCAGGGCGAACTGCGCCGCCAGCCCCGCCACCAGCAGGCAGTGCTGGTAGGTGGCGTCGTCGTGGGTCCACACCGTGTCGAGCCAGCGCGCGAGGCCGCCGTCCTGCACGGCCGCGAGGATCGGCGCGAGGCCGGCCTCGACGGTGCCCATCCGGACCGGCTGGCCGGAGCGCGCCTCCGCCATTAGGCTCGTGAGGACCTCGCCGGCCCGCGCCACGCCCTGGCTCACCACGCGGGCGGGCGAGGAGGGGGCGAGGTCGATCTGGTTGGCGAGGGCGGCCGCCACCGCCTCGGGCGGCGCGTAGGCCGGCAGGCAGACCGTGGCCCCGAGCGTCTTGGCGTGCCGCAGGGAATCCGGGGTGGCGTTGCGCAGGAGGCAGACGACCGGGAGGTTGCGGCCCTTGAACCGGGTCTCGAGGGCGCGCAGGCATTGCACCGCCTCGGGACGCGACAGGGTGAGGTCCGACACGACGCCGGCGAGGGAGCCGCGGGCGGTCCAGGCCTCGTCGGTGCCGACGACCTCGCAGGAGCCGACGGCCCGCAGGGCCGCGCCGACGGCGGCGCTGCGGTCCGGTCGATCGGTCACGAGGACGAGCGCCCTCTCCGGCATCGCGCTTCTCCCGGCGGATCACGAGACCCCACCCGAACGCCGGGATACACAGGGAACTCCAAACAAAAGCTTACGCCCGCGCCGGGTCCTGACAGTCGACGGGGGTCGGATCCGAAGGGATGCGCGCGAGCCTGACCCAGTGGAATACCATCATCCAGCCCGGCGCGACGCTGGGACGCGGTTCATCCGGGGATCGATGCCCCGCGATACTGATTGCGGCCGAGGTCCAGACAAGTCGACCGTGCCGGCTGTCCGGTCCGCGGGCCGCGCTCGCGCTGCGGAAGGGGCACGGCTCACCGGGCCCCGCCCGCGGCGCGCGCGCGGCCCGCTGGCTCAACCGGGCGGCACCGGCCGCACCAGATCGCCCTCTCGCAGGAAGGGGGCGGCCCGCACCACCACGAGGTCGGCCTCGGCGAGGCCCGAGCGGATCTCGACCTCCTCCTCCGAGAACAGCCCGACCGTGACGGGGCGCGCCTCGATGTGGTTGCCGGTGACGACGTAGGCCGTCGGCCCGTCGGCGCCGTTCACCAGGGCGGAGAACGGCGCCGCGATGCCGCAGCTCTCGCCGACCGAGATGGTGCCGCGGGAGAACATGCCGAGGCGCGCCTCGCCGGGGGCCGCGAGCAGGATCCGCACCTGGCCGAGCTGCGTCGCCGGGTCCGCGATGGAGGAGACCAGGCGGACCTTGCCGGAGAGGGGGCCGAGCCCCAGCGGCTTCACGGCCACGGCCTGGCCCGGGGCGATCCGGGCGAGCTTGGCGGGCGGCGCCTCGGCCGACAGCTCGATCTCGCCCTGGGCCATGATCTGGAACAGCGGCTCCGCCGTCCGGGCCGGGGCGGGCCCGCCGACGACCGCGGTGCTGCGCCCGACCACGCCGGCCACGGGCGCCCGGAGGGGCAGGAGGGCCGCGGGCGGCAGGCCGTCGTCGAGGGCGAGCTGGGCCAGGACCTGGTTGGGCTTGACCTCGTCGAGGGGCTTGGCGAGGACCTGGACCACGCGCAGGCCGTCGCGCTCGGCCCTCACCTGCACCTCCTGGCGGGGCACCAGCACCCCCGTGACGTCGATGCGGTCGGCAAAGCAGCGCTTCTTGGCCCGCGCCACGCTGACCGCGAGGCCGCCGGCCTGGACCGGCTCGGCCGCGCGGGCGCCGCCCGCGGCGAGCCCGAGCCCGAGCCCGAGCGCGAGGCCC
>NZ_QOWC01000183.1 GCF_003574465.1 Methylobacterium crusticola
GAGGGCGCGGCCGCAGCGCGCCGCCCGGTGCCGCCACCGCCCCGCGCCCCGGGGGGCGGCGGCGTCGTGGGCCGGGGCGCCGGCAGAGGGCCGGCCCCCGCCTCCGCACGCCGCCCGGCTCGGGTCCGGACGCTGCGCCATGCCTGACCTCCTGCGCGGGTGAGGGCAGGAGGGTGGCGGCGGCGCGCTACCGCGTGATGTCGGGACGCGGCGCCCGTGTTGCGGCTGACATCCGGGGCGGGTGCGTCGCGCCGGCCGGGGGCGCGCCCGCGGCGCATCGCTCGGGCCTCCACTCAGCTCACCTCCACGGGCAGGGCGAACACGTAGCCGACGCCGCGCTCGGTCAGGATGATGCGCGGCGTGCTCGGGTCCGCCTCCAGCTTGCGCCGCAGCCGGAGGATCTGGACGTCGATGCTGCGGTCGAAGACGTCCTCGTGGACGCGGGTCGCCTGCAGCAGGTGCTCGCGGCTCAGCGGGCGCTGCGCCGCCGACACGAAGGCGAGGAGGAGCGCGTACTCGCCCTTGGTGAGCATCACCGGCTCGCCCGCCGGGCTGGTGAGCCGGCGGGTGCGGGTGTCGAGCTGCCAGCCGTCGAACCGGTACTTCGCGTAGGCCCCGTCGCGCTGGGGCGCGCGCCAGGCCTCCTGGCGGCGCAGGACGGTGCGGATGCGCGCGAGCAGCTCCCGGGGGCTGAAGGGCTTCGTCAGGTAGTCGTCGGCGCCGAGCTCGAGCCCGATCACGCGGTCGATCTCGTCGCGGCGGTGGCCCGTGGTGATGATCACCGGCAGCTCCGAGCGCGCGCGGATCTCCCGCAGGAGCGCGAGGCCGTCGTCGTGCCCGAGCCGCAGGTCGAGGATCACGAGGCTCGGCTCGCCGGCGCGCAGGCGCGACGCCATCTCCTGGCGCCCCGACGCCGTCGTCACCTCGATGTCGTGCTCTCCCAGGTAGCTCGCCAGCAGGTGCTGCATCGCCGGATCGTCATCGACCACGAGGACGCGGATCGGCTGCGCGGACGTGCGGTGACCCTGCTCTTGCACTAGCGGTTCATTCATCCGGCATGCCTCGGTTCGTGGTGTGGCGCATGACGATCCGGACGGCTCCCCCCGCACGGCGCGGTCGTGCCGGGACGCGCGCCGGCAGCCGGCCTTGAACGCGGCCCGACGTGGCCATTCCGCCGGCGGACGGCAACCGCCCGGCCATCACGATCCGGAGATCGCGCGCGGCCGGCCCGGAAGACTTGAGAGTTGCTGAGTCCAATACATCACCGCGCAACACGGAATGCTTCGCCCGTCTTCGTTCGGACAAGTCCGTCCTGCTCCAAGCCGAGCCGTCACCGATCACGGCAGGCGCCACACGATTGCGGGATCCCGGCCGGCCCGACCGGCCCGCGGCCCGGGCTCCGAACCGCCCGCGCCGCAGCGTCGGACCATCCGCCGGCCCGCATCCGCCGCGCGGAACCGGGACGGTGCGGAGCCTGCTCCCTTGTCGATCAATCGCGATCCGGCACCTCATCAAAAGATAAGACTAGTGCGCGCAACGCGAAGTCCGGTCGTGCGGCGGGGCTGTGCTGTGCGCCAGCACACATGACGGGTGCAGGCGGGCGGTGAGCCGCCGGGAGACCACCACTCTGTTGGTTTCAGCAGCACGATGACATCGTGACAACGGTAACAGAGTGGCTGCGCGGCAGCATCGCCCGGTCATCGCGGCAGCGTAGACAGGGGTCGCGTGCGTCGGAGCGACGATCGCCCGATGCCGGTCACCCACCGCGACGGCGCTGCCGGGGCCGATGAGCCCGGGTGGGAAGCGCCTCCATCCAGCAAGGAGTTGCCCATGTCGCGCTCGAGCGGGGACGGCCTGCGCGTCGTCCGGCCCGGCCCCACCTTCCGGGGCAAGCAGGGTCACCTCTACTCGCCCGCCATCTCGGCCGAGGCCGTCGGTTCGAAGGCGCTGCACATGCAGTTGCTCCGCATCCCGCCCGGGGAGGTCGGCCGGGCCCACAAGCACGAGGGGCACGAGACGGCGATCTACATCCTGAGCGGCGAGGCCGGAACCTGGTACGGCGACGACCTCGCCTTCCACCAGACGGCGCGCGCCGGCGACTTCGTCTACATCGCGGCGGGCGTGCCGCACCGGCCCTACAACATGCGCGACGACGCCGAGGTGATCGCCGTGATCGCCCGCACGGACCCGAACGAGCAGGAGAGCGTGGTGCTGCTCCCCGCGCTCGACCGATCGCGCACGGTCGCGGAGCCCGCCGGTGCGGCCTGATCGCCGCCCCGCCCGGCCGCCTCGTCACAGTTGAAACCACAATCCCGCGCCTCCGTAATCGACCTGAGACATGGCTCGCTCAGGTTGAGCACACCGCCGGATCCCCCTGATCCCGCACGACCACGAAGAGACAGCGATGCTCATCTCCCTTCTTCTCGACCGCCTCGCCAGGTACATGCGGTCACGGCGAGCGTCGCACGAGCTCCGGCGCCTGGACGACCGCGAGCTCGCCGATATCGGTCTCCTGCGGACCTCGCGCGAGGCGGGCAGGGCCGGCCTGGTCCGGATCCGCTGAGGCGCGGGACCGCTCCCTCCCCGCGCCGCCCTCCCCGCGCCGCCCTCCGCGCGCCGCCCTCCGCGCGCCCGCGCGGCGGCGGGCCGTCGAGGCGAAGATGGCTCGCGGCGGCGGGGCGGGACGCCGCCGCGGGATGGTCGACGCCGTCCGCCGCCCCATGTCGCCGGGGCGCGCGGATAGCCGCCTCCGGGCGGCGCGGCGCGCCACGCCCCGGCCGACCCGGGCCGGGACCCGACCGGGAGGCGCCGCGATGGCGAGCTTCATCTGCACGGCGTGCGGCACCGCCTTTCCGGAGGCGGCGACGCCGCCGGACGCCTGCCTGCTCTGCTCCGACGAGCGCCAGTTCGTGCCCGCCTCCGGTCAGTCGTGGACCGTGCCCGAGAGGCTCGCGGCCGGCCACGCCAACGCCTGGCGCCAGCACGAGCCCGGCCTCCTGAGCCTGCGCACGCGCCCCGCCTTCGCGATCGACCAGCGGGCCTTCCTGGTCCGGACGCCGTCGGGCAACGTGCTCTGGGACTGCCTGGCGCTGCTCGACGACGCGACCGAGGCGATCATCCGGGGCCTCGGCGGCCTCGCGGCCATCGCGATCTCGCACCCCCACTACTACACGCGGATGGGGGACTGGGCCCGGACCTTCGGGGCGCCGATCCACCTCCACGCCGCCGATCGGGCCTGGATCGTGCGGCCCGATCCGGCAATCCGCCTGTTCGAGGACGAGACGGCGGAAATCCTCCCGGGCGCGACGGTCATCCGGCTCGGCGGGCACTTTCCCGGCGGCACGGTGCTGCACTGGGCCGCGGGAGCCGGGGGCGCGGGCGTGCTCCTGTCGGGCGACATCGTCCAGGTCGCGGCCGACACGCGGCGCGTGTCCTTCCTGTGGAGCTATCCCAACATGATGCCGCTCCCCGCCGCGACCGTGCGGCGGATCGCCCGGACGCTGGAGCCCTGGGCGTTCGCGCGGCTCTACGGCGCCTTCGACGGCAAGGACGTGCGCGCGGACGCCAAGGGCGTCGTCGCCCGCTCCGCCGAGCGCTACGCCGCGCTCCTCGAAGCCGGGGAGGCGTGAGCGCGAAAGGCAGTCCCGGCGCGCCCCGGGGTCGCCGGGCGGGGCGCCCGCGGGGCGATCACGCCGCGGGCGGGGCCGGTCCCGCCGCCGGCGCGGCGGCCGGGCTGCGCGGGGGACGCCCGAGGGCGGCCGTGATGAAGCGGCCCGCCGCCTCGACGCCGGCGAGGTCCACCCCGGTGTCGATGGAGAGCCCGTGCAGCAGGGCGACGACGTCCTCGGTCGCGACGTTGCCGGTCGCGCCCTGCGCGTAGGGGCATCCGCCGAGGCCCGCCACCGAGGAATCGATCACCGCGACCCCGAGGTCGAGGCAGGCGCGCAGGTTGGCG
The DNA here is from genome assembly GCF_003574465.1 of Methylobacterium crusticola. Classification (GTDB taxonomy): domain Bacteria; phylum Pseudomonadota; class Alphaproteobacteria; order Rhizobiales; family Beijerinckiaceae; genus Methylobacterium; species Methylobacterium crusticola. The sequence goes on from NZ_QOWC01000183.1 coordinate 3,956, forward strand.
AGCGCCCGCCCGTAGGTGTCGTGGAAGTGCAGGGCGAGGCGCTCGGGCGGGACGTGCTCGGCCACCGCCGCGATGCAGACCCGGGCCTGCGCGGGCGTGCCGATTCCGATCGTGTCGCCGAGCGAGACCTCGTCGCAGCCGAGGGCGGCGAGGCGCCGGGACACCGCCGCGACGGCGGCCGGCGCCACGGCGCCCTCGTAGGGGCAGCCGAGGGCGCAGGAGACGTAGCCCCTGACGCGGATCCCCGCGGCGGCAGCCGCCGCCGTCACGGGCGCGAAGCGCTCCAGGCTCCCGGCGATCGAGCAGTTGATGTTGCGGCGGGAGAACGTCTCGGACGCCGAGGCGAACACCGCCACCTCCCGGGCCCCCGCGGCCCGGGCGGCCTCGAACCCCGTCAGGTTCGGGACCAGGACCGCGTAGCGGTCCCCGGGGCCGGGGGAGAGCCGGCGCAGGACCTCGCCCGAATCCGCCATCTGCGGGACCCAGCGCGGCGACACGAAGCTGCCGACCTCGATGCGGCGCAGGCCGGCGCGCCGCAGCCGCGCGACGAGCGCGACCTTCACGTCGGTCGCGACCGTGCCGGGCTCGTTCTGGAGGCCGTCCCGCGGGCCGACCTCGACGATCGCGACGCGGCGCGGCAGGGTCATTTCCCGGCCCTCACCAGCGGGCAGCGCCCGTCCGCGAGGGGCCGGAAGGCCTCGGCGGCGGGGATCGTCTGCACGCGCTTGTAGTAGTCCCACGGCGCCGCCGACTCGCCCGGCGCCTTGACCTGGAACAGGTACATGTCGTGGACGTGGCGGCCGTCCTCCCGCACCATCCCGTCGCCGAAGAGGGGATCCCTGGTCGGCCGCTCCTTCATCTTGGCGACGACGACCCGGCCGTCCGTGCTGTCGGCGGCCGCGACGGCCCGCAGGTAGTCGAGGGTGCCGGCGTAGACCCCGGCCTGGTTGGCGGTCGGGCGGCGGCCCTTCATCCGGGCCGCGAAGCGGTCGGCGAAGGCCCGCGTGCCCGGGTTCGCGTCCCAGTAGAACCCCTCCGTCAGGTAGAGGCCCTGCGCGTCCTTGAGACCGATCGCGTGCACGTCGCTCAGCTGCATCAGGAGCGCCGCGAGGTCCTGCCCGCCCGAGGTGATGCCGAACTCCGCCGCCTGCTTGACCGAGTTGACGGTGTCGCCGACGGCGTTGGCGAGGGCGATGACCTGGGCCCGGCTGCCCTGGGCCTGGAGCAGGAACGACGAGAAGTCCGCCGCCGCCGTGGGGTGGCGGACGTTGCCCGTGATGGTGCCGCCCTCGGCCTTCACCACCGCCGCCGCATCCGCCTCCAGGGCGTGGCCGAAGGCGTAGTCGGCGGTGAGGAAGAACCACCGGGTCTTGCCCGCCCGCAGCAGCGCGAGGGCCGTGCCGTGGGCGAGCGCCCAGGTGTCGTAGGTCCAGTGCACGGTGTTGGGCGAGCATTTCGGCCCGGTGAGGTCCGACGTGCCCGGGCCGGAGGCGATGAAGGCCGCGCGGCTGTCGCGCACCACCTCCTGCACGGCGAGCGCCACGGAGGAGAACGGCACGTCGAGGATGGCGTCGACGCGCTCCTGGGCGATCCAGCGCCGGGCGGTCGAGGAGCCGATGTCGGGCTTGTTCTGGTGGTCGGACTGGATCACCTCGACCTGGAGCTTCGGCTGCTCCTTGCGGAAATCCTCGACGGCGAGGCGCGCCGCGACGACCGACCCCTCGCCGGTCGAATCGGACGCGAAGCCGCTGAGATCGGTGAGGACGCCGATCTTCACCGTGCCGTCGGGGATCTCGGCGCGGGCCGCCGGGGCGGCGAGCGCGAGGGCGACGCCGGCGAGGAGGCGCCCGCAGGCGCGCGACAGCGTGAGCATTGTTTCCTCCGGGTTGTCGTTGGGACGTGTCGTTGCGGGGCCTGGCCCGCCGCCGGCTCAGCGCCGGCGGATCTCCTCGAGCACGCCCTGGGCGACGTCGACGCGCACGAGGCGCCGCTCGACCAGCACGCGGGCGACCTGCTCGATCTCCTCGCCCAGGGCCCCCGCCATCATGGCGATGTTCTGGGCGTGCAGGGCCATGTGCCCCTTCTGGATGCCCGTGGTCGCGAGCGCCTTCAGGGCCGAGAAGTTCTGCGCGAGGCCGACCGCCGCGATGATCCGGGCGAGGCGCTCGGCCGTGGTCACGCCCAGGATCCTGAGGCAGGCCTGGGCGGTCGGGTGGATCTTCGTCGCGCCGCCGACGAGGCCGACCGCCATGGGCAGCTCGATCGAGCCGCCGAGGTCGCCCTCGGCCGTGACCTCGTAGCGGGTGAGGCTGGTGTAGCGGCCGGACCGGGCCGCGTAGGCGTGCGCGCCGGCCTCGATCGCCCGCGTGTCGTTGCCCGTCGCCAGCACGACGGCGTCGATGCCGTTCATGATCCCCTTGTTGTGGGTCGCGGCCCGGTAGGGGTCGGCCTCGGCGAGGTGGTAGGCGCTGACGATCCCGTCCCGCACCGCGGGCCCGCCGATGGCCTCGGTGCGCCAGACCGCCCGGGCGCGGGCGAGGCGGCGGTCGGCGAGGTTCGACAGGATGCGCAGGTACACGCGCCCGCCGGTCCACGCGGCGATGTGGGGGGCCAGCGCCTCCGCCATCGTGTTGACGGCGTTCGCCCCCATGGCGTCGCGGGTGTCGACGACGAGGTGGGTCACCACCATGGCGCCGCCGAGCGTGTCGAGCACCCGCACCTCGAGGTCGCGCACGCCGCCGCCGAGCCGCACCAGGACGGGATCGCAGGCGTCGCAGACGGCCGTGACGGCGTCGCGCTGCTCCAGGATGCGCAGGCGCGCCGCGTGCGGATCGCTCACCCCGACCGCCTGCACCTGGGCGATCATGAGGTTGCCCGAGACGGAGGTCGTGAAGCCGTCCTCGTGGTTCTGGCGCGCCGCGTTGCAGACCGCCGCCACGACGGAGGATTCCTCCGTCGCCATGGGGATCAGCACGTCCTCGCCGTCCACCTTCATGTTGGTGGCGATGCCGATCGGCACGTTCATCGTGCCGATCACGTTCTCGATCAGGCGGTCGGCGAGGTCGGGCGCGAGGTTCCCGAACTCGGCGAGGTGCGCGACGCTCGCGGGCGCGAGGTCGGCGAAGGCGGCGACGAGGTCCAGCCGCTCGCGCGGGGACGACTTGTGGAATCCGGCGATCCGCGAGGAGCGGTTCGCCGGGGGGGTCCCGTGCTGCATGGGTCGGTCCTGCCGCGATCTGTCGTGGACCGGGCGGATCCGCGGCGGGGGTGAGGGCGGCGTCGGCAGGCGGTCGCGCCAGGCCGGCGGACGCGCTCCCGGCGGGCCGGGACCGGCCTCCCTCATCCGGGCGCGGTTGGATCAGCCCGTTGCGGCGTACCGTACCGGGGCGTCCGGCCCGCACAAGGAACGCTTTGCAGCTTTGCCAGGGTCACCGTACCATGCCCCGCATGGGTACGGTCGAGGCGGGAACGGCGGCGGCGCGGCCGCTCACGCAGGTCGAGCGCGTGGTGGCGGGGCTGACCGAGCGGATCGATCGCGGCGTGCTGAGGACGGGGGAGCGGCTTCCCTCGATCCGGGCCGCCGCGCTGGCCTTCGCGGTCTCGAAGAACACCGCGGTCAACGCCTACGAGCGCCTCGTCGCGGCGGGCCGGGTCGAGAGCCGTCCGGGCTCGGGCTTCTACGTGTCGGGGCGCCGGCCCGTCCCGCCGGCGAGCCCGCCCCCCGCCGCCCTCGAGGCGGTCGACAGCGTCTGGCTGCTGCGCGAGCAGCTCAACCGGCACTACGACGTCCGGGTCGGCGACGGGCGGCCGCCGCCGGCCTGGATGGAGGGCGCCGACATCGGACAGCGCCTGAAGCCGGTGCGCCGGACCGGCGCGTCGACCGAGAGCTACGGCACGCCCGAGGGCTACCTGCCCCTGCGCCAGAGCCTGGCGCTGCTGCTCGCCGAGCGGGCGATCCACGTCGCCCCGGGCGGGCTGCTCCTGACCCTCGGCGCCAACCACGCCCTCGACCTGATCATCCGCCAGCTCGTGCGGCCGGGGGACGCCGTCCTGGTCGACAGCCCGGGCTACTACCCGCTCTTCGGCAAGCTGCGCCTCGCCGGCGCCCGGATGGTGGGGGTGCGCCGCACCCCCGACGGGCCGGACCTCGCCGACCTCGCCGACAAGGCCGCCGCCACCGGGGCGGCGGTCTTCTTCACCCAGTCGCTCGCCCACAACCCGACCGGGTGCTCGCTCTCGCTGCCCGCCGCCCACCGCCTGCTGCAGCGGGCCGCAACCCTCGACCTGCGCATCGTCGAGAGCGATCCCTTCGCGGACGTGCTGCCCGCCGCGAGCCCCCGCCTCGCGGCCCTCGATCAGCTCGAGCGGGTCGTCTACGTCGGGACCTTCGCCAAGACGCTCTCGGCGAGCCTGCGCTCCGGCTTCATCGCCGCGGAGGCCGGCCTCGTCGGGCGGCTGCGCGACCTCAAGATGGTGACGAGCGTCAACAGCTCGGGCTTCGTCGAGCGCGTCGTCCACGAGCACATCGAGAGCGGCCGCTACCGCCGCCACCTGCGCCGCCTCGGCGGCCGGATCGAGGCGGCGACGCTGCAGGGGCGCCAGATCCTCGCGGGCCTCGGGCTCGAGGTCTTCGGCGAGCCGGGCGGCGGCTACTACATGTGGTGCCGGCTGCCCGACGGCCTCGACCTCGACGCGTTCTCCCGCAGGGCCGCCGCCCGCAGCATCCTGATCGCGCCCGGCAGCGTGTTCCACCCGGACGGGCAGGCCGCGCGGCCGACGATGCGGGTCAACGTCGCCTACCTGGGCGACCCGCGCTTTGCGGCCTTCGTGCGCGAGGAGCTCGGCTGATTGCGGCGCCGCCGGCCCCGGCGCGCCGAGGCGCCCTCAGCGGCCCTGCCAGCGCGGGGGACGCTTGCCCAGGAAGGCCTCGATGCCCTCCCGGAAGTCGGCGCTGGTGTAGCACATCAGGATCAGGTCCTCGCCCTCGCCGCCCGCCCCGCCCGGTTGCAGGCGGCGCAGGCCCTCCTTGGTGGCGCGCAGGGTCAGGGGCGCGTGGCCGGCGACGGTGCGGGCGAGCGCGGTCGTGCGGGCCTCGAGGGCGGCGGCGTCCGGCACGACCTCGTGCAGGAAGCCGACCGAGCGCGCCTCGTCCGCCTCGAGCAGGCGCGCGGTGAAGATCATCTCCTTCACCCGCGACGGCCCGATCAGCGCGGACAGGCGCGCGAGGCTCGTCTGCGACAGGCAGTTGCCCAGCGTCCGGGCGATCGGGAAGCCGAAGCGCGCGTCCGCCGAGGCGATCCGGAGATCGCAGCAGGCCGCGATGGCGGCGCCCCCGCCCGTGCAGGCGCCCACCACGGAGGCGATCGTCGGGACGCGGCAGCTCTCGAGGGTCGAGAGGATCCGGTCGATCCGGTGCTCGTAGTCGATCGGGTCCTGCGGGGTCGAGAAGGACCGGAACTGGCCGATGTCGGTGCCGGCCGCGAAGGCCTTGCCGCCCGCCCCCGAGATCACGAGCGCGCGCACCTCCGGGTCGTCGTTGATCCGCCCGCACAGGGCGGCGAGCCCCTCGTACATGGCGAAGGTGAGCGCGTTGCGCGCCTGCGGCCGGTTGAAGGTCGCCCGCGCGATGCCGTCCTCGACCGAGTAGAGGAGCTCGTCCGTCTGTCCCTCGCCGCTCATGCCCGTGTCCTCCCTGATCGTGGTCTGCGACCGGTAACGCCCCGGCCGTGCACTCACAAGCGCCCGGAGGCCGGGCGGGTCGCTCCCGCCTCCCGCCGGGCTCGCCGCGCCGGGCTTGCCTCCCGCGCGGTCCGTGGCCGATGATGCGGGGCAACCGAACGGCGAAAGACCGCGATGCAGGAAACGTCCGCCCCACCGAGCAAAGCCCCTCCCCGCCTGCCCCTTGCCGGGCTGACGGTCCTCGACCTCACGCGCGTGCGCGCCGGACCGACGGCCGTGCGCCAGCTCGCGGACTGGGGGGCCGACGTCGTCAAGATCGAGATGCCGGACGCGGAGGCCCTCGGCGGCCCGCGCGAGGGGCCGGACTTCCAGAACCTGCACCGGAACAAGCGCTCGCTGACGCTCAACCTCAAGGCGCCCGAGGGGCTCGCCGCCTTCCGCCGGATGGTCGCGAAGGCCGACGTCGTGGTCGAGAACTACCGGCCCGACGTGAAGGACCGGCTCGGCGTCGGCTACGAGACCCTGCGGGCCATCAACCCGCGCCTCGTCTACGCGTCGATCTCGGGATTCGGCCAGTCCGGGCCCTACCGCGACCGCCCGGGCTTCGACCAGATCGCCCAGGGCATGGGCGGCCTGATGTCGATCACCGGGCTTCCGGGCCAGGGACCCGTGCGGGTCGGGATCCCGGTCGCGGACCTCTGCGCCGGCCTGTTCGCCGCGCAGGGCATCCTCCTGGCGCTCCTCGAGCGCGAGCGGTCCGGCGAGGGCCAGGCGGTCGAGACCTCGCTCCTCCAGGCGCAGATCTTCATGCTCGACTTCCAGGCCGCGCGCTGGCTGATGAAGCAGGAGGTGGCGGGCCAGGCCGGCAACAACCACCCGACCTCGATCCCGACCGGCGTGTTCCGGACGCGGGACGGGTTCATCAACATCGCGACGACCGGCGAGCGGATCTGGCAGCGCATGTGCCAGGCCCTCGGGGCCGAGCACCTCCTCGACGACCCGCGCTACCGGGACGGGGCGGCGCGCTCGGAGAACCGCGACGCCCTGAGCCGCGACATCGACGCCGCCCTGTCGGGCGAGGACAGCGCGACCTGGATCGAGCGGCTGAACGCGGAGGGCGTACCGTCCGGCGCCATCAACGCCATCGACGCCGTGTTCGCCGACCCGCAGGTGCAGCACCTCGGCGTCACCGCGCAGGTGCACTCGCCCCATCTCGGCCCGCTCACGATGCTGGCCCAGCCGGTCCGGCTGTCGCGCACGCCGTCCGCCGTCACGCGCCATCCGCCCGGCCCGGGCGAGCACAGCGACGAGATCCTGTCGGCCTTCGGCTTCGCGCCGGACGAGGTGGCACGGCTCAGGCGCGACGGGGTGGTATGACGGCCGCCCCCCCACGATCGAAGGACTGACGAATGGACGCGCGGACCCCTGCGACCGACAAGATCCTCGCCGAGACCTCCGGCCCGGTCGGCCGGCTCGTCTTCAACAACCCGGAGAAGCGCAACGCGGTCAGCTTCGAGATGTGGGAGGCCGCGGCCGCGGTCCTGCGCGACTTCGCGGCGGATCCGGCGGTGCGGGTGGTGGTGGTCACGGGCGCGGGCGGCAAGGCCTTCGTGTCGGGCGCCGACATCTCGAAGTTCGAGAACGAGCGCGCCGAGATGGAGGAGGTGCGGCGCTACGGGGTGATGACCGAGCAGGTCTACTCGAGCCTGCACGCCTTCCCGAAGCCGACCATCGCGGCGATCCGCGGCTTCTGCATCGGCGGCGGGCTCGGGCTCGCGGTCGCCTGCGACATCCGGCTCTGCACGACGGGCTCGCGCTTCGCGCTGCCGGCGGCGCGCCTCGGCCTCGGCTACGGCTTCGCGCCCCTGCGGCGGCTCTCGGACGTGGTCGGCACCGCCTTCGCCAAGGAGATCTGCTTCACCGGACGCCAGTTCTCCGCCGAGGAGGCCCTCGCCATGGGCCTCGTGAACCGCGCCGTGCCGGACGCCGAGCTCGACGCGCTGGTGGACGGGTACGTGGGCCAGATCGGCGCCAACGCCCCGCTCACGGTCGGGGCCGCGAAGTTCATCATGGGCGAGATCGCCAAGGACGAGGGCGCCCGCGACCTCGACGAGGCGAAGCGCCGCGTCGAGGCCTGCTTCGCCAGCGAGGATTACTGCGAGGGCCGGCGGGCCTTCATGGAGAAGCGGCCGCCGCGCTTCACCGGGCGCTAGCGCGCGCCCGGCGCCTGCGGCCGCGGGCGAGCCCGCCTCCGGGGCCCGCGCGGCGCAGTGGAGCCCCGTCCGCGACGCGCGCCCCTCAGGCCGCCACGCCGGCGGCGCGGGCGCGGGCCACGAGGTCGGCCCGGGCCGCCTGCATGTCGTCGAGGGAGCCGAACGCGTTCATGTAGTGGCCGTCGTAGCCGCCGGCCTCGAGGCGGCGGAAGAGGTCGCCGAAATCGAAGTCGCCCTCCCCGGGGCGCAGGTGCACCTCGTCGCCGCCGCGCCAGCAATCGGCGAGCCGAACCTCGCGCACCCGCGCGAGCGGGATGGCGTCGAGGAAGCCGGCAACGCCCTCCGGCAGCAGGTGGGCGTGGTTCGCCGTGAAGGCGAGCCCGAAGGCCGGCGACGGGATCGCGTCGTAGTAGTAGCGCCACTCCTCCACCGTGTGGGCGAGGTAGTGCACCTCCGCGGCCGCCGGCTCCTTGTTGAGGTTCTCGAGCAGCAGCGTCACGCCCCTGCGCTCGGCCCGCTCGGTGGCGCGCGCCAGCCGCTCCCGCCCGGCGCGCATCCGGGCCTCCACGTCCCCGCTGAAGTGGTAGCCGGCATGGACCACGACCCAGGCCGCCCCGAGGCGCGGCGCCATGTCGATGTAGGCGGCGAGGTAGGCGTCGGCGGCCTGCGACAGGAAGGGCGAGTGCTCCGCCACGTTGACGGCCGAGAGCGTGTGCAGCCCGAGGCGCAGGCCGTGCGCCTCCACGAGCGCGCGGATGGCGGCGACGCGCCCGTCGTCGAGGCGCGGCAGGGCGTTCGGCCCGGTGTCGAGCTCGACGTCGAGGAAGCGGACCGCCCGCGCCGCCGCCCAGGGCAGCGCCTCCTCGAGGGGCGTGCCCCGGCCGAGGTCGATCCCGATCCGCGCGTGCAGATCCGCCATGCCCGTCCCCCGCGGCTCCGTCCCGGGCGCACTTGACACCACGAAGGCCGGAACCTCAAGCTGCTCCGAAACGCGGGCCCTGCGCCGACGGCGGAAGAACGAACTGTTTAGGGAGAAACACATGACGTGGACGCGTCGCGCGTTCGCCTGGACTGTGCTCCTCGGGGCCACCGCGCCCGCCGCGTTCGCTCAAGGGGCCGAGACGCAGCTCTACGAGGCCGCCAAGGCCGAGGGGCAGCTCACCTGGTACTCCGGCATCCTGGACCAGCCGATCTGCGACAAGGTCGGGCAGGCCTTCACGGCGAAGTATCCGGGCGTGCGGGTCAACGCGATCAAGACCACGTCGCAGGTCGCCTTCCAGCGCCTCACCCAGGACATGAAGGCCGGCGCCGTCCAGTCGGACGTCTTCACGACCACCGACGCCAGCCACATGACCTTCCTGGAGCGCAAGGGCGAGCTGACCCAGTACCTGCCTGAGAACGCCAGGAACCTCGCCGATCCCTTGCGCGACTTCGGCAGCAAGGGCTTCTACCAGGTCAGCTGGGTCGGGCTCGTCGCCCTCGTGTACAATTCCAGCAAGGTGAAGCCCGAGAACGCGCCCAAGGACTGGCCGGACCTCGCCGACCCGAAATGGAAGAACGCCGTCACGTTCGGCAGCCCGAACTTCAGCGGGATGGTCGGGGTGTGGACGATTGCCATGGAGGACAAGTACGGCTGGGACTACTTCGAGCGGCTCAACAAGCTCAACCCGCTGATCGGCCGCTCGATCGACGACGCCGTCACCACGCTGAACTCGGGCGAGCGCCTGGTGGGGACCGGCAATCCGGCGACGGCCCTGCGCAACGCCGCCAAGGGCAACCCGCTCGCGGTGAACTACCCGACCTCCGGCACCCTCGGCGTGCTGTCGCCCACCGGCATCCTGCGGAAGGCCAGGAGCCAGAACGCCGCCAAGCTGTTCATGGAGTTCCTCACCGGCCCCGAGTACTCGCGCATCCTGGCCGAGCACTACGAGCAGCCGCTGCGCACCGACGTGCCGCCCCCGAACGGCGCCAAGTCCCTCTCGGACATCAACCTCTTCGTCAAGCCAGTCGACGAGATCGAGAGGAAGCTGCCGCCCAACAAGGAGAAGTGGCGGGACACCTTCGGCTGATCGCCGCGCCCGCCCGATGACGGGTGTCCCCTCGCGCCTCGCGGCCGGCGCCCGCCCGCGCCGCCTCGGCGCCTTCCTGCGCCTCGACCCCTCGGCCCTCGCCTGGATGGCGGTCGTCGCGGTGCTGGTGTTCCTGGTGGTCTCCCCCCTCGCGCGGCTGCTCGCGTCGAGCTTCCAGTCGCCCGAGACCGGCGCGTGGACGCTCGCCAACTACGTCACGGCCTTCGGCCGGATGCGCAACCTCGAGGTCCTGGGGACCTCGCTCCTCTACGCGGGCTGCGTCACGGTCGTGGCGGTGGGCTTCGCGGTGCCGGTGGCCTGGGCGGTGGCCCGCTCCGACATGCCCGGCAAGGGGATGGTGCGGGCGCTGATCCTCGGCGCCTTCATCACGCCGCCCTATCTCGGGGCCATCGGCTGGATCCTCCTCGCCGGCCCGAACGCCGGCTGGCTGAACCGCGCCTGGATGGCGCTGACGGGCGCCTCCGGCGGCATCGTCAACGTCTACAGCTTCGCCGGCCTCGTCTTCGTCACCGCCCTCTACGCCTTCCCGTACATCTTCGTGTTCGCCACGGACGCCCTCGACCGGGTCTCGACCGAGATGGAGGAGGCCGCCACGATCCTCGGCGCGTCGAGCGCCCAGACGACCTTGCGGGTGACGCTGCCCCTCGTCACCCCGGCGATCCTCGCCGGCGCCATCGTGGTGTTCCTCGACACGGTGGCGCTGTTCGGGACGCCCGCCATCATCGCGCTCCCGGCGCGGATCCGGGTCATGACCCTGCAGCTCTGGCAGTACTTCGAGTACCCGGTCCGGGCCGAGGTCGCGGCCGCCTACAGCCTGCCCCTGGTCGGGATCACGGTGGCGCTGTTCTGGGCGCAGCGCCTGATCCTCGGCCGCAAGGGCTACGTCGCCCTCACCGGCAAGGGCGGCAGCCGGGCGCTCACCCGCCTCGGGCCCTACCGCTGGGTCGCCTTCGCGTACGCGCTCCTCGTCATCGCCCTCGCGGTGCTGCTGCCCTTCGCGGCCCTCGGGCAGGCGGCGTTCTCGACGGCCTGGGGCCAGGGCTTCTCGCTCGGCAACCTGACGCTGCAGAACTTCGTCCGGCTCGCCACGGACGCCAATGCCCGCGACACGATCGGCCACAGCTTCACCTTCGCGGCCGCGACCGGCTGCCTCGCGGTGCTGCTCGCCGTCGTCGCCGGCTACGTGGTGACGCGCCGGCTGATGCCCGGGGGCTTCCTGCTCGGCATCCTGTGCATGACGCCCCTCGTCATCCCGGGCATCGTGCTGGCGATCGGCTTCTACGCGACCTACTCGACGCCGCCCATCGCCCTCTACGGCACGGCCGCGATCCTGATCCTCGCCTTCACGACGCGCTTCCTGCCGATCGCCTACGTCAACGCGGTCGCGGGCCTGCGCACGCTGAACCCGGAGATGGAGGAGGCGGTGCGGATCCTCGGCGGCTCGCGGACCCGGGCCGTGAGCCGGGTGGTGGTGCCGCTCCTGAAGAAGAGCCTCATCGGGTCGTGGCTCCTGGTCTTCATCCCGGCGGTGCGCGAGCTCTCGACCGCTCTCTTCCTCGTCGGGCCGAACACCCGGGTGATCTCCGTGATGATGCTGGATTTGTCCGAGAACGGCAGCTTCGAGACCCTGGCGGCGCTGGGCTTCGTGCTCCTCACGGTCACGATCGCCATCGTGCTCCTGGGCTACCGCCTCGTCGGGCGCGACTTCATGCTGAGGCGCTCATGAGCGGCGGAGCCGACCCGTCGAACCTCTCCCTCGCGGGGCTGAGCTGCCGCTACGGCGCGTTCACGGCCGTCGACGCCCTCGACCTCGAGGTGCGGGCGGGCGAGTTCGTGTCGCTCCTCGGCCCCTCGGGCTGCGGCAAGACCACCACGCTGCGGATGATCGCCGGCTTCGTCCGCCCGACCGCCGGCACGATCCGCCTCGACGGCCGCGTCATCTCCTCGCCGGGCGCCGTGCTGGCGCCCGAGAAGCGCGGCATGTCGATGATCTTCCAGAGCTACGCGATCTGGCCCAACATGACGGTCGCCGAGAACGTCGCGTTCGGGCTGAAGCTCCGCCACCTCGGCCGGGACGCCATCGCCGCCAAGGTGGGCGAGATCCTCGAGACCGTGCGGCTGAAGGCCCTCGCGGACCGCTACCCGGCCGAGCTGTCCGGGGGCCAGCAGCAGCGGGTGGCGCTCGCGCGGGCGATCGTGATCCAGCCGCGGGTGCTCCTGCTCGACGAGCCGCTCTCGAACCTCGACGCCAACCTGCGCGAGGAGATGCGCTACGAGATCCGGCGCCTGCACGACGTCTTCCGGTTCACCACGGTCTACGTCACGCACGACCAGGGCGAGGCGATGGTGACCTCCGACCGCATCGCCGTGATGAACCAGGGCCGCATCGAGCAGATCGACGCGCCCTACACCCTCTACACCCGGCCCCGGACGGCCTTCGTCGCCCGCTTCATCGGCCGCACGAACCTCCTCGAGGGCCGCCGCTCCGGCGACCGCGTCGCGTTCCCGGGCTTCGACCTGCCGGCCGGGATGCTGGAGGCCGGGGAGGAGGCCGGTGCCGTGACGTACGCGGTGCGCCCGCACTCGCTCGCCCTGTCGCGGCAGGCGCCGGCGGCCGGGGAGGACGCCGCCATCGCGGTGTCTCTCGCCGAGCGCGCCTTCCTGGGGGAGAGCTGGACCTACGTGGTCGCGCTCCCGCAGGACGGCGCGCGCCTCTCGGTCACCGCCGCGCCCTCGCACGTCTTCGATGTCGGCGACCGGCTCTGGCTCACCCTCGACCCGCGCCAGATGGTGCCCCTGGCGCCGGAGAGCCGGGGCTAGGCGCCGGGACCCCCGGGCGCCTCCGTCGGGCCTCCGGGCGGGTCGACGGCGCGCCCGGACAGGAAGGCCGCGCGGAACTCCCGGGAGGCGAGGACCGCGTGGACGCGGCGCAGCTCGGCCGCCCGCTCGCGCCCGAAGGCGGCCTCGAACCGGTCCTGCACCGCCCGCCACAGCCGCGACGTCTCGGCGAGCTTGGCCTCGCCGAGGGGCGTCAGGGCGACGAGGCGCACCCGGCGGTCGCGGGCGTCAGGAACGAGCCGGAGGTAGCCGTCCCGCGTGAGGGGCCTGAGCGTGCGCACGAGCCCCGACAGGTCCATGACCAGCGTGTCGGCGAGCGCGCCCATCGTCGGCGCGCCGAGCCGGGCCACGGTGGCGAGGAGGCCGTGCTGGGTGGCGCGCAGGCCGCTCGGGGCCAGCCCCTCGTCGTAGAGCTGGCCCACGCCCCGCATGGCCTGCCGCAGGAGGGCGTTGCTGCACCGGGTCGGGTCGGTCCGCGTCCTGTCCCGCATTCGTCCCGCTCGTCGTCGCCGCCACCCGGGCGCCCCTGCCCGGGGCGCGGCCGCGCCCGGACCGCGCCGCGCGGCCC
>NZ_QOWC01000184.1 GCF_003574465.1 Methylobacterium crusticola
GCGCCGGCGGCGCTCCGGGCGTCGGTCCCGGGCGGGAGCGCCTCGCGGCCCCGCCGCCCCGCGCAACCCGCCGGCGGCGCCGCGCGATGAGCGAGATCGACGTCACCCTGGCCGACCGGGTCGCGACCGTGACGATCAACCGTCCCGGCCAGCGCAACGCCATGACGCTCGCGATGTGGCGCGGGATGGCGGCCCTGTTCGGCCGCCTCTCCGCCGATCCCGAGGTCCGCGCCATCATCCTGACCGGTGCGGGCGAGGATTTCTCGACCGGGGCCGACATCGCGGAGTTCGGCCTCGTCCGGGGCGACGCGGGCCAGGCCGAGGCCTACGAGGTCGCGGTCGACGCCTGCAGCGCGGCGATCGAGGCCGCCGCCAAGCCGACCCTCGCGGCGCTCCGCGGCTACTGCCTCGGCGGGGGCAACCACCTCGCGATGGCGTGCGACTTCCGCGTCGCCGACCCGAGCGCCCGCATCGGCATCCCGGCCGCCCGGCTGTCGATCGTCTACGGGGTGCGCTCGACCCAGCGCCTCCTCGCGCTCGTCGGCCTCCCGGCGGCCAAGCGCCTGCTGTTCACCGCCGAGCGGATCGATGCCGCGGAGGGCCTGCGCCTCGGCTTCCTCGACCGGGTCGGGCCGGACGCGCTGGCGGAGGCCCGCCGCCTCGCCGCCGCGATGGCCGACAACGCCCCCCTGTCGATCGCGGGCGCCAAGGCGATCCTGAACGGCCTCGCGATGGGGCCCGGCGCCCTCGACCCCGCCCTCGCCGAGGGCCTGATCGCGCAGGCCGCCGACAGCCACGACTACCGGGAGGGGCGCGCGGCCTTCGCGGACAAGCGCAAGCCCGCGTTCAGGGGGTGCTGAGGTGAAGCCCGCCGCCTTCGACTACGCCCGCCCGGGCAGCCTCGAGGAGGTCGTGTCGATCCTCGCGGGGGCCGGCGGCGACGCCAAGGTCCTGGCCGGCGGCCAGAGCCTGGTGCCGCTCCTGAACTTCCGCATGCTCCGGCCCGCCATCCTCGTCGACATCAACCGCGTCCCGGGCCTGTCCGCCCTCGAGGCGGACGGGACCGGCCTGCGCGTCGGCGCCCTGACGCGCCATCACACCCTCGAGACCTCCCGGCTCGTGCGCGCGCGCTTCCCCGTCCTGGCCACCGCCATGGCGCACGTCGCCCACCTGGCGATCCGCAACCGGGGCACCGCGGGCGGCAGCCTCTCCCACGCCGACCCCGCCGCGGAGCTGCCCATGCTGGCGCTGCTGCTCGACGCCGAGATCCACACCCGTTCGCCGGCCGGATCCGGCCGGCACGCCGCCGGCGGGTTCTTCCTCGGGCCCCTGGTCAGCGCCCTCGCGGAGGACGAGGTCGTGACCGAGATCGTCCTGCCGGGCCTGCCGCCGGGGACCGGCTGGGGCTTCGAGGAGTTCGCGCAGCGCTCGGGCGACTTCGCCATCGCGGCGGCGGCCGCCACGGTGACCCTCGAGGGGGGCCGGATCGCGCAGGCCCGCCTCGCCCTCACGGGCGTCGACGAGACCCCGATCCGCCTCGCCGCCGTCGAGGCGGACCTCGTCGGCGCGCGACCGGGCGAGGCCCTCGCCCGCGCCGCCGCCGAGCATGCCCGCACGGCCGTCAACCCGAATAGCGACCTCAAGGCCTCGGCGGAGTACCGCCGCCGCCTCGTGGCGGCGCTCGTGGCGCGCGTGCTCGCCTCGGCCTGGGCGCGCGCCGGGGGCGGGGCGCCCGCGCCGGACGGAGCCGCGGAGCGGGACGGGGCCGCGGAGCGGGACGGGGCCGCGGAGCCGGACCGGGAGGGATCGCCATGAGCGCCGCGCACGACGTCGACGTCACGGTGAACGGGCGCGCCTACCGGCGCCGCGTCGAGCCGCGCCTGCTCCTGCACGACTTCCTGCGCCACGAGCTCGGGCTCACCGGCACCCATGCCGGCTGCGAGCACGGCGTCTGCGGCGCCTGCACGATCACCCTCGACGGGGACAGCGTGCGGGCCTGCCTCACCTTCGCGGTCCAGGCCGACGGGGCCCGCATCGAGACGGTCGAGGGCCTCGGCACGCCGGAGGCGCTGTCCCCGCTCCAGGAGGCGTTCCGCGAGTTCCACGCCCTCCAGTGCGGCTTCTGCACGCCCGGGATGCTGATGACCTGCGTGGACCTGATCCGGAAGTACCCGCTCGCCAGCGACGCGGAGATCCGGGAGGGCCTGTCGGGCAACCTCTGCCGCTGCACCGGCTACGAGCACATCGTGCGGGCGGTGCGCGCCGCCGTCGCGCGCCAGCGGGAGACGACGCCATGAAGATGCACGCCCTCTCCGGCGGGCGGCTGCGGATGCGCCGCAGCATCTACGTGCCGGGCGCCGCGCGCGCCGAGACGATCGAGCTGCCGGTCTCCGCCTTCCTGATGCGCCACCCGCAGGGCAACGTGCTGTTCGATTCCGGCTGCCATCCGGCGGTGGCCGAGGACGCCGAGGCGCGCTGGGGCGGGATGGCGAAGGTCATGACGCCGGTCGCGCCGCCCTCCGACAACGTGATCCAGGGCCTCGGCCGCATCGGCCTCGCGCCCGGCGACGTCGACGTCGTCGTCTGCTCCCACCTGCATTCGGACCATTGCGGCTGCAACGGCTTCTTCGGGAAGGCGACGGTGATCTGCCACGCCGCGGAGCTCGCGGCGGCCCGCGCGCCGGACGCCGTGCAGATGGGCTACCTCGCCGTCGACTGGGAGCCGGCCACGCCCTTCCGGGAGATCGAGGGCCAGCACGACGTCTTCGGCGACGCCCGCATCGTGCTGGTGCCGGTCCCGGGCCACACGCCCGGGACGGTCGCGGCGCTGGTCAACCTCGACCGCGACGGCAGCTTCCTGCTCGCCTCGGACGCCGCCAGCCTGCGCGCCACCCTCGAGCGCGAGGTCGTGCCGCGGAACACCTGGGACACCGACCGGGCCCTCGCCTCCCTGGCGGAGATCAGGCGCATCGCGGCCGCCGGCGCGACCGTGCTGTTCGGCCACGACGACGAGCAGTGGCGGACCCTGCGCAAGGGGGAGGACGCCTATGAGTGACGCGCCCGCCGACCCGGACGCCCTCGCCCGCGGCGCGCGGCCGCGCAGCATCGGCGCGCGCATCCGGCGGGTCGAGGATCCCCGCCTCCTCACCGGCCACGGCAGCTTCACGGACGACCGCATCGTCCCGGACGCGCTCCACGTCGCATTCCGCCGCAGCGACCACGCCCACGCGCTGATCCGGTCGGTGGACGTCGCGGCCGCCGCGGCGCTGCCGGGCGTCGTCGCGGTGCTCACGGCCGCGGATCTCGCGGACCTGGCGCCGGTGCGCGCGACCTCGCGCATGCGGGACTACCACGCCACCGCGCAGGCCCCGCTCGCGACCGGCAAGGTGCGCTACGTCGGCGAGCCGGTCGTGGCCGTCCTGGCGGAGAGCCGCTACCTCGCCGAGGACGCCCTCGAGCTGGTCGAGATCGCCTTCGAGGGGCTCGGGCCGGTCAGCGATCCGGAGGCGGCGGCGCGCGAGGGCGCGACGCTCCTGCACGAGGAGGCGGGCACCAACGTGCTCGCCCGGCGCGAGTTCGCCCGCGGCGACGTGGAGGCGGCGATGGCCCAGGCCCCGGTCCGCGTCGGCGGCCGCTTCCGCATGCACCGCAAGACGCCGGCCGCGATGGAGAACCGCAGCTACCTCGCCGAGTACGATCGCGGCCGGCGGCTCCTCACCCTGACCTCGTCGACCCAGATCCCGGGCATCGTCCGCGACCTCCTGGTCGAGCTCCTCGACCTGCCGGGCCACGGCGTGCGGGTGGTCGCGCCCGACGTCGGCGGCGGCTTCGGCGGCAAGGCCTCGCTCTACCAGGAGGAGGTGCTGGTGGCGGTCCTCGCCCGGCGCCTCGGCCGCCCGGTGCGCTGGACGAGCGACCGGCTCGAGGACCTGATCAGCACGAGCCAGGGCTTCGACGAGCGCGTCGAGGCGGAGCTCGGCCTCGACGCGGACGGGCGGATCCTCGCCCTCAGGGCCGACGTGGTGGGCGATGTCGGCGCCTACTCGATCTATCCCTGGACCGCCGCGCTCGAGCCGGTCCAGGTCGTGAGCTTCCTGCCCGGCCCCTACAGGGTGCCGGCCTATCGCGGGCGGGTGCGGGCGGTGTGCACCTCCAAGGCGCCGACGGGCCCCTACCGGGGCGTCGGCCGCCCGGTCTCGACCTTCGTGATGGAGCGCCTGATCGACATGGCGGCCGGCCGCCTCGGCCTCGACCCGGCCGAGATCCGCCGCCGCAACCTCGTCCGGCCCGACGAGTTCCCCTACCGGACGGCGAGCGGCATCGTGTGGGACCGCTCGGCCTTCACCGAGAGCCTCGCGGCGGTCCTCGAGGCCGCGGATTACGCGGGCCTGCGCGCCGCGCAGGCGCGGGCCCGGGCGGAGGGCCGCCTCGTCGGGATCGGGCTCGCCACCTACGCCGAGCTCACCGGCATCGGCTCGCGCATCTCGGCGGCGCCCGGCATGCCGATCAACACCGGGACCGAGCAGACGACCATCCGGCTCGACTCGACCGGCGCGGTGACCGCCGCCTTCGGGGTCGCCTCGCACGGGCAGGGTCTCGAGACCACGCTGGCGCAGGTGATCGCCGACGAGCTCGGCTGCCGCATCGAGGACGTCCAGATCCTCCAGGGCGACAGCGCCGCGGTGGCGCACGGCACCGGCACCTACGCGAGCCGCAGCGCGGTCCTGGGCGGCGGGGCGGCCACCCTGGCGTCCCGCGACCTGAAGGCGAAGCTCCTGCGCGCGGCCTCCCACCTGCTGGAGGCCGGGACCGACGACCTCGAGGCCCGCGACGGCGCGATCCGGGTGGCCGGCACCGACCGCGCCGTGACGTTCCGGCAGGTCGCCAGGGCCGTCTATTCCGAGATGGGCCGGCTGCCCAAGGACGCCCGCGAGGAGCTCGAGAGCACCCGGGTCTACGACCCGTTCTTCGGCACCGCGACCTCCGCCACCCACCTGTGCCTGCTCGAGATCGATCCCGCGACCTGCCGGGTGCGCCTCGACCGCCTCGTGGTGGCGGAGGATTGCGGCCGGATCATCAACCCGATGATCGTCGACGGGCAGGTCCACGGGGCCGTCGCGCAGGGCATCGGCGCGGCGCTCTACGAGGAGGTGGTCTACGACGCGGGCGGGCAGCTCCTGTCGGCGAGCCTCGCGGACTACGTCGTCCCGGCGGCGAGCGAGGTGCCGCCCATCGACATCGTCCACCTCGAGGCCGAGCTGCCCGCCACGGTGGGCGGCTTCCGGGGCATGGGCGAGGGCGGGACGATCGGGGCCCCGGCCGCGATCGCGAACGCCCTCGCGGACGCCCTCTCCCCCTTCGGCATCGCGGTCACCGAGCTTCCCGTCACCCCCGAGCGGCTGTTCCGCCTGATGGCCGCCGCCCGCACCCCGGCCGCCTCGAACCCCCCCAAGGAGCCTTCGTCATGGATCTCAAGCTGAAGGGCCGCGTCGCCCTCGTGACCGGCGGCGCCAACGGCGTCGGCCGCGAGATCGCCCTGGCGCTCGCCGCGGAGGGCGCCGCGGTCGCGGTGAACTACCGCTCCTCGGCGGACGACGCCCGCGCGGTCGCCGGGGCGATCGAGGCCGCGGGCGGGCGCGCCCTGACCTACGGCGCCGACGTCGCCGACCACGAGGCCGTGAAGGCAATGGTCGCGGCCGTCGTCGGGGATCTCGGCTCCCTCGACATCCTGGTCAACAACGCGGGCCTCGCCCTGCGCAACCGCTTCGTCGACACCGGGCCCGACGAGTGGCGGCGCCAGATCGACACCTGCCTGTACGGCGCCATCCACACCGCGCACGCCGCGGCGGCCCACCTCGAGCGGAGCGGGCACGGGCGCATCGTCAGCCTGATCGGCGACTCGTCCCGGGTCGGCGAATCCGGGCTCTCGATCGTGGCCGCGGCGCGCGCCGGCGTCGTCGGCCTGATGAAGTCCCTCGCCCGCGAGATGGGCCGCTCCGGCGTGACCGCGAACGCGCTCTCCCTCGGCCTCGTCGAGACCGCGCACGACAAGGCCTGGGTCGAGGCCAACCGCGAGAAGCTCGTGAAGTTCTATCCCACCCGGCGCCTCGGCCAGCCGACCGACATCGCCCCCACGGTGGCGCTCCTCGCCTCCGACCACGGCGCCTGGATCACCGGCCAGGTCATCAGCATCAGCGGCGGCTTCAGCATGGTCTGAGGGCGCGGGGCCGGCCCGGCGGCGGGCGGTTGTGGGAGGGGACGATGCTGCGGACGGACCTGATTGCCTCGGTGCCCGCGCTGCTGCGGCGGCACGCGCAGACGCGCGGCGACCGGATCGCCTACTCGGACGCGGGCTCCTCCATCACCTACGGCCGGCTCTGCGCGACGACCGGGAACCTCGCCGGGCACCTCCAGGACCTCGGCGTCGGCCCGGGCGACCGGGTCGGGCTGCTGCTGCCGAACGGCGTCGCCTGGATCCAGGCCTGCTTGGCCACCCTGCGGGCGGGCGCGATCAGCGTGCCGATCAGCGACGACGCGACCGAGCCGGAGGTGGCCTACCGCCTCGCCGACGCCGGCTGCGGAATCGTGGTCACGACGGACGGGCGCGCCGGGCTCGTGCGGCGCGCGGCCGGCGGGCGGGCGCTGCGCCTGATCCTCGTCGACCGGGGCGAGGCGCGCCAGGACGGCCTCCGGCTCTCCGACCTGGCCGGGACCGCCCCGCCCCGCGCCCCCCGCGATCCCGACGCCATCACCGACCCGTCCTTCATCATCTACACCTCGGGCACCACCGGGCGGGCCAAGGGCGTGCTCCTGTCCCAGCACGGCATGCTCTGGGTGGCGGCGGCGTGCTGGGCGCCGATCGCCGGGCTGTCGGGCGACGACGTGGTCCTGTCGCCCCTGCCGCTGTTCCACTCCTACGCGCTCAACCTGTCGGTGCTCGGCGTCCTGGCGGTCGGGGCGAGCGAGCACCTGTGCGAGCGGTTCTCCACGCAGGAGACCCTGCGCCTCCTGGCGCAGGAACGCTTCACGCTCCTGCCGGGCGTGCCCACGATGTTCCACTACCTCGCCCGCGCCGCGCCGCCGGCGGTCGCGGGCTTCCCGGGCCTGCGGGTCTGCATCTCCGCCGGCGCCATCATGCCGGCGACGCTCAACCGCGCGTTCGAGGCGCGCTTCGGCGTGCCGCTCCTCGACGGCTACGGCATCACCGAGACGTCCACGATGGTGACGATGAACTGGCCGACCGGGGGGCGGGTTCCCGGCTCCTGCGGCCTGCCGGTCCCCGGGCTCGCCGTCAGGATCGTCGATCCCGTGGAGAGCCGCGACCTGCCGGCCGGCCAGGAGGGCGAGCTGATCGTGCGCGGCCCCAACCTGATGGCCGGCTACCACGGCAAGCCGGCCGAGACGGCCGCGGTCCTGCGCGACGGCTGGTACCACACCGGCGACCTCGCCCGCAGCGATCCCAACGGCTTCCTGACCATCACGGGCCGCCTCAAGGAGCTCATCATCCGGGGCGGCCAGAACATCGCCCCGGCGGAGATCGAGGAGGCCGCCGGCCTGTTCGAGGGCGTCGGCGACTGCGCCGTCGTGGGCGTGCCGCACGCCGACCTGGGCGAGGTCCCGGTCCTGTTCGTGGCGATCAAGGAGGGGAGCGCCCTCGATCCGCGCGCGCTCCTCGCTCACTGCCGGACCCGCCTCTCGGCCTACAAGGTCCCGGACGCCGTCCACGTCGTCGACGAGATCCCGCGGACCGGCTCGGGCAAGATCATGCGCTTCCGCCTCCGCGAGCACCTGGGCCGCCTCGCGGCCGGCAGCGCCTGAGGGCGCCCGCGCGCGTCGCGCCGAACCGGCGGCCATGTCGGCGGCGGAGCGCTCCCGGAATAGGCCCGGGCCCGCCGCGGCGGGCGCCCGCCCGTCAGCCGCGCTCCACGACCTGCGCGGCCGCGTCGAGGGCGGCCGCGATGCTCCCGGCCGCCGCCGGGTCGATGGGGCCCTGCCGGAGGCGCAGGCGCAGGGCGAGCTTCAGGTTCTCCATGCCGCGCACGACCGGGGCCGGCACGCCCTCGCGGCGGCCGCCGCCGTCCGGGCCGAGCCGCGCCGACAGGGCGTCGATCGCCGCGCGGTTCGCGCCGAGGAACGCCTCGCCCTCCGGCGTCACGCGGTAGCGCTTGCGCCCCGCGCCCTCGGCCTCCACCAGGGCGTAGCCCATGTCCTCCAGCCAGGAGAGCGTCGGGTACATCACGCCGGGGCTCGGGCTGTAGCTCCCGCCCATGCGCTCCTCGATCGCCCGGATGAGCTCGTAGCCGTGGCGCGGCTCCTCGGCCAGCATGGCGAGCACGAGCAGGCGCAATTCGCCGTAGTCGAACGGCCGGCCGCCGTGGCGACCGCCGTGGTGGCGACCGCCGTGGTGGTGGGGCCCGTGGTGGCGATGATGCCCCCCGTGAGGGCGGGCGTCCCGCTGCGCGGGGTCGGCGAAGGGACGGTCCGGACCGTCGTCGTGGTGCTGTCTCATGAGGGCGATATAGATCTCGATATATCGTGCGTCAAGATATATCGCGACTGTTCCGCCCGCGCGCCGTCGCGGCGCCGGGGTCACGGCGTCAGGGTCACGGCGTCAGGACCGCGTACACGTCCCCGGAATTCGCCGCGTGCGGGAGCGCCATGAGGGCGGCCTCGACGTCCCGGCGGTCGACGAGGCGGCCGAAGTGCAGGCTGTGGCTCTCGCCGAGGGCGAAGTCGAAGCGGTAGGCGCCGAGGGAGGCCAGGCGGGCGAGGCAGCGCCGCGCCGTGTCGCGCGACAGGGTCGTGAACTCGAACGACAGGGCGGGGAGCGGGGTGCTCAGGCCGGCCAGCACCCTGTCCTCGTAGCCCTCGACGTCGATCTTCACGAAGGCCGGGCGGCCGTAGCGCCGGACGAGCCCGTCCAGGGTCGTCGCCGGGCAGGTGACGGCCGCGCTCCAGACCTGATCCTCCCACCCCGGGGCCCGCCGGGCGGCCGCGACGAACGCCGCGGAGGCGGTGGAGACCGTGGGGTTGTCCGGATTGAGGTAGAGCGTGACCTCGCCCTCGGCCTCGCCGACGGCCGCCTGGACGAGCGTCACGGCGGGATCGCGGCCGTGGATGAGCCGGATCGCGCGCGCCGGGCCCGCCTGCGGCTCGAGGGCGACGACCCGGGCGCCGAGGCGCCGGAAGGCGCCGACCCGGTCGCCCACGTGGGCGCCGATGTCGAAGGCGAGGTCGCCCGGCCCGAGGAAGCGCCGGTAGAGCGCGTCCATCGCGGCGCGCGGGGCCTGCGGGCCGTGGTAGATGCGCAGCGAGCGCCCGACCGCGGCCGCGGTGCCCCTCGGTCTCAATCGCGCGGGCGCAGGCATGGTCTCCTCCGGGCCCGACCCGCATAGCCCGGAAGGCCCCGCGACGCGATCCCGCCCGGACGGCGGCGGGCGGGGCGAACCCGCGGCGGGGCGCGGGCGCGCCGGAACGCTCCTAGCGGGCGGTCGTTGGACCGTCGCGAAGTGTGGTGCTTCGTGGAACTCCCTCCAGGACGGAGCGCCCGGCGAGGTCCTAACCCTGCGCCGGGCGCTTTTCCGTTCCCGGCCCGCCGCGACGGCGCCGGCCGCGCTCCGGCGCATGCCGGACGGCAACCGATCCCCCGCCGCGCCGTCACCCCAATCCCGTCCCCGGCCTCGGATCGCCCATGTGGTACCTCTACGGTCTGACCCTGCTCGCCGGCATCGCCAACGCGGTGCAGCCCGGGCCCAACGCGACCCTCGCCAAGTCGCTCGGCCAGCCGTTCGCGGCGGGCTTGGTCATCGTGTCGGTCAGCGCCTCCACCCTCCTGGTCACCGGGCTGCTCTCCGGGCGCCTCGCGCTCCCGAGTGCCGCCGAGGCCGCGCAGGTGCCCTGGTGGGCGTGGTTCGGCGGCGCGCTCGGGGCCCTGCTGGTCCTCTCCCAGCTCTTCGTGGCCCGGCAGATCGGCGCGGCCCCGTTCCTCGGGCTGCTCGTCACGGCCGGGGTGGTCACCTCGCTGGTCCTCGACCATTTCGGGCTGGCCGGCTTCCCCCGGCAGCCCGCCAGCCTGGGACGCGTGGCCGGTGGGATCCTCATGGTGATCGGGGTCAGCTTCGTGGCGTTCTCCTAGGGCCGCGCCCGTTCCGGCCGCGACCTCCTGTCCGCGTCGCAACGCCCTGCGGCGGGGCCGGCCTCGGTGCCCCTGGTCGCGGCTCCGGACGTGCCCGCCGCGCGTCGGGGATCCAGCCGACGCCCGGCTTCAGGTGCGCGACGGCGTTCCGCGGCGGTTCATGAGGTACCAGACGACCGCGGCGATCAGCGCGACCACGATCACGGCCCAGAGCCAGTTGAACTCGCCGTCGGTCGCCCCGGTGGCGGCGGTGGTGGCCGCGTCGGGGGCGGCGGGGGCCGTCGGCGTCGTCGCGGGCGTCGTCGTGGCCTGCGCGACGGCTTCTCCCGCCAGGACGAGCAGCATGAGAAGCGCTGCGTGCACCGCTCTCAACATGGCACATCTCCCTTTGCCGAAGTGAACGCCCGGATCCGGCCGGGCGTTCCGGCGCCTCGTCTTGCGGCTGAGCTGCCGGAATGGTGGCGCTGCAGCGTCCGCCGGCACGGCCCCGGGCCGAAGGCCGCCGGGTGCCGGCCGGTCCGGTTGCGCCCCCTGCCCGGTTCCTGGCAGGCCGCGCCCGGGAAGCTGCGCTTGGCGCGCCGCGGGGGCGCGGTGGGCGCGACGCCGCGGCGCGCCGGGGCGGGCACGCCGCGGCGATCCGGCTATATCGTCACGATGGATCACACCCCGCCCCCGGGCGAGACCGCCCCGACGCGATCCGGCCGCTTCCGCCGCAGCCTGGCGGCACGGATCGGTCCGCTGCGCCACGTCCCCGCCCTGTTCGGCCTCGCCTGGTCGGTGAGTCCCTGGCTCGCGGCCGCGAGCATCGGGCTTCGCCTGGCGCGGGCCGCGCTGCCCGCCCTCATGCTCTACGTCGCCAAGCTCGTCATCGACGCCGTCGTGGCGGGCCGGGCCGCGCTCCCCCCGGGGGCCGGGCCGGCGGAGTGGCTCGCCGACGACAGGCTCTCCCACCTCGTGCTCCTGGTCGGGATCGAGCTCGGCCTGGCGGTCGCCTCCGACCTGCTCGGCCGGGCGACAAGCCTCGTCGACGCGGTCCTGGCCGAGATGGTCGGGAACGCCACCACGCTGCGCCTGATGGCCCACGCCGCGACCCTCGACCTCGAGCAGTTCGAGGACAGCGACGTGCAGGACCGGTTGGAGCGCGCCCGCCGGCAGGCCGCCTGGCGCTCGAACCTGCTCGGGCAGTGGCTCGGCCAGGGGCAGGACCTCGCGACCGCGCTCTCCCTCGCGGTCGCGGTCGGCACGGTCCTGCCCTGGCTCGTGGTCCTGCTGGCGCTCGCGCTGGTGCCGGCCTTCCTGAGCGAGCTCGTCTTCACCCGCAGGGGCTACCGCCTCGCCTACAGGCGCAGCCCCGACCGGCGGGAGGCCGACTACCTGCGCTACCTCGGCGCCGGCGCCGAGAGCGCCCGGGAGGTGAAGCTCTTCGGGCTCGCCGGCTACCTGTCGGACCGCTTCCGGGAGGTCGCCGACCGGATGCTCCGGGAGAACGCGCAGCTCGCCCGCGAGCGCGCCGCCGCCGGGGGCGCCTTCGCGACGCTCGGCACCATCGGCTACTACGTCGCCTACCTGGCGATCGCCTGGCGCACCCTCGACGGCACCCTGTCGGTCGGCGACCTCACCTTCCTGGCGGGGGCGTTCCTGCGCCTGCGCGGGCTGATCGAGGGTCTGCTGCTCGGCGCCTCGCAGCTCTGGGGGCAGGCGCAGTACCTCGACGACCTGTTCTCGTTCTTCACGATCCGGCCGCGCATCCGCTCGCCCGAGCGCCCGCTCCCGGTCCCGGCGCGCCTGCGCGAGGGCTTCGTGTTCGAGGACGTGGGCTACCGCTATCCCGGCCAGTCGCGCTGGGCGGTCCGGCACCTGTCGCTGGCGATCGGGGCCGGCGAGGTGGTGGCGCTCGTCGGCGAGAACGGCGCCGGCAAGACCACGATCGTGAAGCTCCTGGCGCGCCTCTACGCGCCGACGGAAGGGCGCATCCTCCTCGACGGCCGCGACCTCGCGGAGTTCGACCTCGACGGCCTGCGGTCGCGGATCGGGGTGATCTTCCAGGATTTCGTCCGCTACGACATGACGGCCGGGGACAACGTCGCGGTCGGCCGCATCGCGGCCCGCGCGGATGCCGGGCGCATCGCCGACGCGGCGGCCCGCGCCCTCGCGGACGCGGTCGTGGCGCGCCTGCCGGACGGCTACGCCCAGCGGCTCGGCCGCCGCTTCGAGGACGGCGTCGACCTCTCGGGCGGCGAGTGGCAGAAGGTCGCCCTCGCCCGCGCCTACATGCGGGACGCCGCGATCCTCGTCCTCGACGAGCCCACGGCGGCCCTCGACGCGCGGGCCGAGGCCGACGTGTTCCGGCGCTTCGCCGACCTCGCGGCCGGCCGGACCGCGATCCTGATCTCCCACCGCTTCTCGACCGTCCGCCGCGCCGACCGCATCGTCGTGCTGGCCGACGGGCGGGTGCTGGAGGAAGGCTCCCACGACCGGCTCGTCGCGGCGGGCGGGCGCTACGCCGAGCTGTTCGAGCTGCAGGCGGCCGGGTACCGGTAGGCGCGCTTTTCGCGATGGGCGGGGCCCGCCCGCTCCCGGCAGGGGCGGCCCGGGAGCGGCGGCGCGGGGCTCCCGGCGCGGGGCCCTGGCGGATCAGGTCTGACGCCTGGTGCTCGGGCGCGAGATCCGCCGCGGGTGGAGAGCGGGAATGAGCTCACGGCCCGCAAGCGGACGTTCGGCCAGGCGCCCATCCCGGGCGTCCAACTGGACCGGCGGCCTGCTCCGAAGCGGACACTCACTTGAACCTGTCAACCAACTGGCTCGTTGAAAGGCGCTTCGCCGCTCCTATGGCGGATTCTTGTCTTATGGCGAATTCTTGGCCGCGGCGATTTGGGAGAAGGCCGGTTGATGATGGATGACAAGTCCGTCGAGACATGACCGACATCTAAGCGGCAAGCGGCTGGCCAGCTCTGATGTTTTTGATAATGTATGGCTCGCGGGCAGTATCCTTGCCGCCATTGCGCGTATTGACGAACCAGTCCTCAACTAGGGAGGCCTGTTTCTCTGCGGCGTAATCCTTCCATTTAAGTCCGGGTGTATAGAAATAGGCTCTGTTGGTCGACTGATTCTGCACGCAGCAGCTACACTGATTTGCTAATGAATTGAATACATAAGCCCAAGCAAAGGTGTGATGATGTCCTTGCCAGACGTGCGTAAGCTCGTGAATAAGTCTCTGACCAGGTGTCTTTTTGGAACCCCTGAACCAATTTATACCATCGCGGTAGGCAGCGGGTCCGGCGAAAATAATATACTTGTCACTTACCCTGGCGAACACCCCCGCAACGAACAGGACCGGACCCAAACCCGGTATCTTCGAAGAGAATGTCATGAGCATGAAGCCCGGCACCGTGAACGGCCTGCCTCCGGCGCCGCTCAGAGAGCATATCCACACCTTGTGAAGCGGGATCGACGATCCGAACACCTTTTGCGCCAGCCTGACCTCCGAGCCGCGGAGAGGTCGGAAAGCCACCAAACCCCAAGCGCCCTGGATAACACCGAACGCTCCCTTGCCTACGTCTTCGGCTAAACCGACAGCTGCCTTTGCGGCGCCTTCGAGAAGATGCACCCCGCCCTCGGCGTCCTTCCCGATCGCGTGAACGACGTGCCCAGCCGTGTGCTCGATGGTCTGCACCGCGTGCCCAGCCGTGTGCTCGACACTGTGCACGGCGTTCCCGGCCGTGTGCTCGATAGTGTGCACGACGTGCCCGGCCGCATGAACAATCTTGCCAAAGAGGGACATGGTGCGACTCGCTTCTGATCTAGCATCGCTACCGAATACTATGTCGACCACAATTACGTCGGTAACTTTCGGCACATGGCAATGAAAATAATGAATTCACTCCGAAAGTGCTGTTAGGGGGCAGATCAGCGCGAAACCACCCATCTAGGAGGCTCGCGCGTCTGCCGGGCGGCTGTTCCTCATGGCGCCGTTGGGGCAGAGGTGGTCAAGTTTCCGCACTAGGCTTCCCGGGAGCGGACCCTCTTGAGGCCCGAGAAGGGGCGAAGCGGCCCCTCACGGCGGGTACCGGGCGTCAGCTCTGGACCGCTACGGCGCCCGGACGCCGGCGGCCGCGGCGCGCGGGCGTTCCGGCAGGCGGCGCGCCACGTAGCGGCCGTGGCCGACCGCGTCGTCCTGGAGCGCGCCGTCCCGCAGGACGAAGCGCCCGCGCACGGCGGCGTGCACGACGCGGCCCCGGAGCCGCCAGCCCTCGTACAGGGAGTAGCCGGCGCTCGACACGACGCTGTCGCCCGCGACCGTCCAGACCGCGTCGAGGTCCACGAACGCCAGGTCGGCGTCGAGACCCGGGGCGATCGCGCCCTTGGCGTGGCCGAGCCCCATCAGCCGGGCCGGGGTGGTCGAGACGAGGTCGACCACCCGCTCGAGGGAGAGGCCGCGGGCGTGGTGGCCCTCGCTCAGGAGCACCGGCAGGAGCGTCTCGAGCCCCGGGCAGCCCGGCGAGGCCGCCCAGATGCCGCCCGCCTTGGCGTCGATCCCCCGGTGGACGTGGTCCGTCGCCACCGTGTCGATCGCCCCCGACAGGAGGCCCGCCCACAGGGCCTCGCGGTCCGCCGCCTCGCGCAGGGGCGGGTTGATCTTGCCGACGTCGCCCCCCGGCCAGCCGACGTCGTGCGTCAGGTAGTGCGGGCAGGTCTCGAGGTGGAGCGTCGCGCCGGCCTGCCGCAGGCGCAGGCCGGCCGCCAGGGCCTCGGCCGACGACGTGTGGACCACGTAGAGCGGCACCCCGGCGGTGGCCGCGACGTAGCCCGCCCGCTGCACCGCGTCCGCCTCCACGAAGGGGGGCCGGCTGGCGTTCCAGGTCGCGAGCCCGCCCGTCCCGTCCGGGTCGGCGGCCCTGGCGCGCTCGCGCGTGACCCAGGCGAGCTCGATCGTCTCGGGGTGCGGGCAGACCATGCCGCCCGCCCGCGCCGCCGCCTCGCACAGGCGCAGCAGGAAGCCGTCGTCGATGTCGGGCAGGCCGAGGCGCGCGCCCTCGCCGCCCCGGTTGTTCATGAAGATCTTGAAGGTCGGGGCGCCGAGCTCCCGGGCGCAGCGCTCCACCTCGGCGAGCTGCGCCTCGGTCGAGATGATCGGGTGGTAGCCGAAGTCGATGCGCGCCCCGGCCTGCGTCACCGCGATCACCTCCGGCAGCACGCCCGCGAAGGGGTCGCTCGCCATCAGGTAGGGGATGAAGCAGGTGATCCCGCCCATCGCGGCGGCGGCGCTCTCGCGGTCGGCGTCCGCCGGCTCCCGCGGCCGGGCGATGTCGCGGCCGTGGCCGAGGTGGAGGTGGACGTCGATGGCGCCCGGCAGCACCACGAGGCCGCGCGCGTCGAGCGCGGCCCGCGCCCGCGCGGGCGCCCCGGGAGCCAGGATCGCGGCGATCCGGCCGTCCCGCACGGCGATGTCGCAGGCGGTGCGGCCCCGCCCCGGCAGGACGGCCTCGCCGCCGCGGATCAGCAGATCGTGGTCGAGGCTGTCGTGGTCGAGGGTCATGCGGAACTCCGGGCAGGTCGCGGCGCGGCGCCGGGCTGGGCCGCGCTCTCGGCATCGTGCCGCGCCGCGCTACCGGCGTCGGTCTGCATCGCGCCCGCCCCGAACAGGGCTCCTGCGAGCGCGTCGAGGCTCGGCGCCGCCGCGAGCGCGCCGAGGGCGGCCTCCACCGCCCGGACGGCGTCGGGCGCGAGGGCGCGGGCGGCGTTGCGGCGGAACTTGGCGGCGACCGCCTCGGCCCCGGCGGGCCGGCCGGCATTGCCGTAGACGTCGTCGACGCGCACGGCGTGCGCGGCGCCGTCCCGGGTGCGGGCCAGGATCTCGGCCTCGAACGCGACGGGGAAGCGCGCCGCGGGCAGCGGCTCCCAGGCGATGCGCCGGGCGAGCGCCCGCACCGGCGCGCGCGCGGGCGCCTCGAAGGTGGCGAGGTCGACGCGCCCCTCCACCAGCCGCGCCGCCACCACGATCGGCAGGCTCCAGCGGGCGGCGTGACCGGTCGCGGGCGCCTGCTTGGCGGCCCAGGGCTCGCAGATGATCGGGGCGGCGCCGGCCGGGACCCGGCAGGTCAGGGCCTCGATCGCGTCCGGCGCGAGGCCGCGCCCGGCGAGCTCCCCGGCCGCCTCCACGAAGGGGTGCAGGTAGTGGCAGCAGGGATGGAACTTGAACGCCGCGTCCGGCAGGTGCCAGACCGTGCCGAGGTCGTCGAGCGCCTCCGCGAAGGCGCCGGCCGCGCGGGCGTCGCCCGCGAAGGCCGCGAACAGGCCGCAGCGGCCCTCGAAGGCGGTCTCCGGCCCGGTGAGCCCGGCCCGCGCCAGCGCGGCCGCGGTCAGCCCCGCATGCGCCGCCCAGCCGGGATGGAGCGACTTCACCGAGGCGCCGTTCGTCAGGAACTCGAACCCGCCCGAGGCGCCGCTGAGGGCGATCCCGACCGCCGCCACGGCCTCGTCCTCGCCGAGCGAGCCGAGCGTGCCGGCGACCAGGGCCGCCGCCAGGGCGCCCCCGACGGAGGTGACCTGGAAGCCCCGGGCCTGGAACGCCCCGGGGGCCGCGAGGCCGATCCGGATCAGGACCTCCCAGCCGACCGCGTAGGCGGCGAGCAGCGCCGCGCCCGAGGCGCCGGCGGCCTGACCGGCCGCGAGGGCGGCCGGCGCCAGCACCGCGGAGCCGTGGACGATCGAGCCCGTGTGGGTGTCGTCGTACTCGAGGCTGTGGATCAGGCCGCCGTTGACGAGGGCCGCGTCCGCGGGCGCGGCGCCGGCCGGGGCGCCCAGGATGCCGGCCGGGCCGCCGCGCCCGGACGCGGCGGCGAAGCGCCGGTAGGG
>NZ_QOWC01000185.1 GCF_003574465.1 Methylobacterium crusticola
TTCGGCAGCGCCAGCAGCCGCTCGCGCGCTACCCCGATGATGGCAAGCCACGTCGCCTCTGCATCCGCGACAGACACAAGCTCGCCGCGAGCGACGACGTTTTGGAGCGCAGTGCGGTCGGCGAGTTCTTTGTCCTTCCGGGTACGCTCGCGAAGCGGATCAAGCGCGTCGTCAGCGAGCGCTGCTGCCTGCATCGGCCGCTGCTTCGACTGCTGTTTCACGATGCGATGCGCCCGGGTGGCGCCCTTGTCCGCATCGATCACACCCAACTGATTGGCCGCCAGCCAGTGAAGCGCCTTTTCGCGATCGAGTTTGCCGTCTGCACGTTCAGGCATGCCACGCTTGATGTATTGCGACACTCGCGGCTTGGTAATTCCCAACTCGGCCGCAAGTCCGGCCTTTGTAATAATTGTCATGAGTCAGCCGTCGTGTGTTGCGGTTAAGCGAGTTTCGGCGTCTGCGCCTAGACAGATCATCTGCTCGCGCGGACCCGCATGGGTGGGCCCCCCTTGGAAGGACCCGAGAACTCATCGGCACTGCCTGATTGGGGGTGGGACGGCAGGTGGATTACCAAGCGCATCTGCCGTCCCCGCACTGACGATGCGGCCGTTGCTCGCCAATGCATCTCGATGTTCACGCTTCGGCAGCCTCGACCTTGACGAGCACCTGGTGCACGACGAAGCCCGTCGGCTCTGGCGCCGCTTGGCGGACGACATCGCCGTTATGGTCTCGCACAAGGTAGCGATGTGCGTGCTCGATCTCACGGAAGGTCGCCGCGCCGACACCGTGCGCATCCGCAACATCAACTGGCACAGTCTCAACGATGGTCGGGGTCTCGGGATTGGGGGTATCAACCTTGTGCTTTGCCATGATTGCTCTCCATTAAGCCGCGATCCAAGCGACCCGGTCGCCACCGCCGCAGAAGACGTTTCGCGTCTCGTTGGCGGGCAGGTAGAACCGCGCACCGCCGCTCCCGGCGTTCGGGGTGGGGCCGATGGCCACGAAGGCGTCGACCGAGGAGCGCAGCTCGAAGTTCAGGAACCCGCCGTTGAGCGCGGTGGGAGAGAGGTTGAGGTTCGGCGCGGTGTTCGTCGTCGTGCCGGCGCTGCTGAGGGTTTCGCCCCATTGGACGGCCCCCATCAAGCCGGGGCCGTGCTGGATGTTCACGAGGGCGCAGCAGACGTGGAAGCCGGAGAGAGCCATCTGATCGTCCTCCTACGCCACGCGACGCCAACGCGACCCGTCAGCCGCGTACCGCTCCGATCCGATCCCAAACGCCGAGCCGGCAACGTGCAGCTGGGCGCGGGTCTGAAGCACGGCCTCCGTCACGGGAGCGACGCGCTGCTCGGGGTCGTGCCTGGCTGCCCAGGCGGCGATCCGTTCGTCGCGCGTCGGCAGACGCTCGGCGGTGGTCGGAGCCGGCTTGCCGAACACTCGGCGCCAATGCTCGCGGCTAGCTTCCATCTCGGCTTTATCGAATCCCATGTTTATGTCCTCTAAGCTCTCGGCTGACCCCAAAAAGGTGCAGCAAAAATGTAAGTGTCGTCGATACCGGGCAAATTGACGAAATCTGCAATTGCCTTGTGCGGTCGAGCCGGATGAATGGGGAGCGATCGCTTCACCATGCGGGTGCGATACTCAAAGCTCGGCCCTGGACCGGCAGCATACGGGGCATATTGACCCGTCGCCTTGTCGACCAAGAACGTCTGCTCAACCATCTCGTCACTGCCATCGGTGAAGTGTTCACCGTTGAAGGCTGGCTCAACCATGAGACTAAGCGGCTCGGCATCGGCCGGGAGCGCCTGGTTCGCCGTGTAGATCTGCGCGCGGAGCTTCGACACGCGGTTCAGCACGTCCGCGACGGCTCGGGCTGCGGGCTCGTACTCGGCTGCCATGATCTGGCGCGCTTGCTTGAGCGCGCGCTTGGCCTCGTCGTAGACGCCCTGTCGCCTCTCCTGCTCGGCTTGGTGCTCGGCATCACGCACCGCCAGCGTCAACTTGGCGACACGAGCTTCGGCGAGGTCGAGGCGCCGCCGGGCCGCATCGGCAGCCCGTTCGTGTCGGGCGAGGGCTTCCTCGTCGTTCTGGGCTATGACGTCGGGCAGCCCCGCCTCAAGGTCGATCCGAACACGCGCGGCATCCGCACGCTCGTTCTCGCTCTCGACCAGCTCGGTGCGGAGACGGTCGACCGGCGACACGACCAGGGCCGTCGACGCCGACGTGAGCTTCGCCGGGACGGGCATGGGCTTGCGCTTGGCGAACGGCGTGACGCTCATCGAGCCACCCGGCGGGTCGGCGGAGCCGACTGCATACGAGTCACGGAGGCGTCGACGATCTGCGTCGGCTGCCACGGCCACCGCGCCTCGATGCGGTCGGCCTCTTCCTCGTCCAATTCGACCATCTCGCCGGGCGGAATCGTCTTCACACCAACTGACGCGTGCCGGATGACGACGCCGACCGCGTCCTTGATCTCTGATACCGACTTCGTGAGATCGGGGATCACGAGGCTGACCCCAGCTCGGATGGTACGTGTTGCCATGTGGAGTTCGCTCCAATCAGAATAGTCGCTGCGTCGGAACCTTGAACGTCGTGGCCTCCGGCCGAGACACGCAGGTTCCGTTGCCGTTTTCGGAGGAGCAGCGCCCCCTCAAGAAGTCGCCTCAGCCGTTGACGATGACATTAGACCAACAAAAAACCGCACGGACAAACACGCATTTCCTGCGTTTGCCGCGGGGCCGCATTTTCTACGAATTCGAAATTCGGAAATCCTCTAGGCGCGTGCGGCAGGCTACGCAACGTCAGAGTTGCGGTGCGCGCTGTAACTTGGCGCGGGGTTAGTACGGGGCGGGAACCGAGCGGGGTCCCGTGCCTTCCCCATCCCGGTGTAGGGCTGGAGAGTAGGACATGGCTGGGGAGGCGCCGTCGCGAGGGTTCAGCGCAGAGCGCATCAACACACTGGTGCAAACGCTCGCCATAGTCGGTGCAGGAGCCTGGGGCGTTTACACCTTCATCTATGAAGCGCGCATCAAGCCAAGCCTTGAGCCGCCCGCCGTATCGGTCACGACGAACCTCGTGAAGGCAGGCGAACGGGACAACCACGTTGCAATCCGGTCTACCGTGACGCGGAAGAACGTCGGCCAGACCGGCGTCCGCATCTTGGGACTTGTCTATAACGTGGTCGGCGTCCGAGCGCAGTTCACTGATAGTACCGCACCAGATGACATCATCGCGAGCAAACTCGATACCGCGACTAAGGTAGCAGCCGCACGTAGTTACACTCTCACGGATCCCGGGACGGTAATTCTGCGACAGGGCATGCTCTTTGCTGGGGCCGCGGAAACGAATGCTGATCCTTCTGATCTGAATCCAGGAGAGGCAGTGTCGCGGGATCTAATCGTCTATGCCGACCGAACGCAATATGATTTCATTCGTTTTCAGGTGCGGCTTGCCTACATAAAAGATGATAATCAGCCTATAAGACTTGGTTTCAAGCTTAATAGTGATAATACGTTGGCATTTGAAATTAAATCGGATTGCCGTGCTGAGTCAAGTATCTGCGATAAGCTGAAGACAACAGATTTTGGTACAGAATTGTCACTATGGTGAGCAGTGTTGCTTGGCCTTTCGCTGATCAGCCATCAAGAGCTTAAGGCGCCGGATAGATATTCGCCACCTATGGCCGTACAGCCGCCCGATACCGTGTAAGTCGCACCACCGCCTCAACGTATCAGGCGAGCGGGCAACGCGGGCGGCAGCCTTGGAAACCGAGACGAGATCTGGGTGGCCTGCGTCGTCAGGCCATGCGCCGTCTTCAGAGCTGGCTTCCAGCGGTATCGTGCGGCACTCGACTAGGTAGGCGCGCAGCCGCGCCTGTGCAGTCTCGACGTCCGATATCAAGGCATCAAGCGTGGCGTCGTTGAGGGCCAACTCGCTCACGGGCGCGCTCCGAACAGTTCGATCTGCCCGTTGCTCCGGTGCCGTGCGGCAGCCGCGCTCAACTCGCGGAATCGTTGATCCCAAGCGGTTCGGCAGCGCCCACAGAGCATCCTCAGATTGGACGGGTCGGTGTTGTCGGGATCCTGGTCGAGGTGGGTGAGACGCAGGATGGCGCGCTTGCCCTTCTTGCCATGCGGCAGCCCGTGTTCGAGCCGGCAGTGGGGGGAGAGCGGCGTACCCTCGCAGCGGAAGCCTGCGCGCTCCATCACCGCGGCGCGGAGGGCCTTCAACTTCTTTGATGGCTTGCTAGGCATGGTCACCTCCGGGGTGGGTGCGAAGAAGGCGACGGGGATCATGCCTTGCCCCGTCTCGCCTCAATGACATCGCCCATTGCAATGAATAGCCGCTGTGGGCCGTGCTGCTTGATGCCCTGTATCGTGATCTTCAGCGCTTCCGGCGGCAAATATCGGTGAAACAATTCAGCGAGTTCCTTGGCTGCTGCTGCTCTGTCGGCTTCCGTGAGATCCGGATTGTGCCATGCAGCCAGTATGATGTTGTCGCGCTGCTCAAGATTGACTTGCCCAGTATTGTAGAGCCAGCGAGCAAACATCTCCTTGGCTTCGGGACGGCCCTCCTGCCAAAGCTCACCGAAATCCTTGAGCCACTTCTCGCCCTCGGGCGGCAGGGGCTTCCGCTGGCTGAACGCTGGTTTGGAGAGGAGCTTCCCAACCTCCCGCAGGCTCAAATCCGCAACGCGTTTCGTTTTTGCCTGGTCTGCGTCGTCTTCCAGGTAGCGAGCGAGCCGCATGTAGAGCTGGGCCGAGCGGGCCGAGAACGTGCAGTGCTCCCGCACCCACTCGTCCCACTTGCCGTGAAGCACGGTCTCTTTGGCCTGATTGAGCAGCCGGCCGCACTCGGTGGCGTGTTCCACGGCGGCGCGTGCAGCCGCCTGCACCTTGGCGTGAGCCTCGTTGATAGACGTCGCGATGTTCGAAGTGGACATTGTCAGGTCTCCTTACGGCCGGAACGATGGAGGCGTGCGTAAGTCGCGAGGACGCGCCGCCGGTCGAGGGGTGCAAGTCGGGCGAGGTCGTCGACGGCGGTGCGGAGCGCGTCGCTATCCCACTCTGCCCGCTGCAAGGTGTCGGCGAGGGTGTGACCGTGGGGTCCGCAGCAGAGGTGGACGATGGCACGTAGGCAGCGCAGGCGAGCGCGACGCTCAGCGTTGGATAGATCGGTCGCCCAAGGCCCGAACGCATCAGCAGAGGCGAGCGTCACCCCTCCACCGCCAAGCTGTTTCATCGCCGTTTCAGGCGAAACAGCACCGGAAACGCGCTGTTTCATGTTTCACGCCCTAGGAACTGAAACGTGAAACAAGGCTCAGCAGCCCGTTTCATGCGCTCGCTCCTACCCGTTTCAGGATGCGGTTGACCGTCGCCGCCGACTTGCCGACTTCGGCCGCAATCTCCCGCTGCTTCATCCCCTCGGCGTGCAGGGCCAGCACCCGATCCTCAAGCGCGTCGTCCAGATCCCGAACCGCCCAGCCCGTCGCCGTGAGCGCCGCCTCGAAGGGCTCGGCGTCAGGGCCGGAGAATCCGCGCGCCTTCTCAAAGTGGACCTCGAACCGGGCGCCCTCGGCCGGCGAGTAGTCTTCGGGCCGGCGCAGCGCGATCACGCTGTCCAGCACGTCCTCCTTGCGGGAGGTGCCGCGCTGCCCGCCGCCCTTGCCCGAGTGGTGCACGAACAACACCGCCCGGTTCTCGCGCCTGCGGGCGAGAGCCCAGCCTTGCACCGCCAGCCAGCTCTCCGCCTCGTTCTCGCGACCCGAGCGGCAGAGGGTCGACAGGTTGTCGACGATGATCAGCTCGGCGTCGCCAAGGGCGGCGGTGTAGCGGGACTGATCCTCGGTGCTCGACAGGTCCGGCAGGCCATCAGGGTGCAGATCGCTCGCCAGGATGCGGAGCTGCTTCACGCCCGAGCGGCTGATCTGAGCCGACGTCTCGATCCGAGCCAGGCGCTCCTGGAGGGTAGCGCCGGGCATTTCGCCGTCGATGATGAGGACGGAGCGAGGCTGCGGCGCCTGCCACTTGAGGAAGCTGCCACCCGTCGCGGCGGCGTACGCGACCTCAAGGGCGACGTGGGTCTTGCCGCAGCCGCGGGGAGCATAGAGCATGGCGAGGCCGCCGACCGGCAGCCAGGGTCCGAGCACCATCTCGCGGGGCGGGAACTCGCGGGCCAAGAACTCCGCCAGCCCGATGGGGTTGAGGCTACCCGGGGAGGACGCCTTGGCGGCGTCCTCGTGATTCGGATCAAGGCGCGGCCACTCCCATTCCGGCCCCATGTCCGGCAGCGGCTCGTCGAGCGGATCGTGTCCGTACCTCATGCAGGGACCTCCTCGGGCTCGAAGCCGGCACGAGAGACGCCCTTACTTTCCCGGAGCATCTTCAGGATGGCGACGGCCTGGCGCATGGCGGCGACGGCCCGGCGCGTCGAGTAGTCGATGCCGACGTCGTCCGTGGCTGAGGCGTAGTCGACCGCCATCCCACTGTAGAAGTGGACCATGTTCAGGCACTCGGCTGCGCACTCGCGCAAAGCCTCGGGGCTGCCGAAGGCAATGTGATCGGTGTTGCGGGTCGACGCGTTCATGCTCGGCGCTCCGTCACGGTGAGCGCCAGCTCGGCGAGAAGGGCCGCAACCTCAATCGACAGCCCATGGCGACGACGGAGGCGTTGAACGGCAAGAGCGGATGCGTTATATCCGGTGTTGTCGAGGTCATACGACATTCCCGGAGCCCGGCTCTCGGTTGCCCGCCAGCAACCGTGAGGCCGGGTTTCGATTTTCAGGGTCATGCGGTCACGCGGCCTCCTGCTTGATGGCCTGCTGCTTCTCGAAAGCTTCAAGGTCGCCCTCTTTCCAGAGGCGGCGGCCGTTGATCGTGAGGGGCTTGGGGAAG
Organism: Methylobacterium crusticola; assembly: GCF_003574465.1. Taxonomy (GTDB): domain Bacteria; phylum Pseudomonadota; class Alphaproteobacteria; order Rhizobiales; family Beijerinckiaceae; genus Methylobacterium; species Methylobacterium crusticola. The sequence continues at coordinate 6,890 of NZ_QOWC01000185.1, forward strand.
CTTAGATCTTCGTTCCTCAGCCACCGCCAGATCGCCATGTCAGAGCAGTTGCCGTACCGCTCCCTGACTTGGCGAGCTGTGAGATAAACAACTGATTTGCTCATCGTCACTACTCCTAAAGCGCGCGCACTTGCTCGCTCCGGAAGCAACATGCTTCGGACTGATCCCAATTACTACGTTGTTGATTGATGCGAACTCGCCGCGCTTTTGCGCTGTCTAACTGTGAAACTTGCCAGCACAAAAGCGCTGGCAATCGCCCCTAATTGCCAGCGCTTGGGTCTTGGTTGTGACGACTGCCGAACCGCTCTCGATACCGAATGCCGAACTGGGTCAACGATTCTTCTCGCAAATCTAAGAGTAAATTATAAGCATATCCGTCGACGGAATTGCCATCATTTTCTCCGTATCTTGGATTGTCTTCGAGTATTGTTTTCAAATTTCCTGACTTCTTAGCCCAGTCGACTGACAGATTCGCTGCGACATCTTTAACGAAGGCTGTTTCCCATTGTCGTAGAGTGCCTTCACCAATACCAGTGGCAACGCTCACTCGTTTTAGAGCTACCTTTTTAATGATGCCTTGTCCGCTTAAGAAATTAACATGTTGAACTGCTCTCAATCGCATTTTTTCCCACGACCATGCATCATTATGTTTGCCGATATGCGTCGGAGCGACAAGCTTATGTACTTCTCCATGTGATAAAGCTTCGAGTGCATTAATCAGATTTTCTAATAACCATCGTGGAAGCATCAAAGCTACTAGATCGATTGCTTGCTGATGAAGAAGCGGCGCCGCATTCAATTGCCGATTTATGGTGAGACTCAGTGCGAAACGTTCATTGATTTCATCGCCGCGCCAGAATTCTCGATCGGCTAAAGGCCAAGGAGGGCCAATGTCGGTTAGCCAATCGGCGACCTCCAATGATAGAAGCTGCCAAGCTAAATGACCTATGGCAAGCGCCCGACGCGCTTCCGTGTCGTTGCTCTCATCAATGGCCTTCAAGTATCTTTCTCTTAAATTTCCTAGCAAGCGAATAACTATCAATTCAGGAGGCTGATCAATTGCGAGGCGAGCATCGTTGGCTTGAGCTAATACGACCTCGGTCCATAATTCTTCTAAGCGAGCCTTTTGCCATTCACTGTCCATGATGGTCGTACTCTTCATGATTGACGGCATTCACGCGTATAATCTTAGTGATGTGGCTTGCCCACGCCTCAAGCGACGCACGCTTCTCGTCTAGGTAAGCGTAACGATTGTAGACAGCTGCCACGCCGCTGATCGTGCCAGACTTGTGGTTCAACACTGCCTCGACGACGTGCGGGTCGGTGCCGAGCCTAGCCATGCCCGACGCCGCCGTGCGCCGGAGGTCGTGGAAGGTCCAGTGCGAGATGTCTGCGCCGTTCAGTAGCTTGATCTGCGCATCGATCTGTCGTTTGGCACGCGAGTAGCCGGACACCGGCTTGTCGCCGGTTGTGGTCAGCACGTAGTCGCCCTTGATCCGCGGCAGCTCGCGCAGGATCGCCTGCGCCGGCTCGCTCAGTGGGATCACGCTCGCGGTCCTGTTCTTCGCCCTCGTGGCCGGCAGATGCCAGAGGGTGCCGCTCTCCCGGATCTCGGTGCGGATGATTCCGGCCACCTCGTCCCGTCGTTGAGCCGTCAGGATCAGCAGCTTGACCAACGGGCCGAACGGCCAGCCGATCTTCTCAGCGGCCAGCCACACGAGCCGAAGCTCCTCATCTGTCAGCACGCGATCGCGAGCCGTCTCCTGGCCTGGCGTCTTGACGTGCGTGCACGGCGACGTGGCGATGATCGAACGCTCGATGCACCAGTTGAAGAACTTCCTGATCGTCGCGAGCGTGCGGTTGGCCGCCGAAGGCGTGCCGCGGTCCATGATCCCATCCAAGAGGTCGAGGACGTCGCGACGCGTGATGCTCTCGACAGTGCGGCGTCCCCAGACAGGCACGACTTCCTTGCGAAGGATGCGGGCCGCCTGCTCAGCGGTGCTCGCCTTGTTCTTCGTCCTGGCGTGTCGGTCGAGGAAGTCCTCGGCGACCGCGTAGATCAGTTCTCGGTCGGGGTTTTGGACGCGGGCCGCCTTGATGGTGGCGATCTTCTCGGCGCCTGGATCTCGGCCGAGCGCCAACACCTGGATTGCGTCCCGGGCGCGGCTGCGAGCGGTGGCGAGGTCGAGGGCAGGGTAGGGGCCCAACACCATCTTCCGCGTGCGGCCGGCGAACCGGTAGCGGATGCACCAGCCTTTCCGCCCCGAAGGATGGATGATCAGGTAGAGCGACGGCATCCCCGCATCAGGGATTTCGAGCCGGCGCGCGGGGTCCGGCTTCAGGCGTTCGACGGATGGCACGGTCAGCACCTTTGCGATCATATATCGAGCGCCGTGGGTATCGTTTGGGTAACGGATTCCGGGCGTTATGCCCTGTTACCCAATGTGCCTCACTAACGCTCACATTCTCGCCAAGTGCAAGTGCCAACTAGGATTTTCGGCCCGCCTGATCGCGGATTGTGTTAGGCCGAGTTAGCCTATGTTCCGTCATTGGTAATGACGAGGTCGGGAGTTCAATCCTCCCCAGCGGCACCATTCACCGAGCGCGCCCCTCCAGTCTCACGATCGATCGTCCGGATCGCGGCGCGCGTCCGACCGGGGGGCCGGACCGGGCGTGCAGGGCGGCGGGCCGGCGCCGCGTCGCTCCGGGGGGCGCGAGATCCCTGCGTCACGCGCCTCGCCCCGCCGGGGGCGGGGCGAAGCCGAGCCTCAGCCTGATCTCCTCCGCCGTCACGCCCCGTGCCCGCAGGTCCGCCAGGGGCTCCGAGCCGAGGCTCTTCGCCATCTTGCGCCCGGTGTCGTCCCGGATCAGCGCGTGGTGGTGGTAGCGCGGGGTCGCGAGGCCGAGGAGCGCCTGGAGCAGGACGTGCAGGTCGGTGGCGGCCTCGAGGTCCCGGCCCCGGACCACGTGGGTGATCCCCTGGGCGTCGTCGTCCAGCACCACGGCGAGGTGGTAGCTCGTCGGCACGTCCTTGCGGCCGAGCACGGCGTCGCCCCAGCGGGCGGGGTCGGCCGCCCGCCCGGCCTCGGGCCCGCCGGGCGCGAAGACCGGGACGCGCAAGGCCCCCCGGCCCGGGGTCTCCCGGACCGCCGCGAGGGCGGCGGGCATGTCGAGCCGCCAGGCGTGGGGTGCCCCGGCCGCGACCGCCGCCGCGGCGGCGGCGGAGCCGCGGCAGGTGCCCGGATAGCGCGGGGCGCCGTCCGGGTCGCGGGCGCCCGCGGCGGCCTGCGCGACCGCCCGCCTCGTGCAGAGGCAGGGGTAGACGAGCCCGCGCGCCCGCAGGGCCGCGAGGGCGTCCTGGTAGGTGGACACGCGCGCCGACTGGCGCCAGACCGGCGCGGGGAACGTCAGCCCGAGCCAGGCGAGGTCGGCGAGGAGCGCGTCGGCCAGGGCCGGCCGGCAGCGGACGGGATCGATGTCCTCGATCCGAAGGAGCAGGGTCCCGCGCATCGCCGCGGCGAGCGAGGCGTTGAGGAGGGCCGAGTAGGCGTGGCCGAGATGCAGGAGCCCGTTGGGGCTCGGGGCGAAGCGCAGGCGGGGAGGCGGCACGGGATCATGCGGACGACGAAGGCTCGCCAGCAGATGGGGAGCGCGGCGCCGGACGTCACCGGCCCGGCGCCCGCCCCGCGGCTGCTCGATTCCGAGGCGGCGCTGCGCGAGGGCGTCGCGGCCCTCGCCGGCCTCGACCCGGTGATGGCCCGCCTTGTCGCCGCGGGGGCGGTGCCGCCCCTGCGCAGGCGCCCGCCCGGCCTGGAGGGGCTCGCCGGCATCGTGGTGGCCCAGCAGCTCTCCACCGCCAGCGCCGGGGCGATCTGGGCCCGGCTCAAGGACCGGGTGCCGGACCTGACCGCCGCCGCCCTCGCGGCGGCGCCGGATGCCGCCCTGCGCGAGGCGGGCCTGTCGGCCCCCAAGATCCGCACCCTGCGGGCGGTGGCCGCGGCGGTCGCGGCCGGGCACCTGCCCCTCGACCGCCTGCACGCCCTGCCGGCCGACGAGGCCCATCGGCTGATGGTGGCGGTGCACGGCATCGGCCCCTGGACCGCGGACGTCTACCTGCTCTTCTGCCTCGGCCATCCGGACGCCTTCCCGGCCGGCGACCTCGCCCTCCAGGAGGCGGCCCGCCTCGCCGACGGGCTGGAGGCGCGCCCGAGCGCGGCGCACCTCGCGGCCCGGGCCGAGCTCTGGCGCCCCTGGCGCGGGGTCGCCGCGACGGTGCTCTGGGCCTATTACGCCCGGGCCAAGGCGCGCGAGGGCGCGCCGGTCCAGACCTGAAACCCGGAGCCCCCCGATGCCGACCCTCCCAGGCCCGCGCCTGCCGCCCCGCTCCGGCCGCGCGCCGCGCCAGCTCGTGGTCCTGCTCCACGGCTTCGGCGCGGACGGCAACGACCTCATCGACCTCGCGCAGGTCTGGCAGCCCCTGCTGCCCGACGCCGCGTTCGTGGCGCCCCACGCGCCCGAGCCCTGCATCCAGGGATTCGGGCGGCAATGGTTCTCCCTCACCTTCCGCGATCCCCACGAGCGCTGGCGCGGCGTGAACCGGGCCGCCCCCGCCCTCGACGCCTTCCTGGACGCCGAGCTCGCCGCCCACGGCCTGTCCGACCGCCAGCTCGCCCTGGTGGGCTTCAGCCAGGGCTGCATGATGGCGCTGCACGTGTCCCTGCGGCGGGCGCGGGCGCCCGCCGCGGTGGTGGGCCTGTCCGGCATGCTGGTGCTGGAGGAGGGCAAGGGCCCCGAGAGCCTCGCCCCGGCGCTGCGCGCCGTGCCGCCGGTCCTCCTCGCCCACGGCGACCAGGACGAGGTCATCCCGGTCGACGCCCTGTTCCTCTCGGGCGAGGCGCTCGCCGCCGCCGGGGTGCCGGTGGAGTGGCACCTCTCGGCCGGCACCGGCCACGGCATCGACGAGGGCGCGCTGCACCACGCCGGCCTGTTCCTGGCGGAAGGGTTCGCGCGGGCGAAGGGCCTCGAGCGGGCCGGAGGAGCCGAGCGGGCGGGAGGGGTCGAGCGGGCCTAGGGCCGGGAGAAGGGTGAGGGCCCGTCCGGGCCCAAGGCCCCCGGGCCCAAGGTTCCCGGGCCCAAGGCCCCGGGCCGCCCTGCGTCCCGACCGGCCCCCGGGCGTCCTGCGCGGGCGTGTCCCACGCGCCGGCAAGGACGATGCGGCCCCGCTCACCGTCGCGGGGACCGGAGCGGCAGGCCGCAGCCCTGCCCCGGATGCCGGGCAGGGCTGCGGCCTGCGCGGCGGGGCGCTCCGCACCCGGGTGCCGCGGGCGCGGCCCGCCGCCAGGATCGGCGCGCGGGTCCGCGCCGTGAAGAAACCCGCCGGGAGCTTCCGGCGGGTTTCACGCGTTGAACCGGCGAAGCTTCTTTCCGGGGCGCGACGCCGCGCTCCCGGTCCGGGGCCGTCTCGCGGTTCACAGGGGATTGCCATGCCTGCCGCCCTGCCTCTCGCGCTCTTCGGGGCGCACCTCGTGCTCGCCGCGGCGGACGGGCCGCCCAAGCTCGACATCTCCGCCACCTGCAACTCGCCCGGCCGCGCCTCCGTGAGCCAGGAGGCGGGGGCGGACGGCTGCCTGCGCTCGGAGCGCTCGGCGGGCGACGACCTGCGCAAGCGCTGGGGCGAGTTCTCGCCCTCCGCCAAGCACCAATGCTCGCAGCAATCCCGGGCCGGCGGCTTTCCGAGCTACGTCGAGATGCTGACCTGCCTCGAGCTCGCCAGCGGCAGCGTGCCGGTGACGAGCCCGCAGAACAGCGCCACGGCCGGGCCGGGCAACCCGGCCACCACCGGCAGCACCCGACGCGTGGGCGAGGGCGAGCGGGACGCCGGCGGCCTCACGGCCGAGCCGGCGCCGACCCAGCGCACCGACCCCCTCAAGGTGCTGGGCAAACCGGCGCGGTGACGCGCCGGCCCTCCTCACGCGGTACACCGGCGCGGCACCGCGCCGGCCCCCTCACACGGGCGGCAGGGCCTTGGCGTCGTCGGTGGCGGTCGCGAGCCAGACCGGCGCCTCGCCGCGGCCCGCCCGGTCGCGGGCGGGCTCCTTCGCCCATGACGGCTCCGGCAGGACGCCTGCCCGGGCCGCCGCGAGGTCGCGCAATTCCGGCGCCTGGGCGGTGTCGTCGACGGTGAGGAAGAGGCCGCGCCGGCGCGCCCGGGCGCCGAGGTCGGTGCGGCTCGTCAGCACGCTCAGGGCCGGGCTGAGCAGCAGCCCCGTCGCCACGGGCGCCATCCAGAGCGCCAGGAGCGCGTCGCCCGCGCAGGCCAGGGCGGCGGCCAGGAGCGCGCCCGCCGCCAGCGCGCCCACCTGGAGCCGGCTGGCCTCCGACCACGGCACCTGCCGGTCGTCGCGGGCCTGCACGTCCCAGCGCACCACCCGCCCGGCGAAGGTCGACACCACGGCGCCGGCGTTGAACAGGGTCATGACCGGCCACAGCAGCACCCAGAGCCCCTGCTCCAGGGCCGCGCTGGCGAGGAGCCGCCCCGGCCCGCCGAAGGCCGCCCGGCGCTCGGGATCGCGCAGGGCCTGGCCGAGGCTGAGGAGCTTGGGCGCCGCCAGCACCGCCACCGTCAGGCCGGCGAGCAGGCCGGCGGCCGGGCCGGGCTCCGTCAGCCCGTAGGCGAGGAGGCCGAGGCGGCCGGTGGCGATCGCCTGCCAGGTCCCGAGCGCCAGGAAGGCGACCCAGAGCGGCGCGACGAGGTAGGACAGGATGCCGGCGGCCAGGTGCCAGCGGCTGCCCGCCGTCAGGCCGGGCGTGCCGAGGACGCCGAGGTGCTGGAGGTTGCCCTGGCACCAGCGCCGCTCGCGGCCGAGGAGGTCGGTGAGGTTGGTGGGCATCTCCTCCCAGGTGCCGCCCTCCTCGGGCAGCAGGCGCAGCTCCCAGCCGGCCCGGCGCAGGAGCGCGCCCTCGACCGTGTCGTGGCACAGGATCTCGCCGCCGAGCGGCGGGCGACCGGCCAGCACCGGCAGCTCCGCGCTCTGCGCGAAGGCGGCGATGCGCACGATGGCGTTGTGGCCCCAGTAGCTGCCGTCCGGCCCCTGCCAGGTCTCCAGGCAGCGGATCGCCAGGGGGGCGTACAGCCGCACCGCGAATTGCTGGATGCGGGCGAACAGCGTGTCGCGGCCGGCCGCGTAGCTGACCGTCTGGATCAGCCCGACCCGCGGGTTCTCCTCCATGAGCCGCACCAGGCGCCGCATGGTGGCGCCGCTCATCAGGCTGTCGGCGTCGAGCACGATCATGAAGTCGTAGGCGGGCCCGTACGTCGCGCAGAACTCCGCGATGTTGCCGGCCTTGCGCCCCACGTTGTCCGCCCGGCGGCGGTAGCGCAGGCCGGGCAGCCCCGGTCCGGCGCCGGCGCGCCAGGCGAGCGCGCCGGCGAGTTCGCGCTCCTCCGCGGCGGCGATCAAGGGGTCGCGGGTGTCGCTCAGGACGACGATGTCGACGTCGCTGCCGTCGCCCCCGCCGCGGGCGAGGGAGCGCGCCATGACGCGCACGGCGCAGAACACCGCCGCCGCGTCCTCGGCGTGGATCGCCACCAGCACGGCGGTGCGGCTCCGCCCCGTCGCCGTCCCGGGAAGCGCCCCGGCCCGGATCTCCACCGCGGACCGCGCCCGCCCGCCGAGGCCCGCCGCCACCGCCCCGTACAGGTACTGCCAGGCGACGTACGATTGCCAGGCCATCACGAGGCAGAACAGCGCCAGCACGGCGGCCTCGAGGGGGCCGTCCGGCACCCCGGTCGCGAGGCCGGCGGCTCCCGCGAGGGCGAGGGCGGTCGCGAGGGTCGGCAGCGCCAGGGCGAGCCGGCGCCGGCGCAGGGAGGCGTCCGCCCGCCGCGCGGGGCGATCCGAAGCGGGCACGGCCGGCGGCGCGCCATGCGACGAGGGAGCAGGGGTCATGGACGGGGTGGAACTCGATCCAGGGAGGGGCCGGGAGACGTGAGAACCGGGCGGACCGGGCGGGGGACCGTCCGCCGCGAACGGGCGGCGGGCAGCGTTCCTCCTAGCCCGGCCGACCTGAATGACGCCAGAACGATGACGCGGCAGGGGAGGGGCGTCCCCCTCCGGGCCCGTGCTCGGCCGCCGGGAGCGACCGGCCGGGGCGCGGGGAAGCGTGCCGCGGCGGAACCCGAGCGGCGGCAGCGCGCGCCGCGCGAGGCACTCACGCGCGGGAACGGGTTTGGTTCCATCCCCTTCTGCGCCTTGTCGGAATGCCTGGGCGCCGGCGCGTGCGCGCAGGGCATGGCGGCGGTCCCCGCGGTATCGTTCGCTTAACGACCCCCGGGCGACAAGGCCTTGCCGTCCGACGAGTCGCCGCCACTTCCCGCCGTACCGTTGCCCGCCGCAGGACGTCCGCTGTGAGAACTGCTCGCGTCACCCCGGCCCGGAGCTTCGAGGACGGCCTCCCCGTCGGCGGCCGCGCGGCGCGGTCCAGGGCGGCGCCCGGTGTCTCCCCGGCCGCCCGCGTCCTCGGCGGCGCCTCTCCCCGGGGGCCGGAGGCCGCATGCAGCCGAGCCTGACGGCGGGGAGCGGCCGCCCGGTCCTCCCGGACGCCGCCCTCAACCTGTTCATGACCGTCGATGCGGTCGGCGGCATCTGGCAGTACGGGCTCGACCTCGCGGAGGAGCTGGTCGGCCGGGGCCTCGGCGTGACCCTGGCCGTACTCGGCCCCGAGCCCTCCGCCGACCAGCTCCGGGCGGCCCGCGCCATCCGGGGCCTCGACCTGCGGGTCACCGGCGCGGCCCTCGACTGGACGGCGCTGACGCCCGGCGAGGTCGAGGCCGCCGCCCGCAGCGTCGCGCGCGAGGCCGAGCGGGCCGGCGCCGACCTCGTCCACCTCAACAGCCCGGCCCTCGCCGCCATCGCGTCCTTCGAGGCTCCCGTGGTGGCGGTGGCGCATTCCTGCGTCGCCACCTGGTGGCGCGCCATGCGGGCCGGCCCGCTGCCGGCCGACCTCGCCTGGCGCGCGGCCCTCGCCGGCGCGGGCTACCGGCGGGCCGACGCCCTGATGGCGCCGACCCGCGCCTTCGCGCACGCCACCGCGGCGACCTACGGCCTTGCCCCCTTGCGCGTGGTGCCCAACGGCCGCCGCAGCGCGGCGGCGCGGGGCCAGCGCACGCCGGCGGGCGGCGCCGCCTCACCCTTCGTGTTCACGGCCGGCCGCCTGTGGGACGAGGGCAAGAACGTCCGCACCCTCGACCGTGCCGCCGGCCGCCTCGACCTGCCGGTCCTGGCCGCCGGCGACCTCAAGGGCCCGAACGCCGCGCTGTTCTCCCCCGAGCACCTGCGCCCCCTCGGCCGGCTGAGCGACCAGGACGTGGCCCGCTGGCTCGCCGGCGCGCCGATCTACGCCTCGGCGGCCCGCTACGAGCCCTTCGGCCTCGGCGTGCTCGAGGCCGCGAGCGCCGGCTGCGCCCTGGTGCTCTCCGACATCCCGACCTTCCGCGAGCTCTGGGACGAGGCCGCGATCTTCATCCCGCCGGACGACGACGCGGGCTTCGCCCGCGCCATCGCGATGGTGGCCGGCGATCCCGCCATCCGGGCGCGCCTCGGCGCCGAGGCGAGGGCCCGGGCGGCGGCCTTCACGGTCGAGGCCATGGCCGCCGGGGTGCTCGACGTCTACCGCACCGTGCTGGCGCAGGCGCCGCTGCGCGCCGGCGCCCACGCGTGAGCCGGACGGCCCCGCGCGTGGGCTCTCCCGCGCGCTGCGCCGCGCCGGGACTGCGCGCTG
>NZ_QOWC01000186.1 GCF_003574465.1 Methylobacterium crusticola
GCCGCCGCGGCGGTGGGAGGCGAGGAAGCGGGCCCGCAGGGTGCGGCCGATGCCCCGCGGCGCCAGGGCGGCCAGGGCCGGCGCCGCGCCGGAGGACATTGGCCGCGGGGCGTCGGGCGGGCCGGCGCACTCCGCCGGCGCCCAGCGCCGCACGATCGCGAGGGCCGAGCGGCGGCCGTAATCGGCGTAGTAGCGCCGCAGCAGCGCGACCGCGGCGTCCGCCCCCTGCCCGGCCGTGGCGAAGCCCGTGTGGCCCTCGGCGTCGCCCCCGATCTCGCCGTCCCAGCCGGCCCGCTTGATGCACCAGTAGTTGTTGAGCTTGACGCAGCGCGCCACGAAGGCCGGGTCGGCGGGGGCGGCCCAGGCCGACCAGGCGAGCGAGACCGGCACGAGGGCGTCCCGCGTCTCGGTCCGCCAGTTCGAGACCGCCCGCGCCTCGGGCCGGTAGAGCGGCGAGGCGGGTGCGGGCCTCGCCAGGGCGGCGGCCCGGGCGAGGCCGTCCCCGAGCGTCGCCGCGCCCCCGCGCACGAGGGCGGCCGCGCGCTCGGCGCCGGGACCGGCCGCGAGGCTGAGGGCGAGGAGGACGCTGAGGATCACGGGGCCGGTCGGGATCGGGGCTCGGGGTTCTGGAACGGCCGCGCGCCGGTCCGGTTCACTCGTCCTCGGCGAGCCCGAGGGTCCGCGGCGTGACGAAGCGCTCGAGGCGGCCGTGGCCGGCCTCCAGGCCGGCCTCCAGGCCGGCCTCCAGGCCGGCCCAGGACGCCGCGTCGAGGTCGATCACCGCCACGGCGGCGGTCGGGAACTTCCGGGCGAGCGTGCGCCGGTCCTCGCCCGGCCCGACCAGGGCCTGCGCGAGGTCCTGGAGGCCCGGATTGTGCCCGAGCAGCATCAGGGTGCGGGCCGCGTCGGGCGCGGCCCGCACCACGTCGAGGAGGCGCGAGGCGGGCGCCTCGTAGATCTGCGGCACGGTCTCGCTGGCGACGTCCGGCAGCGCCGGCGAGACGAGCTCCCAGGTCTCCTGCGTCCGGAGGGCCGGCGAGACCAGCACGCGGTCGGGGACCAGCCCCTCCCCGGCCAGGTAGGCGCCCATCCGGGGCGCGGCCTCCCGCCCGCGCTTGGCCAGCGGCCGCTCGGCGTCGGCCAGGCCGTCGGGCCAGGCCGCCTTGGCGTGGCGCAGGAGGATCAGGCGGCGCATCAGCGGCCCTCGCGGCGGCTCAGGAAGGCGAGCTTCTCGAACAGCCCGACATCCTGCTCGTTCTTCAGGAGCGCCCCGTGCAGCGGCGGGATCAGCTTGCGGTGGTCGCGCTCGCGCAGCTGCTCGGGGCCGATGTCCTCGGCCATCAGCAGCTTGAGCCAGTCGAGCAGCTCCGAGGTCGAGGGCTTCTTCTTCAGGCCCGGGGCCTCGCGCACCTCGAAGAAGACGCGCAGGGCCTCCTCGACCAGCCGGTGCTTGATGCCCGGGTAGTGGACGTCGACGATGGCCTTGAGCGTCTCGGCGTCCGGGAACTTGATGTAGTGGAAGAAGCAGCGGCGCAGGAAGGCGTCCGGCAGCTCCTTCTCGTTGTTCGAGGTGATGACCACGATCGGCCGGCGCGCGGCCCGCACGGTCTCCCCGGTCTCGTAGACGTGGAACTCCATGCGGTCGAGCTCGAGCAGCAGGTCGTTCGGGAACTCGATGTCGGCCTTGTCGATCTCGTCGATCAGCAGCACCGGGCGCTCGGGCGCCGTGAAGGCGTCCCAGAGCTTGCCGCGCCGGATGTAGTGGGTGATGTCCGAGACCCGCGGGTCGCCGAGCTGGGAGTCCCGCAGGCGCGAGACCGCGTCGTACTCGTAGAGCCCCTGCTGCGCCTTCGTGGTCGACTTGACGTGCCAGGTCAGCAGCGGGGCGCCCAGGCCCCGGGCGATCTCCTCCGCCAGCACGGTCTTGCCGGTGCCCGGCTCGCCCTTCACGAGGAGCGGCCGCTCCAGGGTGACGGCCGCGTTGACCGCGATCGTGAGGTCCTCCGTGGCGACGTAGGTCTCGGTTCCGGTGAAGCGCATCGGGCTCGTCTGTCCTCGCGGGTTTCCCGAAGCCTACGGGGAGACGGCGGCGCTGGCGAGTCCGGGCTGCGCGCGGCCGCGCCGGGCGGGGTCGCCGTCAGAGCTTCGAGGGATCGAACCAGACGCAGCTGCGGGCGATCACCGAGAAGTTCACCTCGGAGCGGGCGGGCTGGGGCAGCACCTCGCCGTCGATCGCCACCGTGGTCTGGTTCGAGGTCGCCCCGTCGCCGAAGGTCTGCGGCCGCGTCACGTAGCAGTACTGCTTCTCGGGCTTGGCCTCGTCGCCCTTGAAGTTCCAGCCGGTGACGATCGAGCCGTCGAGGAACGGCACCGTCTTGAACACCGTGAAGCTCGTGCGCACGGCCGCGCTCGCGGGCGCCTCGGACTTGCCCTGGTTGCCCGTGAGGGCCGACACGTCCGGCCGCCCCCGCGCCGGGGGGGCGCCGTCGAGCTTCAGAGTGTTGTCGGTGAGCGTGACCTCGCCCTTCGTCTTCAGGGTGACGTCGTTGAGGGCGGTGGTGAGGGCCGCCGCGAGCTTGTCGGAGGCGCCCCGCACGTCGTTCATGGCGGCGTAGCCGTAGAAGGCGCCGCCGAGCCCGAGGCCGGCCAGCGCCACGAAGGTGCCGAAGCCGAGCGCCCGGAACAGGAAGGCCCGGGCGTTGGCGATGCGGGCCTCGGCCCGCAGGCGCCCGTTGACGTGCTGGGCGAGGGCCACGTTCTCGGGCGTGCCCGGTGCGAGGTAGCTCACGGCCTCGGCCTCTCGATGCGGTCGTCGTCGCGGCCGGCCGCCGCGGGCCCGGCCGCCGGGACGGCCCCGCCCGGCTGGGGCCGGCGCTGGTCGAGGGGGATCGCGGCCCCCGACGCCACGGCCTCGCGCACGGCGCGCTGGGCGTCGCTGAGCCGGCCGGCGCTCTCGGCGATCTGGTCGAGCAGGAGCGGCACGCCCTCGGCGTTCATGGCGGCGTCGAGGTCGTCCTCGTCCTGGTAGGTCCTGCGGACCTGCACGGCGCAGAGCGCGAGCAGCGTCGACGCGAAGGCGGCGCAGAGGGCGGGCGCGAACACGAAGATGCGCAGGAAGGCGTGGACCTGCTGGTCGGTGACGTCGATCGGGTCGGCGCCGTAGACCATCGCCGTGAAGGAGTGGAGCTGCGAGCGCCGCACGGCGTCGCGGTAGGCCGCCTCCGCCTCGGTGACGCGGCGGTCGGCGGCGGCGCGGTCGAGGGGCGCGCGGGCGGCCCGGGCCTCGGCGAGGTTGCGGGCCACCACGAGCCGCTCGTCGCCGGCCGATTTCACGCTGCCCGCGATGGTGGCGGTGCGCGGGTCGGTGATGCAGCGCAGGTAGCTGTAGCGCCGGCCCCGGCTGTTGGTGCCCGAGACCCGCTCGCAGCGCTGGCCCGGCAGGCCGGCGAGCTGCGCCGAGGCGTCGGACGCGCGCTTCTCGAGGGCCTGGGACTCGGCCGCGTACTGCGCCACCCGCGCGTCCGCCTGGGCGATGCGGTTGTCGATCGTGCCGCGGTCCGCCTGGGCTTCCTTCAGGGCCGTGCGGGCCTTGGCGGCCTCGGCGAGGCGGGGATGGAACATCATCTCGCCGAGCTGCGACACCGACTTGGTGGTCACGCCCGCCGCCATCACGATGCCGATCACCGCGAGCGCCTTGATCAGCCCGTCGCGCTGGACCCGGATCAGGATGCCGAGCGGCACCCGGCACAGTTCGATCGCCGCGTACACCACGGGGGCGAGCAGCATGAACCAGAAGCTCTGGTCGTTCTTGTCGGCGTAGGTCTCGGCGAAGAACCAGGCGCCCGCGAGCGAGGTGCAGATCACCAGCGCCTCGACCACGTAGGCGATCGCGACGTAGCCCCAGCGGATCCGGTAGCCCTTCTGGATCGCCCGCCCCTGCTTCCAGGAATCGGTCTCGTCGCTCCAGGCGCGCTGCTCGCGCGCGATCACCCGGTCGGGAGGCTGTCTGGCCATCGCGGCTCCTCGTGCGGCCACGACGGCGACCGCCTACACGGAATCTCAATCCTTCACGCTAAGCGGGTTTTGCGCCAAAATTGCGCCCTGGGCGAGTGGATCGCGCCTGTCGTTGCGTCATTTCCGCCCATTGCGCACCGTTTTCGCGCCCACCGGCGCGACCTCCGGCCCCGTTCATCACGGGGGCGGCCAGGCAGAGACCGCCCCGGGGGCGGCCGGGCCGAGACCGCTCCGGGGGGCGTTTTGCTACGATCCGCCGCTGAGGCCCGGCGGCGTCCGGCGCCGTGTCGCGGACCACGGCCGCGGGATTAGCGGTAGAACGGATCCGACCGGCGCCCGCCGCGCCGCACGACAACCCGCGAGGCCCCGCATGTCGGACGACCGCTACCACAAGGACCGGCTCGGCAACCGCCGCCTGCATCCCGAGACCCTGATGCTCGGCTACGGCTACGACCCCGCCCTGTCGGAGGGCGCGGTGAAGCCGCCGGTGTTCCTGACCTCGACCTTCGTGTTCACGTCGGCCGAGCACGGCAAGGCGTTCTTCGACTACGTCTCGGGGCGGCGCGAGCCGCCGAAGGGCGAGACCGCCGGCCTCGTCTACTCGCGCTTCAACCATCCCAACAGCGAGATCGTCGAGGACCGCCTCGCGGTGTTCGAGGAGGCGGAGGCGGCGCTCCTGTTCTCCTCCGGCATGTCGGCCATCGCCACGACGATCCTGGCCCATGCCCGGCCGGGCGACGTGGTGCTGCACTCCCAGCCCCTCTACGGCGGCACCGAGACGCTCATCGCCAGGACGCTGGCGGGCTTCGGGATCGCCTCGGTGGGCTTTGCCGACGGCACCGACCCGGCCGGCGTGCGCCGGGCCGCCGAGGCGGCGCGGGCGGCCGGGCGCGTCACCACCATCATGATCGAGACGCCCTCGAACCCCCTCAACACCCTCGTCGACATCGCCCTGATGCGCGCGGTGGCGGACGAGATCGGGGCCGCGCAGGGCGGCGCGGCCCCGGTGGTGGTCTGCGACAACACCCTGCTCGGCCCCCTCTTCCAGCACCCGCTGCGCCACGGGGCCGACATCTCGGTCTACTCGCTCACGAAGTACGTCGGCGGCCACTCGGACCTCATCGCCGGCGCCGCCCTGGGCTCGTCCGCCCGGATGAAGCCGGTCCGCATGCTGCGCTCGGCCATCGGCACGCAGCTCGACCCGCACTCGTGCTGGATGCTCGGGCGCTCCCTCGAGACGCTGTCCCTGCGCATGAACGCGGCCAACCGCAACGGCGAGACGGTGGCCGCCATGCTGCGGGCGCACCCGCGGGTGACCCGGGTCCACCACCTCGCCCACCTCGAGCCGGGCTCGGGCGCGGCCCGGGTCTACGCCGCGCAGTGCGACGCGCCCGGCTCGACCTTCTCGTTCGACGTGGCGGGGGGCGAGGCGGAGGCCTTCCGGGTTCTCAACGCGCTCGAGCTGTTCAAGCTCGCGGTGAGCCTGGGGGGCACCGAGTCGCTCGCCAGCCACCCGGCCTCGACCACCCATTCTGGCGTGCCCAAGGAGGTCCGCGACCGCCTCGGCGTCTCCGACGCGACGATCCGGGTCTCGATCGGCATCGAGCACCCGGAGGACCTGGTGGCGGACCTCACGGCGGCGCTCGCGACCCTCGGCTGAGCCAGGCCGCCGATCGGCGGCCGGGCGGCGCCTTTCCGCTTGCCCCGGCGGTCCCCCTCCGCATGATGGCGGCGGGCGCCGCGGCCGGCCGCGCCGCCCCGCTCCCCGCCACGCACCCCGAGAGGCCTCGCCGCTCCCGATGACCGAGCCCGCCGCGTCCGGATCCTACAAGGAGGCCATCCTGTTCCTGGTCACGGCCGGGATCGTGGTGCCGCTGTTCCATCGCCTGCGCGTCAGCCCCGTCCTCGGCTTCATCGGCGCGGGCGCGCTGCTCGGGCCCTTCGGCCTCGGCCGGCTCACCGGGGGGCTGCCCTGGCTCGGCGCGGTCACGATCAGCAACCGCACCGAGATCGCCCACCTCGCCGAGCTCGGCGTGGTCTTCCTGATGTTCATGATCGGGGTCGAGCTGTCCTGGGAGCGCCTGCGCATCCTGCGGCGGCTGGTCTTCGGCCTCGGCTCGCTGCAGGTGCTGGCCTCGAGCCTGATCCTCGGCCTGATCCTCGTGCTGCTCGAGGTCCCGCCCACCGCCGCGATCCTGGTCGGGCTGGCCCTCGCCCTCTCCTCCACCGCCATCGTGCTGCCGGTCCTCGCCGAGCAGAAGCGCCTGAACACGCCGGCCGGCCGCTCGAGCTTCGCGGTGCTGCTGTTCCAGGACCTCGCGGTGGCCCCGGTGCTGTTCGCCATCGCGGTGCTCGGCCGCAAGGACGGCGACGCCCTCGGCGGGCTCGCCCTGGCGCTCGGGCAGGCCGTCGTGGCGCTGGCGCTCCTCGTCGGGGCCGGGCGCCTGGGGCTGCGGCCCCTGTTCC
This sequence comes from Methylobacterium crusticola, assembly GCF_003574465.1. Lineage (GTDB taxonomy): Bacteria > Pseudomonadota > Alphaproteobacteria > Rhizobiales > Beijerinckiaceae > Methylobacterium > Methylobacterium crusticola. Next base: position 6,481 of record NZ_QOWC01000186.1, read on the forward strand.
AGCTCGTCGCCCGCACCCGCAGCCCCGAGCTGTTCATGGCCGCCTGCCTCCTCGTGATCGCGGCGACGGCCCTCGTCGCGGCGGCGAGCGGCCTGTCGATGACGCTCGGGGCCTTCGTGGCCGGCCTGCTCCTCGCCGAGACCGAGTACCGGCGCGCCATCGAGGCCACCATCGACCCGTTCAAGGGGCTGCTGCTCGGGGTGTTCTTCGTCTCGGTCGGCATGAACATCGACCCCGCCGTGCTGGTGCGGACGCCCCTCACCATCCTGGGCCTCGCCCTCGGGCTGATCGGCCTCAAGGGCGCGGTGATCGTCGGGGTCGGCACCGCCCTGCGGCTGCCCCGCGCGGTGGCGCTCGAATCGGCCCTCCTGCTCGGGCCGGGGGGCGAGTTCGCCTTCGTGCTCGTGGGGAGCGCCGTCGCGGCCGGCCTCGTGCCGGAGGATCTCGGGCAGGCCGCCCTGGTGGTCACCACCGTGACGATGGTGCTGATCCCGGGGCTCGCGGCGCTCGCCCGCCGCCTGGGCCGGCGCATCGACCGGCAGAGCCTCGGGCGCGCCCGGGCCGAGCCGCCCCCGGAGCGCCAGCAGGGCCGCGTCATCGTGGCGGGCTACGGCCGGGTCGGGCGCCTCGTCGGCGAGATGCTGGCGCGCCACAAGGTGCCCTACCTCGCCCTCGACATGGACGCGACCCGGGTCGCCGACCAGCGCCGCCTCGGCAACCCGGTCTATTTCGGCGATTCGGCCAACCCCGACCTCCTGCGCCGCTGCGGCATCGAGACCGCCCGCGCCCTGGTGGTGACGCTCGATTCGCCGCGGGCCATCGAGGCGGTGGTGGCGGCGGCCCGGGCCGAGCGGGCCGACCTCACCATCGTGGCCCGGGCCCGCGACGCCCGCCACGCCACCGCCCTCTACGAGATGGGCGTCGACGACGCGGTGCCGGAGACGATCGAGGCCTCGCTCCAGCTCTCGGAGGCCGTCCTGGTCGACGTCGGCGTGCCGATGGGGCTCGTGATCGCCTCGATCCACGAGCGCCGCGACGAGTTCCGCGCCCTCCTCAAGCGCAAGGAGGTGCCCTCGCCGGAGTTCCAGGGCCGGCGCACCGTGGGCAAGGGCGCGTGAGCACCGCGACGTCGGCCCGCTTCGCGCCCCAGCAGGAGGCGGCGCTCAAGGCCGTCTCGGCCTGGCTGAAGCGGGGAAGCCCGCAGGTGTTCCGCCTGTTCGGCTTCGCCGGCACGGGCAAGACCACCCTGGCGCGCCGCCTCGCCGAGGACGTCGACGGCGGCGTGCTGTTCGGCGCCTACACCGGCAAGGCCGCCTCGGTGATGCGCGCCCGGGGCTGCCCCGACGCCGCGACCATCCACAGCCTGATCTACCGCACCCGCGAGGACGCGGAGGGCGGGCCGGCCTTCACCCTCCACCGCACCGGGCCGGTGAGCAAGGCGGCGCTGGTGGTCATCGACGAGTGCTCGATGGTCGACGGCGACCTCGGCAACGACCTCCTGTCCTTCGGCACGCCGGTGCTGGTCCTGGGCGACCCGGCGCAGCTGCCCCCCGTCAAGGGCGGGGGCTTCTTCACGCAGGCCGAGCCCGACGTGATGCTGACCGAGATCCACCGGCAGGCCGCCGACGACCCGATCGTGCGCCTCGCCATGGCGGTGCGCGAGGGCGGGCGCCTCGAGCCCGGGGCCTACGGCGAGAGCCGGGTGATCCCGCGCCGCGCCATTGACCCCGGGACCGTGCTCGCCGCCGACCAGGTCCTGGTCGGGCTCAACCGCACCCGGCGCCTCTACAACGGCCGCATCCGCGAGCTGATCGGCCACGCCGACCCGATGCCGGCGGTGGGCGAGAAGCTGGTCTGCCTGCGCAACGACCGCACCAAGGGCCTGCTCAACGGCTCGACCTGGACCGTGCAGGCCCTGCGCGCCGCGCCCCGGCCCGACCTGGTCCGCCTCGAGGTGGTGCCGGAGGACGATCCCGCGCTCCGGCGCAAGGCCCAGGACATCCGGGTCCTCAGGGCGATCATCAGCGGCAGCGACGAGGAGATCCCGGCGATCCTGCGGCGCGAGACGGAGGAGTTCACCTACGGCTACGCGCTCACCGTGCACAAGGCGCAGGGCTCGCAATGGGGCAAGGTGGTCCTGTTCGACGAGTCCTTCGCCTTCCGGGAGCACCGGGCGCGCTGGCTCTACACCGGCCTGACCCGGGCCGCGGAGGCGGTCACGGTCGTGGTGTAGGACGCTGTCGATGACGACGCGCGGCCGGTCCCACGGCTGGCGGTCGCGGCGCTGGATCGCCTCCCACGATGGCGGACCTCCACCCCTCGACGCGACGGCGATGCTCCTCGGCATCCGAGCACACGACCTCGATCGGCCCCACCGGGGCACGGGCAGCCACGGCCCGCCATCCCTCGCGGCGGCGACAGGCCCGTCCGAGCCGGGTCCAGCCTGCGGGGCCTCGGCCCTGTCGCCGCCCTTATGCACCGGCAGCCCGCCGCGCCTCGATCTCCCGCGTCCCGCGGTCGTGGACATCCGACGCGCTCTCGAGAGTGAGGAGGCCGCCGACGATCAGTTCATCGCCGCCCGTCACCCCGCGTCAGGCGGCCGGCCCGGTGCCCTGGTCGTCACGCCCCGCCGCGCCGCGCTGGACGAACGCTCCCGCAACCCCCACCTACGCCGCAGCACGATGCGACGAGGCGCGCAGGAGACCGATCCTTGGCCAACGACGACGCGGGGGGCGCCCCCCGCATGCACGCGACGACGATCCTGATGGTGCGCAAGCGCGGGCGCGTCGTCATCGGGGGCGACGGCCAGGTCAGCCTCGGCCAGACCATCGTCAAGGGCAACGCCCGCAAGGTCCGGCGGTTGGCCAAGGGCGCGGTGATCGGGGGCTTCGCGGGCGCCACCGCGGACGCCTTCACGCTGTTCGAGCGCCTGGAGGGCAAGCTCGAGCAGTATCCGGGCCAGCTCACCCGCGCCTGCGTCGAGCTCACCAAGGACTGGCGCACCGACCGCTACCTGCGGCGCCTCGAGGCCATGATGCTGGTCGCCGACAAGGACGTGAGCCTGCTCCTGTCGGGTGCCGGCGACGTGCTGGAGCCCGAGGGCGGCGTGATGGCGATCGGCTCCGGCGGCAACTACGCGCTCGCCGCCGCCCGCGCGCTCGAGGACCAGGACCTCGACGCCGAGGCGATCGTGCGCCGCTCGATGGCGATCGCGGCCGAGATCTGCGTCTATACCAACGGCAACCTCGTCATCGAGAGCCTGGACGCGGCCTGAGGCCCCCCCGCTCCCGCAAGCTCCCGGCAGCGACACCTCTCCTCTTTCGCGCGGCGCGCGCCGCGCCGCCCCCCAGGACCCCGATGAGTACCTTCTCCCCCCGCGAAATCGTCTCGGAGCTCGATCGCTACATCGTCGGCCAGGGCGACGCGAAGCGCGCGGTCGCGATCGCGCTGCGCAACCGCTGGCGCCGCCAGCAGCTCCAGGGCCCCCTCCGCGAGGAGGTGGCGCCCAAGAACATCCTGATGATCGGCCCGACCGGGTGCGGGAAGACGGAGATCTCGCGCCGCCTCGCGCGGCTCGCCGGCGCGCCCTTCCTGAAGGTCGAGGCCACCAAGTTCACCGAGGTCGGCTACGTCGGCCGGGACGTCGAGCAGATCGTGCGCGACCTCGTCGAGGTCGGCATCGGCCTCAAGCGCGACGAGAAGCGCCGCGGCGTGCAGGCCAAGGCCGAGGCCGCCGCCGAGGCCCGCGTCCTCGACGCGCTCGTCGGCCCGACGTCGAGCCAGGCGACCCGCGACGCGTTCCGGCGCCGCCTGCGGGCGGGCGAGCTCGACGACAAGGAGATCGAGCTCGAGCTCTCCGGCGGCCCGGCGGGCCTGCCGATGTTCGAGATCCCGGGGATGCCCGGCGCCGCGATGGGCGCGATCAACCTCGGCGACATGCTCGGCAAGGCGATCGGCGGGCAGAAGGGCAAGCCGCGGCGGATGAGCGTGCGGGACGCCTACGCGCCCCTGATCAACGAGGAATCCGACAAGCTCCTCGACCAGGACGGCATCGTCCAGGAGGCCCTGCGCGAGGTCGAGGACAACGGGATCGTGTTCCTCGACGAGATCGACAAGATCTGCGCCCGCGAGGGCCGCTCGGGCGCCGACGTCTCCCGCGAGGGGGTGCAGCGCGACCTGCTGCCGCTGATCGAGGGCACCACCGTCGCGACGAAGCACGGGCCGGTGAAGACCGACCACATCCTGTTCATCGCCAGCGGCGCCTTCCACGTCTCGAAGCCCTCCGACCTCCTGCCCGAGCTCCAGGGCCGCCTGCCGATCCGGGTCGAGCTGAGCCCGCTCACGGTCGACGACTTCCGCCGCATCCTGACCGAGACGGAGGCGAGCCTCCTCAAGCAGGCGGTGGCCCTGATGGCGACCGAGGGGGTGACGGTCGCCTTCACGGACGACGCCGTCGACGCGCTCGCCCGGGTCGCCGTCGACGTGAACTCGTCCGTCGAGAACATCGGGGCGCGGCGGTTGCAGACCGTGCTCGAGCGCGTGCTGGACGAGATCTCGTTCACGGCGCCCGACCGCTCCGGCGAGAGCGTCTCCATCGACGCCGCCTACGTGCGCGACCGGGTGGAGAGCCTGGCCCAGAACGCCGACCTCAGCCGGTTCATCCTCTGAGGCGACCCGCGGGGAGGCTCCCCGGGGCCCGCCGCGGCCCGCCTCACCCCGTCCAGACCTGCCCGGGCCGGAGAGCCAGGAAGCGCTCCGCCGGCAGCCCCTGCGCGTCGAGGGCCTCGGCCAGGGCGGCGACCGGCCGCTCGATCCCCTCGTTGGTGAGCCGGAACGTGCCCCAATGGTGCCCCAGCGCCTGCGCGGCCCCGACCTCGCCCAGGGCCCGCACCGCCTCCTCGGGGTTCATGTGCTGGGCCTGCATGAACCAGCGCGGCTCGTAGGCGCCGATCGGCAGGGTGGCGAGGCGCGGCGGCCCGAAGCGCGCGCGCACGTCCCGGAAGATCGCGCCGTCGCCGTAGCCGGTGTCGCCGACGTGGTAGAGCACGCCCTGCGGGGTCGTCAGCACGAAGGCGCACCAGAGCGCCATGCGGCGGTCGTTCACGCCCCGGGCCGACCAGTGGTAGGCCGGCGTCAGGTGGACCGTCAGGCCGCCGCCGAGATCGACCGTGTCGCCCCAGTCGCGGGCCTCGACCCGCATCGTCGCGTCGTAGCTGCGCAGGATGGCGTCGTTGCCGAGCGGCGCCACGAAGGCCGGCTCGTGCTCGGCCCAGAGCCGGGCCAGGGTCGGGCCGTCGAGATGGTCGTAGTGGTTGTGGGTGATCAGGACCGCGTCGATGGGCGGCAGGGCCGCGAAGGCGATCCCGGGCGGGTTGGCGCGCCGCGGGCCCGCGAAGCCCACCGGGCTCGCCCGGTTGGCGTAGACCGGGTCGATCAGGATGTTGCGGCCCGCGACCTGGATCAGCAGGCTGGCGTGCCCGATGTGGACCACCCGCAGGGCGTCGGAGCGCTCGGGCGGCGCGTCGGCCGGGAACGGGCTCGGGAACCGCGACGGCCAGGCCTCCCGCCCCCCGCCGAACTGCCAGCGCGCCAGCGCGGCGACGTCCTTGTCCTGCGGCTGGCCGGGCGAGAAGAAGCGCGTGCCGTCGAAGTGATCGCTCGCCGGCCCCTCGTAGTAGGGATTGCGGCTGCGCCGGTGCGCGGCGTAGCCGACCCCCCCGAGGGTCATCACCGTCACGGCGCTGGCGAGCTTGAGGAGGCTCCGGTTCTTCATGGCCGGTGACATGGCCGGGCGACGGCCGAGGTCAAGCCGCGCGTCCGGGGACCCTTCGCCGCGGCGCAAGAGGATTGCGCATCGCCGCCCGATCCTTACATTCGACCCATCGGCAACAAACGAAAGGAGGTGATCGAGTGTCTCATTGTCATCGACCGCGGTCGTCGGCGCAGCGGGCCTGGATCGTCGCCTCCGGCCTCTCAGCCTGAGCGCAGCACACGATCGAGGACCGGCTACCGGTCTTCCTCAGATCGGCCGAACCGCGGTTCGGCAATGGAAGGGCCGCTCCCCGACAGGGGAGCGGCCCTTCGCCGTTCCGGCGGGCGCAGGGCCGTCGTCGCGGGTCGTCCGCGGGCCTCGCGTCAGCTCGTCCGCGCGAGGGCGGCCACCTCGGCCTCGGCCAGGAGGCGGCGCAGGGTGGCGTTCTCGGCCTCGAGGGCGCTGACGCGCTGCCGCAGGGCCGCGACGGACAGGGCGGGCTCGGGGGTCGCGGTGCGGGTCTCCTCCTCGACGAAGACCACGCCGACGCCGTCGTCCCTCCGCCAGCGCAGGGAGGCCTTGTGCACGCGGTCCTTGGCCGGGATGATCAGGTCGAACCCGTCCGGTAGCGTCGCCGTCTGGCTCAGCATCAGCCGGGCGCCCGAGGGCGACAGGTCGCGGACCAGGCAGTCCATGCTGGAATTGCCACCGTTGAAGACGATGCGGCCCTTCAGGAAGGTGCGCAGCCGTGATTCCTTGCGCGACTCGGACATGACCGGCCACCCCTCGGCCTCGGACGGATCCACGAGGGTGAGCATGCGCCCCTGACGATTAAGGAAAGCTCGCCGGGACCGTCGCGGGTCCGGGCGCCCGGTGTTTCCCGGGCGCGGGCCCGATGGGCGCTGCGGCGCTCCGCTCCGGCGCCTGGCGGCCCCGCGCCGGCCTCTTCGCGCCGGCCTCTTGGCGCCGACCTCGTGGCGCCGGCGCGGTCGCGCCGGGCTCAGTCGCCGGCCGGCGCGAGGCTCTGGAACAGGTAGAAGCCGTTGAAGCGCACGGCGGTCGCCGCCGCGGCGCGGTCGAACCCGGCCCGGCCCGGGGCGCTGCCGTCGAGCGTGCCGCCGAAGGCCCAGCGTGCCTCGGTGACGAAGTGCGGTACGGCGTAGTCCTCCGGCACGGCGCAGACCAGACCGTCGAGCCCCTTGAGGCGGAACAGGTTGTAGGTTCGCATCGGATCACCTCCGGCCGCGGCTGCTGACATGGTGAAATCCGTTAACGGTCGAATCTGACAAGACTATGTCAGGCTTTGCGGCCGCTGACCACAGGATTTTCCGCGATCGCCGCCCGGGTGTCCTTGTTCCTCCCCTGCGTCTCACGAAATCGTGTGTGCCCGGAACGGGATTGTGCTCTGCACAATGGCGCCCGGCGAGCTGAGAGGGGACGTGGCCCGGGGGATATTTTTCCTTCGACTTGGATCAGGTCCAATCGGGCGGGATCTGATCGATCGCCGCGGTTTCGCGCTGCTGCCCGAAGCCTTGCCGGGCGGGAGGCGACGGGGCGGCGAGCGCCGGCACGTGCCTCCCGGGGCCGGGGCCGCTCCGACCGGAGCGGGCGCGGCTCTAGGCCTCCGGCACGTTGCGCTCGAGCTCGGCGAGCCAGGCGCGGGCGTTGCCGTCGGAGGGCGCGCGCCAGTCGCCACGGGGCGAGAGCGCCCCGCCGGCCGCGACCTTCGGGCCGTTCGGCAGGGCCGAGCGCTTGAACTGGCTGAAGCCGAAGAAGCGCTGGAGGAACACCTTCAGCCAGGCCCGGATCTCCGGCAGGTCGTAGGCGCCGCGCCGGGCCTCCGGGAAGCCGGGGGGCCAGGGCCCGCGGGCCGCGTCGCCCCAGGCCTGGAGGGCCAGGAACGCGATCTTCGAGGGCCGGTAGCCGTAGCGCAGCGTGTAGAACAGGGTGAAGTCCTGGAGCGCGTAGGGGCCGATCCTGGATTCCGTGCTCTGGATCGCCTGGCCCTCCTCGGCCGGCACCAGTTCGGGCGAGATCTCGGTGGCCAGGATCGCCTCGAGGGTGCGGCCCACCTCCGGGTCGAACTGGCCGGACGCGATCACCCAGCGGATCAGGTGCTGGATCAGGGTCTTGGGCACGCCGGCATTGACCCCGTAATGGGACATCTGGTCGCCGACGCCGTAGGTGCACCAGCCGAGCGCCAGCTCCGAGAGGTCGCCGGTGCCGACCACGATCGCGTCGTTCTGGTTGGCGAGGCGGAACAGGTAGTCGGTGCGCAGGCCCGCCTGCACGTTCTCGAAGGTCACGTCGTAGACCTTCTCGCCGCGCCCGAACGGGTGGCCCATGTCGGCGAGCATCTGGGTCGCGGCCGGGCGGATGTCGAGCTCCGCCGCGCGGGTGCCGAGCGCCGCCATCAGCCGGTGGGCGTTGCCCTTGGTCTCGTCCGAGGTGGCGAAGCCCGGCATGGTGTAGGTCAGGATGTCGGTCCGCGGCAGCCCCAGGCGGTCGAAGGCCTTGGCGGCCACGATCAGCGCGTGGGTCGAGTCGAGGCCGCCCGAGATGCCGATCACGACCCGGCGGGTGCCGATGGCCTCGAGGCGCTGGGCGAGCCCCGCCACCTGGATGTTGTAGCCCTCGTAGCAATCCTGGGCGAGGCGCGCGGGGTCGGCGGGCACGAAGGGGAAGCGCTCGACGGTGCGGCAGAGGCCGAGATCGGCCTCCGCGGGGGAGACCCGGAAGCCGATGCGGCGGAACGCCGGCCCTGCCGCGAGGGCGCGGGCGTTGTCGTCGAAGCTGCCCATCTGGGCCCGCTCCTGGCGCAGGCGGTCGAGGTCGACGTCCGCCACCGTCACCCCGGCCTCCGCGGGGAAGCGCTCGCCCTCGGCGAGGAGCACGCCGTCCTCGTAGATCACGGTGTGGCCGTCCCACGAGAGGTCCGTGGTCGACTCGCCGGGGCCCGCCGCGGCGTACACGTAGGCCGACAGGCAGCGGGCCGACGCCGACTGGCAGAGCAGCTTGCGGCTCTCGGCCCGCCCGATGGTGATCGGGCTGCCCGAGAGGTTCGCCAGCACCGTCGCGCCGGCGAGCGCCGCGAGCGCCGAGGGCGGCACCGGGATCCACATGTCCTCGCAGATCTCGACCCCGAGGACGAGACCGGGCAGGTCCTCGGCGGCGAACACGAGATCGGTCCCGAACGGCACCGTCTCGTCCCCGAGCCGGATCGCCTCCCCGGCGAGGCCCGCCCCGGCGGCGAAGTGGCGCTTCTCGTAGAACTCGCGGTAGTTCGGCAGGTAGCTCTTCGGCACCACGCCGAGCACCCGCCCGCGGTGGAGCACGATCGCGGTGTTGTAGATCCGGTTGCGGTGCCGCAGCGGCGCGCCCACCACGCAGACCGGCATCAGGTCGCGGGTTCCCTCCCGGAGCGTTCCGACGGCGGCCTCGACCCCGTCGAGGAGCGTCTCCTGGAGCAGCAGGTCCTCGATGGCGTAGGCCGAGAGGCACAGCTCCGGGAACACCGCGACGGCGACGCCGCGCCCGTGGCACTGCGCGGCGAGGCGCAGGATCTCGGCCGCGTTGGCGGCGGGATCCGCGATGCGGCTCCGCCCGACGCAGGCCGCGACCCGGGCGAAACCGTGCCGGTAGAGGGATCGGAACATCGGGCCGTGAACCTCGCGCCTGGAGAGACCCCGCCTTCTAACCCGCGGGAGCGCCCCGTGGCACCCCGGGCCCGGAACTGCCCGGGCCCCCCGGGGCCGCCCGGTCCCCCCCCGGGGGCCGCTCGGGGACGGTCCCGGCCCCGGCTGCCTAATCGGGCGTTAACGATGACGCGCCTAACTGGAGCGACGCAGCGGCCGCGGGCCGCCTCAATCCAGCCGGCATCATGAGATCATCGGGACGGCCACCCTTCTCCGACTCCTCTCCCCGCCTGCCCCGGGGGCTGAGCGACCGCACGAATCCGGCCGCGCGCCGCGGGCTCACGCTCGGCGCCCTGGCCCAGACCGTCATGAGCCTGCGGGCGATCCTCGCGCGGCGCTTCGGACCGCCCGCGCCGCCGCCGCCCCGCGACCACGGCCTGAGCCAGCGCGCCACTCCGACCTGGATGGCCGACGCGCTGGTGCGGCCCGTCCCCCGGGCCGGCCACGGGCCCGCCGCCCCGGCGCAGCCCTGGACCGAGGGCGCCCGCGCGGCGCCGCCCGGCGCCGTCGCCGACCCGTGGGCGGCTCCGCCGGAGCCCTGGAGCACGGAGCCCTGGAGCACGGAGACCTGGAGCACCGAGGCCTGGCGCGCTGAGGCTTTGCGCGCGGACGCCCGGCGCCTGGAGGCCTCGGGCCCCCTCGCCGCCGATCCCCGTGCGTCGCGTGCCCAGGCCGCGCCCCCCCGCGCCGCGAGCCCTCAAGGTCCGCGCCCCGCGGA
>NZ_KZ984638.1 GCF_003574465.1 Methylobacterium crusticola
CGGGGACGCGTCCCGCGGGCCGACCGTCAGGGCCGGCGCCGCCGCAGCCGCCCGACGAGGGCCCAGAGCCGCGGGTCGCGCTTGATCCGGCGCTTGAGGCGGAGCGCGCCGGCGGTCGCCCGGGCGAGGAGCGCGCCGCGCAGCGTCACCGGCACGTGGGCGTCCACGAGCCCGATGGTCTCGTCGCAGACGCTCGACTTGTAGCGGGCCTCGCCCACCCCGAGGTCGAGGGCGGACCGGCCGCGGGCCGCCTGGTCGCGCACAAGGGCCTGGAGCAGGAGGTCCCCGGGGCTGAACCGCGCGAGGCCCGGGTCGGGATCGAACGAGGTCAGCATGCCGCTGAACCGGCGCGCGTCCACGGCGCCCGCGAAGGTGGCGAGGACGCGCCCGCTTTCGAGGAGCGTCAGGGCGTGCAGCTCGAGGGCCGGGGGCGCGCCGTCGCGGCCGGGCCGGCAGGCGGCGGCCACGAAGGCGCGGGCGGCCGGATCCGCGAAGGGGTCCGGGATGCCGAGCTGCGCGAACCGGGCCGCCTTCTGGGCGAAGTAGGCCTCCAGGATGGCGGCGGTCTCGGGCGCGTCCGCGGCCACGCGGTGCGCCACCGGGCCGTGGGCCGCCGCCAGCCACTTCTCCTTCTGGCGCAGCTTGCGGCGCGCATCCCCGCTCAGAACGCGCCTGAGCACCGCCTCGGGGTCGGGCCCGAGGGCGAGGCCGTAGGCGTCGCTGGGCGAGGCGCTCCCCAGGGCGGCGAGCGGGTTCGGCGCGCCGTCCCAGCGGCGGGGCTGGTGGACGAGGAGGAAGAGGTCGATGCCGGCGCTGCGGCCGAGGCGCGCGAGGGCGCGCCGGAGCGTCTCGGCCGGCAGCGCGGCCGCCTCGGGGCCGGCGAAGACCGGCATGTGGTAGTTGGCGTGCCGGCCGCCGACCACCCGGGCGACGCGGATGCCCGCCTCGCGCCGCACCACCAGGGGAAGGAGCACGCGCGGGCGCCCGGCGTCGTCGCGCAGGAGCGCGAGGCAGAGCCGGCCGCCCTCGAGCCCCACGGTCGCCGCGTAGGCCGCCACCCAGTCGAAGCGCTGGTAGGGCGTCATCAGGACGCCGGGCCCGCGCTCCAGCTCGCGCCAGGGCGCCTCGGCCGCCGCGAGCGTCGCGAAGACCTCGGGCACGAGCGCGGCTGCCGCGGCCGCGACACCCGAGCCGCTCTCCCGGACATGCACCGCCAGTTGCATCGTGCCGTCCATCCTCTCGACCACCCGGCCCGCCCCCAAGTCGCGCCGGGCCGGGCGTCGTCCCGCCGCGCCGGATACTCTCGCGTCCGTCATACGCGGTCTCTGCGCCGGAAAGGTGGACAATCCGGAAACATGGTAACGAAGCTTTCGGGGACCGGGCGATAGTCTGACGCATGATCTCCGCGACCGTGCGCCACCGCCTGTTCCACGCCGGCTTCACCGCCATCGCCGCCTCCCGGGCCGACCGCTGGCTCGCCCCGGCGGCCCGCGGCTGCGGCGTGATCCTGACCTTCCACCACGTCCGGCCGGACGAGGACCCGCCGGGCGCCTTCGCGCCGAACCGGCTGCTCGCGATCACGCCGGACTTCCTCGACCGCACCCTGGCGGCCCTGCGGGCGGGCGGCTTCGCGATCGTCGGCCTCTCCGAGGTGCCGGGGCGCCTCGCGGCGGGCGGCGGGGCCGGCCCCTTCGCGGTCCTGACCTTCGACGACGGCTACCGCGACAACCTGGAGCACGCCCGGCCGGTGCTGCGGCGCCACGGGGCGCCCTGGACCCTGTTCGTCACCCACGATTTCGCGGAGGGCAGCGGCCGGCTGTGGTGGATCGAGCTCGAGCGGGCGATCCGCCGCCTCGACCGGGTGCGGCTGCCGGAGGTCGGGCTCGACCTCCCGGCGACGGACGCGGCCGGGAAGAGCGCCGCCTTCGCGGCCGCCTACGCCGCCCTGCGGGCCGGCCCCGAGGCGACCCTGCGGGCCGCGACCCTGCGGCTCGCCGGGGAGGCCGGCATCGACGCCGGCGCCATCGCGCGCGAGCTGTGCCTGCCCTTCGACGACCTGCGGGCCCTCGCCCGCGACGAAGCCGTGACGCTCGCCGCCCACACCCTGTCGCACCCGATGCTGGCCAAGCACGACGACGCCGCGGCCCGGCGCGAGGTCGTCGAGGGCCGGGCGCTCCTGGCGGCGCGCCTCGGCCGGTCGCCGGAGCACTTCTCCTACCCGGTGGGCGATCCCGGCTCCGCCGGCCCGCGGGATTTCGCGCTCGCCCGCGAGGCCGGCTACCGCACCGCCGTCACGACGCGGCCCGGCCACCTGTTCCCGCAGCATGCCGGGCACCTGCACGCCCTGCCGCGGGTCTCGGTCAACGGCTGCTTCCAGACCGATGCCGCCCTGCGGGCGCTGCTCTCGGGCGTGCCGTTCCTGGCCTGGAACCGGGGCCGCCGGGTCAACGTGGGCTGACGGCGCCGCGCCCCCTTAAGCGGCGCCTTGCTGCCTCTCAGCGACGGCGCCGGCGATGGTAGCGGGAGCCGCTGCCGCTGATGACCGCGAAGGTGGCGCTCTGGCGTCCGCGCCGCAGGCGCCGGCCGTAGGAGCGCCGGCCCCGGTAGCGCGGCGCCGGCTCGGCCTCCTGGCTCGCCACGGGCTCGGGCAGGCGGACCGGCGTGCTGAGGGCGGGGGCGGCGCCGGCCTTGGTGGGCGCCGCGGGACCAAACAGCGACAGGCACTGATTGTAGGCGAGGTCGCCCTTGATGCGCTCGCAATCGCCGACCGAGCGGGGTGCGCTCTGCGCGAGGGCGGCCCCGGCGAACGGAGCCATCAGGAGAAGCAGCGCGAACGCGTGGCGCATGGCCTTGGGTTGCCTTGCCGGGAGAAGCGGGCGGGAGCGGGAGGGGTGCGCCCGGACGGGCCACGGCCAGGGTGTGCCACGGCTTTTAGGCGAAAAACCGACCGCGCGTCACGCGGCCGGATCGGGGTCCGGGCGCTCCATCCAGCGGATCAGCGGCATCAGCGGGACGATCCAGGCGATGCCCAGCAGGGCGTAGAGCACCGACTGCACGACCGGCGGCGTCTCGGCGATGCGGCTGTCGGCGAGCGCCATCGCGAGGGGGGCGTAGATCATCACGAAGGCGATCATCACGATCGCCCCGACGAGGGAGCGGGTGCGGCGGCGCATGGGACGCGTCCTGATGCGGGTGTTCCCGGGCGAGCGGGTTCGAACGGTTGCCGACCGCCTACGCGACGCGCCGCGCCGCCGCAATCCGGGCGGGGGGCCGGCGGGGATGCGGTACGGGCGCACAGGGCCGGGGCGCCCCGGCGCCGGCGGGCGCTCCGGCGGGCGGCGGGGGAGCGGGACCGGCGCCTGGGTGGTGCGGCACCGCAGGGCGTTGCGCGGGGGGTGGGCGGCCCGTAAGCGGGCGCCATGAGCAGCATCGCCCTCTCCAGCGCGCCGGCCGCCGGGCGCGCCGAGCCCGCCGCCCGCGCCCGCACGGCCGTGCGGACGTGGCTCTTCGTCATGGCCGCCCTGGTGGTGGCGATGGTGGCGGTCGGCGGCGCCACCCGGCTCACCGGCTCGGGCCTGTCGATCACCGAGTGGAAGCCCGTGACGGGGGCGCTGCCGCCGCTCTCCGCCGACGCCTGGGCGCAGGAATTCGCCAAGTACCGGGCGACCCCGCAGTACCGGCTGCTCAACCAGGGCATGAGCCTGCCGGACTTCCAGTTCATCTATGCCTGGGAGTGGGGCCACCGGCTGCTCGGCCGCCTGATCGGCCTGGTGTTCTTCCTGCCGCTGGTCTGGTTCTGGTGGCGGGGCCGCCTCGACCGGCACCTCGCCGCCGGCCTCCTCGGCCTCGGCGCGCTCGGCGGCCTCCAGGGCGCGGTAGGCTGGATCATGGTGGCCTCCGGCCTCCAGCCCGGCATGGTCGCGGTCGCGCCCGTCAAGCTCGCCCTGCACCTGACCCTCGCGAGCGGCATCTTCGCCGGGCTGGTCTGGCTCGCGGCGGGGCTCGGCCGCCCGGGGGACGGGACGGGGCCGCGCCGGCTCGCCGCCGCGGCCCGCGGCCTGATGGCCCTGGTCCTGGTGCAGATCGCGCTCGGCGGCCTCGTCGCCGGCGCCCGGGCGGGCCTGACCTACAATACCTGGCCGCTGATGGACGGCGCGCTCGTGCCCCCGGGCCTCCTGTCGGGCACGCCCTGGTTCGAGAACTTCGTCGACAACCTCGCGCTCGTGCAGTTCAACCACCGGCTGGCCGCCTACGCGCTGCTCCTCGTCGCGGGCCTGCACTGCCTCGACGCCCGCCGCTCCGCGCCGGGGACCGGGGCGGCGCGCCGCGCGACCGCCCTCCTCGGCCTCGTGGCGGCGCAGGCGGCGCTCGGCGTCACCACGCTCCTCCTGGTGGTGCCGCTCTGGGCCGGCCTCGCCCACCAGGTCACCGCGATGCTGGTCCTCGGCATGGCGGCCGCCCACGCCCGCCTGTGCGCGGGGCCCGCCGTCCACAGCCGGGCGGCGGCCTGATTCCTGCAGCGGCGCCTCCGTTCGTACCATGTTCATCCACGCCCCGTAGCCTCGGGGACCGAGAGGGTGCCGGGCCTCCCGAGGCCCGGCCCGCGAGCGGAAGGTGACCGCCCATGCGCGCCGAGGATCGACTCGCCGACAGCGGACTCGCGCCGGACGAGTGCCCCGCGCGCGACGCGCGGAGGCCGTCACGGACGAAGGCCGCGCGTTTCGCGCCGGACGCGCGCTTCGCGCCGGACACGCGCTTCGCGCCGGACGGGCGGCCCCTCAGCCTCGCCTGGACCTACACGCCCCGGGAGCTGCGGGCCGACGGGGTGGTGCACGTCGTCGGGGTCTCGCTCGGCCTCGTCGGCGCGCTGGTGCTGATGGTGAGCGCCGCGCTCGCCGGCCTCGCCCCCGCCGCGCAGGCGGCGGTGGGCGTGTACGCGGCCGGCCTCGTCGGCATGCTGGGCGTCTCGGCGGCCTACAACATGTGGCCCGTGGGGCGGTTCAAGTGGCGCCTGCGCCGGGCCGACCACGCCACCATCTTCCTGATGATCGCCGGCACCTACACGCCGCTCGTGACCCTCGTGGGCACCGACGGCTTCGCGTTCGCGCTGCTCGCCGGCATCTGGCTCGTCGCGGTGGCGGGCGCGGCGATCAAGCTGACCCTGCCGGGACGCTTCGACCGCCTGGCGATCGGCCTCTACCTCGCGCTGGGCTGGAGCGGGCTGATGGCCTACGAATCGGTCATCGCGGCCCTGTCGCCGGCGGCCCTCGGACTCCTCGCGGCCGGCGGCGTGCTCTACTCCCTCGGGGTGGTCTTCCACGTCTGGCGGCGGCTGCCGTTCCAGAACGCGATCTGGCACGGCTTCGTGCTCACGGCCGCCTCCTGCCACTACGGCGCGATCCTGTGGAGCGTGATGGCGGCCGGTGCCTGACCCGGGCGGCCCGGGCCGCGGCGCTCAGAACGGCGTGTAGTCGCCGCCGTCCGTGATCGTGTCGAGGGCGCGCTCGATCGCCGTCACGGCGTCCAGCACCATCTGCACCGTGCGCTCGGCCTCGGGCCGGGGCCGGCCGAGGCCCGCCGCCCGGGCGCCGATGTCGTGCAGCTGCTCGGCGATCCCGACGAGGTCGGACACCACCGCCGCGGTGGCGCGGGCGGCGGTCTCGGGGGCGGCGCGGGCGCGCAGGGGAACGACGTTGCTCATCGGGGCGGACTGTCGCGCAAAGCCCGGGACTCCGCCAGACCGAGAATCGCGGCGCTCCACACATTCCGGCGGCCGCGGCGCCCCGGGCACAGCGGCCGCGTTCCGCCGCCGAGATGGCGGAAAAGCGCCGCAAATCCTTGATTCATCCCTGCTTTCTGCGGCCGGCGGCACACACCGGAGCGGGAAAGGGCGCCCTCCGGAGCCGGAGCGCGGCCGGAACCTTGACGGCAGCGCCGCCCGCCGCGATGCACAGCGCCCGAACCGACGTCAGGACCAGAGACCCATGCGCCTCCTCCCGCTCGCCACGGCCGCCGCCCTCGCGGGCCTCGCCGCCGCCTGCACCAGCACCGACCCGCGCGGCAGCGGCCTCGGCGAGAGCTTCGACACGAGCAACTACGTGCGCTCGAACGACACCAACGGCACCCAGCGCCGCCCGGACGTGAACCGCGCCTTCACCCAGCCCTCGATGCCGAGCATCGTGAACCGGGGCAATTGAGGACGGCGCGGCGCCGCCCGGGGCTCGGGGGCGCGTCCGCCCGGGGCCCGGGCGCCGCGCCGGCTCACTCCTTGGCCAGGGCGTCCGCGAAGGCGGCGATGCGGTTGCGGGCGTAGGTCGGCAGCCCGGCGCTGATCGAGGTGCCGGTGTTGAACGAGGAATTGCCCATCAGCACCTGCGCCGGCAGGAGGTTGCGCAGCACCGGCACGCGCTCGTACTCCTTCTTGCGGTCGAGCACGTCGGCCTTGATGCCGAGCGCCATGTAGGCGGTGACGGCCGTCTTGCCGGGATCGTTCGCCACCGGCTGGAGCACCGCCAGGAACTTGCCGAAGCGCAGGATCTGGTTGACCCAGAAGATGGACTGCTCCATCGCGCCGGCCACCGGCGCCTCGATCCGCGTCAGGGCGGTGAGCCGGGCCGCCTCCTCGGGCGGCAGCACGCGCAATTCGCTCTGGAACGACACGAACTCGGCGATCTTCTTGGGGCCGTCCTCGAGCTTGTTGGCGAGGCGCACGCCGAGCGGCAGCTTGCCCTCGAGGTCGTAGCGCGACTCGATGCAGACCGCGTCGGGCGCCGCGCACCAGGGCCGGTCGGGACGGCGCGCGAACGCGGCCGCCGGGTCCTTCGTGGGCGTCGCGTCGGCGGGGGCGAGGGCCTTGTGCCGGATCGCCGGGTCCATGCGGGCCAGGAAGGGGATCGTCGAGAAGCGCTTCAGGTCGATGCGGTCTGGCGCCCGCGGCACCACGAAGCGGGCCTCCGCGACGTAGACCCGCAGCGCCTCGTGGCGGGCCCGGGCGACCCCGTTCACGGTGGCCGTGTACTCGGGCTCGGCGTAGGCCGCGTGGGGGGCGAGCAGCGCCTTCTGGCTCGGGCTGCGCCGGCCCCACTCGCCGAAGGGCACGAGGCCGCTCTCGGGGCTCGCCGGGTCGTCGCGGTGGTCGGTGAACGCGATGGTGCCGGGCGCGAGGCCGGCCGGGTCGAGCCCGGCCACCGCCGGCACGTCCCGGGTACGGAACTGGGCGAGCGCCGGCGAGGCCGCCAGGGCGGCGAGCAGGGGCGGGGCGAGGCGCAGGAGCGCCCTCAGGCTGTCGCGCACGGGTAAGCGGTCCTCACGGTCGGGCGGGATGGCGGGCCAGGGCGCCCTCAGTAGGTCGGGTCGCGGCCGAAGGGGTAGTCCGGGTCGCGGCGGCGCGGCCGGCGGTCGAAGTCGTCGTCGCCGAAGGGGGAGCGGGCGCGGGGACCGGGCCAGATCGGCTCGGGCGCCGGCACCGGCTGGGCCCGGCGGGCGTAGGGCGCGCGCTCCGGGGCGGGCTGGCCGAAGAGGCTGCCGAACGGATCGTAGCGCTCGGCATCCGGGGCGGCGTCCGGCTCGGGCGCGCCCTCCGGGGCGTCGCCGTCGGGCTCGGCGTCGGGCCGCAGGGCGTAGAGCGATTCCTGCGGCACCAGCCGGTAGCGGGTGTCGGCGAGGCGCCCGTCCACCTGGAGCCGGAAATGCTCCATGAAGCCGCCGCCGGCGACCCGGCTGCCCGAGTGCAGGTCGATGGGCGCGTCGGCGATGAGGCGCCGGGCCTCGGGGCTCGGAGGCGCCAGGGGGGATCGCGGCACGCCGTTGGCCCAGGCGGCCTGAAGCACCTGGGCGAAGACCGGCACCGCGAGGTGGCCGCCGGTCTGCCCGCGGCCGAGGGTGCGGCGCCGGCCGTCGGCGTTGTCGTAGCCGATCCAGGCCACGATGGTGATCTCGTTCGTGAAGCCCGCGAACCAGGCGTCGTTCTCGTCCTCGGAGGTGCCGGTCTTGCCCGCCACGTAGGGCGCGAAGCGGCCGAGCGCGGCGGCGGTGCCGCGCTGGGTCACGCCCTGGAGCAGGCTCTTCAGCTGGTAGAAGGCGACCCGGTCGGCCGAGCCGAGCCGCGGCATCGGCCGCTCGGCGTGCTGGTAGAGCGTCCTCGGCCCCTGCGAGACGGATTCGAGCCCGTAGGGCGAGGGCCGCTCGCCCTCGTTGGCGACGGCGGCGTAGAAGGTCGCGAGGTCGATCATCCGCACCGGCTGGGCCCCGAGCACGAACGGATAGTAGCGCTCGCACTCGGCGTAGAGCTGGGCCTCCAGCGCGATGTCGCAGATCCGCTGGAGGCTGGCCTGGGGCTTCTCGGCGATGCCGCCCTTGAGGAGCTGGGCCGTGACGAGGTTCTTCGAGTGCTCGAGGCCGCGCCGCAGGGTGGTGGGGCCCGAGCCGCCGCCCTCGTAGTTCTTTGGCGACCAGGATTCGCCGACCCCGCCGATGGGCGGCAGGGTGACGCGGGCGTCCATCACCAGGGTGTTGGGCTGGAGCCCGCTGGCGAGGGCCGCCAGGTAGGTGAGGGGCTTGAGGGTCGAGCCGGGCTGGCGCACGGCCTGGGTCACCCGGTTGAGCTGGCTCAGCGGGTAGGAGAAGCCCCCGGCCAGCGCCAGGATGCGCCCGGTCCGGTTCTCCATGACGAGGACCGCGCCCTGCACCTGGGGCCGCACCCGCAGGTCGGCCCGGGGCTGGGCCGCCCGGGGGTCGCGCAGGGAGACCCGCACCACGTCGTAGGGCGCGAGCCGGCCACGGGCCGCGCCGGCGTTGAGGCTCGCCACCCGCCCGTCGGCGAGGCCGACGCGCGCGCCGGTGCGGCCGCCCGTGTCGAGCACCACCGCGAGGGGCCAGTGGACGTCGTAGAGGGGCGGGCGGGCCGTCTCGAGGGCGCGCCGCCAGGCGGGCTTGGGGCCGGGGGCCGTCGGACCGGGGGACTTGAGGCCCGCCGGCTTGAGGCCCGCCGGCTTGGCGCCGGCGGATCCGGCGCCGGCCGACCTGGGGCTGGGGGCCTTGGCATCGGCCGGGGCGGGCGGCTCGGGCGCGCCGGGGGTCGGCGCCTCCGGGCCCGCGGCCTCGATCCGCCGCACGGCGTCGGCGAGGTTCATCTCCGGGCTCTCGAAGCGGGCGCGCCCGGTCGCGGCCTCGTAGCGGGCGAGGCTCTCCTGGAGGATCGACTCGGTCGCGGTCTGGAGGCCGGCATTCAGGGTCGAGCGCACCGTGTAGGTGCCGGCGGTGAGCGAATCGAGGCCCGCGAGGGTGCGGGCCTCGCGGGCGAGGTGGTCGACGAAGTGGAAGCCCGCCTCCTGGCGCGTGCGCTCGAGGGGCGCGAGGCTCAGCGCGGCCGCCATGGCGGCGTTCATCTCGCCCTCCGTGATCGCGCCCTCCTCCTTCATGCGGGAGAGCACGTAGGCCCGCCGCTCCCGGGCCCGCTCCGGGTAGCGGTCGGGGCTGTAGTAGTTCGGGCCCTTCGGCATGCCGGCGAGGAGCGCCGCCTCCGCGACGCCGAGGTCCCTCACGGACTTCCCGAAGTAGCTCCGGGCCGCCATCTCGACCCCGTAGGCGCCCCGGCCGAGATAGATGCCGTTGAGGTAGAGGCCGAGGATCTCTGGCTTCGTCATCATCCGCTCGGCGCGGGCGGCCACGATCATCTCGCGGATCTTGCGCTCGTAGGTCACGTCGTCGCCGACCGACAGGTTCTTGACCACCTGCTGGGTGATGGTCGAGCCGCCCTGCGGCCGGCCCGGCGAGGCGAGGTTGCCGATGAAGGCCCGGATCACCCCGCGCTCGTCGATGCCGCGGTGGCTCTCGAAGCGCTTGTCCTCGGCGGCGATGAAGGCCTTCTGCACCAGCGGCGGGATCTCGCCGACGGGCACCGCGATGCGCCGGCCGTTCGGCTCGAAGGTCTCCGAGAAGCGGTTGCCGCGCCCGTCGAGGATCGTGGTGGCGCCCGGCAGCCGCAGGGTCTTGAGGGCGGCGGCGTCGGGCAGGTCGGCGACGGCCTTGTTGAAGAACTCGATCACGGCCCGCGCCTCGAAGGGCGAGCCCGCCGGGTTCTCGCCCTTGCAGAACTGCTTGTAGCTCGTGTTCAGCTCGGCGATGTCGAGGCCGTGCAGGAGCTTCGACTCGCCGGCGACGGCCTTGGGGTCCTCCATGGCGGTGGAGATCAGGTCGTCGAGGTTGATGTCCTCGATGTCGAAGGCCTTGCGCATGTGGGCGCAGCCGTCGCGCAGGATGCGCACCACCTCCGGCCCGTCCGTCGCCGGGTCGAACTGCGTCCGGATGGCCTCGGGCCGGGTCGTGACTTGACTGAGCGTCAGCGCGGTGGCGAACAGCTTGATGAGGATCGGGTTCATCGGTGACCAGGGCCCGGCCGGAAGGGGCGGTCGGCAGGAAGCGCCCGGCGGGCTGAACGGGACATGGACAACGCGGCTGTTTTATGGAGGCGGAGGGCGCGGGGGGCGCCCCCCGCGCCCCCGTCCCCTCACACGCCGCTCGCCGGCCGTCGCAGCTCCACCACCCGCAGGTTGTTGGTGGTGCCGGGCGTGCCGAACGGGATCCCGGCCACCACCACGACGAGGTCGGGCGCCTGCGCGAAGCCCTCGGTCGCGGCAGTGTCGGCGGCCTTGGCGACCATCGCCTCGTACGAGTCGATCTCCTCGCCGAGGACGCTGTGGGCGCCCCAGTACAGGCTCAGCCGGCGCGACACCGCCGCCTCCGGGGTGACCGCCAGGATCGGCACGTTCGGGCGCTTGCGGGCGATGCGGGCCGCCGTGGTGCCGCTCGACGTGAAGGCGACGATAGCCGCGGCCCCGATGGCGTCGGCGAGGCCGGCGGCGGCGGCCGCCACCGCGTGGGGCGGGCTGTCCTCGACCTCCGGCTCGCTCGCCGCCACGAGCGAGCGGTAGAGCCGGTGCTGCTCGGTGCGGCGGATGATGCGGTCCATCATGGCGACCGCCTCCACGGGGTAGCGCCCCGCCGCCGATTCGGCGGACAGCATCACGGCGTCGGCGCCGTCGTAGACCGCCGTCGCGACGTCGGAGGCCTCCGCCCGGGTCGGGCTCGGGGCCGAGACCATCGAGTCGAGCATCTGGGTCGCCACGATCACGGGCTTGACCGCGTGCCGGCAGGCCCGGACCAGCTCCTTCTGGCGCCCGGGCACGTCCTCGGGCGGCAGCTCGACGCCGAGGTCGCCGCGGGCCACCATCACCCCGTCGGAGATCCGGATGATGTCCTCGATGTGCTCGAGGGCCGAGGGCTTCTCGATCTTGGCGATCAGGCCGGCCCGGCCCGCGATCAGGCCGCGGGCCTCCATGACGTCGGAGGGCGTCTGCACGAAGGAGAGCGCCACCCAGTCGACCCCGAGGTCGAGCCCGAAGGCGAGGTCGCGGCGGTCCTTCTCGGTCAGCGGCGAGAGGGCGAGCACCGTCCCGGGCAGGTTGACGCCCTTGCGGTCCGAGATCGGCCCCCCGACCACCACCTCGGCGTCGATGGCGGCCTCCTCGATGCCGATGACCCGCACGCGCACGCGGCCGTCGTCGATCAGGAGCTCCTGCCCGGGCGCCACCGCGGCGAAGATCTCGGGATGCGGCAGCGGGATGCCGTCGGCGCGGCCCTCCCGGCCGTCGCGCACGAAGCGCACGCGCTCGCCCGTCGCGAGGTCGAGCTTGCCCCCCGCGATGGTGCCGATGCGGATCTTCGGCCCCTGGAGGTCCTGGAGGATGCCGATCGGCCGGCCGGTCTCCCGCTCGAGCGCCCGGATCGCCGCGTGGACCCTGGCGTGGTCGTCGTGGGTGCCGTGGGAGAAGTTGAGCCGGAACGTGTCGACCCCGGCGAGGAACAGCGCCTTCAGGCGCTCGGGGGCGCTGCTGGCCGGGCCGACGGTGGCGACGATCTTGGCGTGGCGGTGGCGGCGCATGATGGGACGCTCCTTCGTCTCGGGGGTGGGGTCGGGGACCGCGTCAGCGCCCGGCCCTGCGGTAGACGCCCGTGAAGCTGACGTTCATGCCGCCGCAGTTCCGGTTGTCCTCGGCGAGCAGGAACGGCGGGACGAGGCGCAGCCGCACCCGGCACGCCTCCGGGTCGCCCTCGCCGTACGGAAGGGTCGCGCCGCTCCCCATCGTGAAGGCGAGGGTCGGGCCGGCGGGCTTCGCGCGGCCATCGAGGGACCCGAGATTGACGGCGCCGCGCTTCACCCGCGCCGGGTCGAGGGCGCCGAACGTCGCCTCGCCGCTGACCGCGAGGGCGCCGGAGGCGTCCGCCCGGATGGCGATGCGCTGCTCGGGCGCCGTCCAGGTCCCGGCCCAGTCCCGGGGGGCGGGCGCCGGCGCGGCGGGCGCGCGGGCGAGCGTGGCCTCCGGCAGCCAGCCCGACCGCACGAGGCCCTTCGCGCCCACGTAGGTGGCGCAGGCGTAGCCGCCCCGGGCCGACCCCAGCAGCACGGCGTTGCCCGGCACCAGGAAGGCCTTGTCGCGGCAGGCCGGGTCGGCGCCCGGGCAGCCCGCCCGCTCGCCCGGGTTGCGCTGGAAATAGGTGCGGGGCGCCGCCGCCGAGACCGTGGCGAGCGACGGGCCGGTCGCCGCGAGGCTCCCGTAATCGCGGCAGTCGCCCTCGTCGGCGGCGGCGCGGGATCCCGCCGCGGCGAGGAGGACGAGGGCGAGGCCCCGGCGGCGCGGCATCGATGCTCCTGTCGAGATTCGCGGTGCCGGCGGCATCCCGCGCCGGCCGCGCCGAACCTAGGGCATCTTGGACCAAAGGGGCACCCGCTTTGCAGGATTTCGTGCGGGCTGACGCAGGGGCGCGGGCTTGACGACCGTTCTGGTGCGCCGCACCATTCCCACCCTGGAGGCGTTCCGAGGAGGAGGGTCAGGCCACCATGTTGTTCGAGCCCCCGGTCTTCGAGACGATCTTCCGCATCCCGGTCGAGCACAGGCTGGTGATCCGGGGCTCGCGCAGCCGCGGCGCGCCGCTCGACAGGGTGTGCTGGTTCCACGACGAGCACGACCCCGCGGGCGCCCTGGTCGCGCGCTACGAGACCTACGACGAGATCGACGAGACCGGCCGCACCCGCTGCGGCTGGCGGCGCTACGACGCCCTCGGCCGGCTCGTCGCCCGCCACGANGTCGCCATGCGCTGGTCGGCCCTGGTGGCCCTCAAGACCTCCCGCCGCGGGGCCGAGGCCGCGCTGCAGCGGCCGGGCCCGGCGCCGGGCCCGCGCGCCGGGCGGCGGGAGCTCGCCGCCTGACGGCCGTGACCCGGCCCGGACGCCGCGCGCCCCCGGCCAGCGCTTTTCCCCTCGCGAGCATCGCTCCGTCGCGTTGATCGCGCGGGATCGCCCGGCCTCGTCGTCGGGACCCGGGCGACCTCGCGGAGGGCGTCCTGGCTCCGGACGACCCGCGGGGCGCTGGACCCTGGCACTCGCGGGGGCCTCCCGCTCGTCCTGGCGCGCGAGGCCCCGGGCCGGCGGCTCGCCCGCGTCGCCCGAGGAGTCGGGGCCGCGCCGCGGGGGGAGGCCGACCCCGCGGGGTTGGGCCGGGGGCGGGTCGCCCCCGGCCCTCTCGCCGTCCTGATTGGGGGTCGATCAGAACGTCGAGAACCGGTAGTTCAGGCCGGCCCGCACCACGCCGAAATCGGTCCGGCTCCTGCCGAGGCCGTAATAGGCCGCCGTGGCGGTGTCGTAGACGAGGCCGGTCGTGCCGCCGCTCCGGTCGAGGTTGACGTAGAGGGCCTCGACCCGCGCGCTGAGGCTGTCGGTGATGGCGTACTCGACGCCGCCGCCGGCGGTCCAGCCGGTGCGGAATGTGTCCGGCAGGGTGCCGGTGAAGGACGCGGCGTAGGGCGGGCGGCTGCCGCCCCCGTACGCGAAGCCGCCGGTGCCGTAGACGAGGAACCGGTCGAAGGCGTAGCCGAGCCGGCCCCGCACGGTGCCGAACCAGTCGAGGCTCGGGCCGACGTCGTAGAACGCGGTGGTGCCGACGAGGCCGCCGCGGCCGCGCCCGAAGGTGGTGCCCTGGATGTCGGCCTCGACGCCGACGACGAGGCCCGAGCCCGGCGTGAGCTGGTAATTGTAGCCGACCTGGCCGCCGCCCACGAAGGCGCCGTCGCGCCCGCCCGTCGTCACGGTGCCGTAGGTCGCGTCCGTGAACCGGCCCGCCCCGCCCCCGAAGCCGTAGCCGGCGTTGAGGCCGGCGTAGAAGCCCGTCCAGGTGAAGACCGGAACCGGCGTGAAGGCCGGGGGCGCGGCGCGGCGCGGCAGGTCGGCGGCGCGCGCCGGGCCCGCGAGGCCGGCGCAGAGCAGGGCCGCGCCGCCGAGGGTGCCGCGGTGGGCGAGGGTCGATCTGATCATGAGTCGATGCCGTGTGGTTGCGGGGGAGGGGCCCGGGCCTCGTCGCCCGGGCCGTCGCCGGTCCGGACGTCAGAGGGTCTGGACGATGACCAGGGCCTGGAGGGCGACGAGCACGATGGCGCCCCCGATGAGCAGGCAGAGCGCGGCGAGGACGACGGCGTCGCCGCCGTCCAGGGGGGCCGGCCGGTCGCGGGGCGACAGGGTGGCGGGCCGGAACGCGCCGAGGTCGGGTGGCGGGAAGGCCGCCGTCGGGCCGCGGGGCGCGGCGCTGCGCAGGGCTTCGAGCATGGGGGCGGATCGTCTCCGTGGGGCTTTCGGGTGGGCGGGACGGCGCGCCGTCGCCTCAGCGCGCGGTGAGGAGGGGGGCGGGCCGGGCGAGGTCCGCGACCCGGGCCGCCGCCACCGGCGTCGCCAGGGCGAGCGCCACGGCGACCCCGCGGCCGAGCATCGCCAGCGTCGAGCGGCGCAGGCGGCGGACGGGCGGCCTCCCGAGGGGCTCCAGCGCCGCGGCGCGGCACGTCAGGGGACGGACTTGGGTCATCGGCTCAACCTGTCGTGGGAAATTTGACCACGACCAGGTTCTATGTGGGTAAAATTCCCACGTCAATCGAAAAACGCCGGGCGGCCCGCTTTCGTGGGATTGTGTCCCACGCCGCCTGGGCTACAAACGCTGCGATGTCCGAGACCGTCCCGTCCCCGCCGCCCGACGCGGCCCGGCTGCAGGCGCCCGTCGCCCGCCTACTGCGACCGCTGGTGCGCCTGTTCGTGCGCAGCGGGATCACGTTCCCGGCCCTCGCGGACCTCCTGCGCGAGCTCTACGTGAACGTCGCCGAGTACGACTTCGCGCTCCCGGGCAAGGAGCAGACGGACAGCCGGGTCAGCCTGCTGACGGGCATCCACCGCAAGGAGGTCCGGCGCCTGCGCGGGGCCGGGGCGCCGGTGAGCGCGGTGCCGGCCGCGGTCTCGCGCACGAGCCGCATCATCGCCCGCTGGCTCGCCGCGCCCGAGTTCACGCAGGCCGACGGCCGGCCCAGGGCCCTGCCGCGGGCGGGCGAGGCCGAGCCGTCCTTCGAGGGCCTCGTCGCCTCGGTGACCCGCGACCTGCGGCCCCGCGCGGTCCTGGACGAGTGGCTCGACCGCGGCCTCGTCACGGTGGACGCGCAGGAGCGCATCGTCCTGGCCGAGGCCGCCTTCGTGCCGAAGGGCGGCGGCACGCAGCAGCTCTACTATTTCGGCCGCAACCTGCACGACCACATCGCCGCCTCGGTGGCGAACATCTTGGAGGAGAAGCCGCGCTTCCTCGAGCGCGCGGTGCACTACGACGGCCTGTCGCCCGACCTCGCGCGCCGGCTGGAGGCGCGGGCGCGGGAGATCGCCATGGCGGCGCTGCAGCAGGCCAACCGCGAGGCCCACGCCGCCTGCGAGACCGACCCGGGCGGCGAGGCGCGCTGGAACTTCGGCATCTACGTCTACGCCGAGGACGCGCCCCGCCCCGAGCCGACCGCCTGAGGACCCTTCCGTTGCGAAGCGACCGCTCCCTCAGCCGCCGCGGGCTCCTTGGCCTGCTCACCTCGGCGAGCCTGCTCGCCGCCACGCGCGCCGGCGCGGCCGGCGACAAGGTCCTCGACCAGGGCATCGGCGGCACCGGCCTGCGTCCCGGCCCGGACGAGGAGGGGGACCGCGGCATCGGCGGCACCGGCGTCGTCGGGACCATCCGGGGCTTCGGCAGCATCGTGGTCAACGACCTGCGCATCGCCTACCCGCCGGACGTGCCGGTGACGGTCGACGGGGCGCCCGCCGCGGCCGCCGACCTCCGGCTCGGGCAGGTGGTCCGGACCGTGGCGGCCGCCCAGGACGGCACGCTCGCCACCCGCGCCATCGCGGTCGTGCACGAGGTGGTGGGCCCCGTCGAGCGGGCCGGGCGCGGGCGCCTGACGGTGCTCGGCCAGGCGGTGGCGACGGGGGGGCTGCCGGCGGACGCGGCCCGCTTGCGCGTCGGCGAGCGCGTCGCGGTGAGCGGCCTGCGCCGCCCGGACGGGACGATCGTGGCGAGCCGGATCGACCCCGCCGGCGACGGGCCCGACCGCGTCGTCGGCCCGGTGCGGCGGGGCCCCGGCGGCATCCCGCGGATCGGCGGCCTCGGCCTCCCGGGCCTCGACCCGGCCCTCGTCGGCCAGCGGGCC
>NZ_QOWC01000189.1 GCF_003574465.1 Methylobacterium crusticola
CCCGCGCCCCGGGCCGGGCGCCCTCCCGGCCGGGCGGGCCGGCCGCCCGCCTCGGGCCGGCCGCCCGCCTCAGGCGGTGAGCAGGCCGAGGAGCGAGCGCGGCGTCACCCGGCGGCGGATGGCCGGCGGCACCGGGGCGACCTCGGCGACGAGGCGCTCGAAGGCGAGGTGCGCGCGGTCGATGTTGTCGGCGGTCGGCTCGGCCCGCGCCCGGACCAGGGCGCCGGCCGCCTCGTTCCAGAACCGGCAGGAGGGCCCGTGGCGGGCCGAGCCCAGATCGTAGCGGTGCAGGGCCGCGAGCCCGTCCGTGACGGTCTCGATGCACCGGATGCCGAATTCGGGATGCTTGGGGTCGAGCCAGACCACCACCGGCTCACGGAAGCTCCGACACCCCATCGCGTCCTCCAGTCCTGGCAACAACCTCCTGGAAAATTGTGATTTTCCCCAACAGGTTCCCGTCGCGGCCGGACTGTCCGCAATTGGGTTGACGCCGTCTTAAGGATGATCGGCGCTTTCTCTCCAGATTGTATGATTTGTAACGATCTACCCTTGGTTGTATCAGCGGGGCGCCGCGCGGGCGTCCGGGTCCCGGCTCTGGCGCCGGGCCTCGGGGCTCAGTACGCGTTCTCGGTCTTCAGGAGCGCCAGCGGCGTCGTCGCCAGGATCTGGATGTCGAAGAACACCGACCAGTTCTCGATGTAGTAGAGGTCGTGCTCGACGCGGCGCTGGATCTTCTCGCTCGTGTCGGTCTCGCCGCGCCAGCCGTTGACCTGCGCCCAGCCGGTGAGCCCGGGCTTGACCTTGTGGCGGGCGAAGTAGCCGTCGACGACCTGGTCGTACAGGGTGTTGGCGGCCTTGGCCTGGAGGGCGTGCGGGCGCGGCCCGACGAGGGAGAGGTCGCCCTTCACCACGTTGAGGAGCTGGGGCAGCTCGTCGAGGGAGGTCTTGCGGATGATGCGCCCGACCCGCGTCACCCGGGCGTCGCCCTTGGTCACGAGCTTGGCGGCGGCCGCGTCGCCCTGGTCGACGTACATCGACCGGAACTTGTAGACCTCGATCAGCTCGTTGTTGAAGCCGTAGCGCTTCTGGCGGAAGAAGACCGGGCCGGGCGAGGTCAGCTTCACGGCGAGGGCGACGCCGAGCATCACGGGGGAGAACAGGACCAGCATCAGGCAGCCGACCACGCGGTCGAACAGGCCCTTCACCACGACGTCCCAGTCGGCGATGGGCTTGTCGAAGACGTCGAGCACCGGGACGGAGCCGAGGTAGGAGTAGCTGCGCGGGCGCAGGCGCAGCTTGGTGGCGTGGGCCGAGAGGCGGATGTCGATCGGCAGCACCCAGAGCTTGGCCAGCATCTCGAGGATGCGCGCCTCGGCGGAGATCGGCAGGGTGAAGACGATGAGGTCGAGCTTGGTGCGGCGCGCGTACGCCACGAGGTCGCTCACGGTGCCGAGCTTCGGGTAGCCCGCCACCACGTCGGCGGAGCGGCCGTCGCTGCGGTCGTCGAACACCCCGACGATGCGCAGGCCGGAATCGCTCTGGGCCTCGAGCGCCCGGATCAGCGCCTCGGCGGGCTCGCCGCCCCCGACGATGGCGGTGCGGCGGTCGAAGCGGCCCCGCCGCATCTGCGCGCTCACCGCCAGGGCGAGGATCAGGCGCTCGGCGAGCAGCAGGCCGAGGCCCGCGGCGTAGAAGCCCGCGAGCCAGAGCCGCGAGTACTGGTCGCCGAGCTTGGCGAAGAACAGGATCGTGGCCGCGAGGAGGATCACCAGGGACCAGCCGAGCGCCACCCGCAGGCCGACGCTGAAGAAGGCCCGGAAAGCCCGGATGCCGTAGGTGCCGAGCGCCTGGAGCACCGCCAGGGTCAGGCCGGCGAGCCCCAGGATGGCCGCGACGTAGCCGAGGTTCAGGGGGACGATGCCCGAGAGCAGGCCGAGCTGGACCGCGAAGCCCGCCGCCGCCACGAGGACGAATTCGAGGGCCCGGACGCAGCCCGCGAGCACGACCGGGGAGAGGGCCGGCCCGGCCCGCGCCGGCACCACGGCCTCGGCCGGGGGCACGGCCTCGCGGGCCGGGCCGGGCCGGCCGGCCGGCGCGGCCGCCTGCTCGGCCGCCGTCTTGAGGATGTCGCGGACGTCGAACGCACTCATGGCACGGGTCCCGGTTGCGGTGTCGCGTCGCGCCGGCGGGCCGGCCGCCGGCGCCCGGCCCGCGATCCGATCGCGCCCGAACGGATCGCCGCCGCCAGAGGGACCCTGCCCGAGAGGGTTGAGGGAAGCCTTAATGGATCGCCGCGAGATCGGCGGGAAATGCGGCGCGCCGCCCCGGCGCGGGGCCGGGCGGGCGGTGCCGCGCCCTCACTCCCGGGCGCTCCGGGCCGTGGCGTAGCCGTCGAGGCCGTTCTCGGCCATCTGCTGCATCGAGAAGCGGCAGCGGATGAAGGCGCTCAGCGCCGCCGCCTCGCCGCTGCGCGCCTCGGGCGACTGGTCGAGCTTGCGCAGGATGGCGGAGGCGAGCGCGCCGACGTCGTTCGGCGGCACGAGGGCGGGGGCGGCCGGGCCGAAGATCTCCGGGATGCCGCCGACATTGGTCGAGACGAGCGGCTGGGCCGCCGCGGCCGCCTCCAGGATCACGTAGGGCAGGGATTCGGCCAGGGAGGGCACCACCATCACGCTGCCCCGGCTGAGGGCGTCGCGGATCGGCTGGGGCGGCTCGAACCGGACCGCGTCCCGCAGGCCGAGGCGGTCGACGCAGGCGCGCAGGGCCGCCTCGTCGGGCCCGGAGCCGACCACCAGCAGGCTCAGGGCGCGCCCCTGCTCCCGGCGGATGCGCGCCAGCGCCTCGAACAGCACGGGCACGCCCTTCGCCTCGCGCAGCTCGCCGATGTAGACGAGGTCGAGCGGGTCGGGAGCCGGAGTGATCGGGGCGAACTCGGCGAGGTCGATGCCGTTGTGGACGATCCGGACCAGCCGGTCGGTCGGGCCGACATAGGCGCGGTAGCGGCCCGCGATGTAGGCGCTCTCGAACAGGAACACGTCGGTGCGGCGGCTCAGGATGCCCTCGGCCGCCATGTACATCCGGTGCAGCGCGCTGCCGGGCTGGTAGTTGAAGCTGCCGCCGTGGGGCGTGTAGGCCCGGACCGGGTCCGGCCGGCCCGCGATGCCCGGCACCAGGCGGGCGTAGAGGCCGCCCTTGGATCCGTGCCCGTGCAGCACCGTCGGGGCGGCGCGGCGGATCAGGCCGTGCAGGCCGTGCAGGGCCGTGAGGTCGCGCGGATGCGGGTTGCGGCGCATCGGCACCCGGGTGAGGCCGAGGGCGAGCCGGGGCGCGAGCTCGGCCAGCACGGCCTCGGCCCGGGCGCCCCCGGTATTCGCGTCGCAGAACAGCCCGACCTCGTGCCCGGCGGCGATCTGGAGGCGCGCGACGTCGAGGACGTGGCGGAACAAGCCGCCCACCGGGGCCCGGAACACGTGCAGGATGCGCTGGCGCGGCTCCGGCGCCGGCCGCCCCGCCGGGGCGGCCGGGGCGGCCGGGAGGGGGAGCGGTGCGATGGTGCGGAGTTGGGACGCGGCCACGTGCTGGTTCCCCCAAGAGCCCTGCCGCGCGGCTGCCGCGGGACGCGGTGCGCAAGCAGGCCCATCTCGCCCGAGGGTCGTGGCCGGGAGGTTAAGGCAGCCGGGCGAAGACGAGCGATGAGGGCCGGGGATTGCCGCGTGGTTAATCGGCGGCGGGCGCCCTGGAGCCGGATCGTGCGCCCGCCGCCCGGCGGAGGACCGATGGGCCGGAAGCGGCCGGCCCCGCGCTCAGGGCGGGGCGGGCCGCATCACCCCGTCCGCGTCGCGCCGGAGGGGGGCCGGCTGCAGCGGCAGGGGGGCGCCGGGCGCCTCCGCCACGCTGACGCCGTGCGGCCAGTCCGGCGGCGCGATGGCGATGTAGCGGGCGAATCCCCCGGTGCCGCCGAGGGGCTTGGCGAAGCCGATGGCGATCAGGGCGCCGGCCTCCGGCACCTTGTCGAGGTTGGCCACGCCCTCGGCCTGGGCGAAGTTGTTGTGCATGAGCCAGGCCTCGCCCTCCAGGGTCGGCGTGGTGTCGGTGTCGAGCGGCTCGTGGCCGTGGAAGAGGATGCCGCGCTCACCGTGCAGGAACTTCAAGGCCGCGAGGCCGACGCCCGGGAACGGCTTCTGCCGGAAGCGCTCGGCGTCGGCCCAGCGCTTCGACCAGTCGGAGCGCACCATCACCACGGCCCCGGCCGGGATGCGGCCGTGCCTGGCCTCGAAGGCCGCGATGTCGGAGACCTGGAGGTGGTAGCCCTCGTCGCGGGCGACCTGAGGGGTGATGTCGATCACCGCGAGCGGCCGCAGCGTGTAGGTGGCCGGCAGGTCGCTGATCGTGGCGCCGCGCGGGTTCCAGTGGGCCGGGGGATCGAGCTGGGTGCCGTACTGGTCGGTCGGCAGGTCGTAGGCGGTCGCCACGAAGCCGTGCGCCTCGTAGGTGAAGACGTCGCCCTCCCGGACGAAGCCCTCGATCGTCCGGCCGGCCTGGGCGGCCTTGAAGCGGCCCTGGGCGAAGCCCGGCCAGACCGGCTGGACCGGCGCGAAGGCGTGGGTCAGGTCGATGTACTTCGCCTGCCTGAGCATCCGGTCGTAGAGCGTCCACAGCGCGAGGTCGTCCGCGGCGGCCGGGCGGCCGTGGAGAAGCCCCGCGAGCAAGAGGGCCCGAGCGATCGTCCGTCCCATGCCGTCACCTCCGCGCCGCGCCGCGGCACGAGAGTGCCGGCTCCGGCCTCCGGCCGCAATCCGCGGGGCTCTCAGTTGCTGGCGTTGCCGCGGTAGCAGCGGATCTCGGCCTCGGCCTGGGCGCGCCGCAGGTCCGCCACCGTGTCGTCGAACTGCTTGGTGGCGCGGAACTCGTTGGCGCGTTGGCCGATGCCCTGGCGCATGGACAGGATGGTCGAGGCCTGCACGTACTTGTCGTAGGGCAGGATCGCCGCGATGGCGTCGATCGAGCAGGCGCACTTCGTCAACGCCTCCCGGGTCTGGCCGTTGGCCGCCATGCAGCCGAAGACGTAGTCGGCCCGCGCCTCGGTGGGGTAGTCGTTGTCGTCCGCCCGGGCGCCGAGGATGCCGAGCGCGAGGGCGCCCGCCGCCAGCCCGGACTTAACCAGCACTCGGTTCATAGGTCAGCGTTTCCTGAAGCAGCGTGCCCCCGTCCGGGCCCGCGGCCCGGGCGTCGATCGAGACGATCTGGCCCGGCACCGCGGCGCAGACCACGAACGTGTAGGTGAGCGCGTCGAAGCCGCGCAGGCGGTCGCGCACCGGGTCGTCCGCGAAGGGCCTCGCGACCACGCGCCAGCCCGGCCGCCGGACGCCGCCCACCTCGACCTCCGTCGGGGTCACGACGGCGCTCTCGCGCAGGGCCCGCCGGATGGCGTTCTTGATGTAGCGCGGGTTGCCCTTCAGCACCCGGGCGAGGTCGTCGAGGTGGTGCTCGAGGAAGCGCACCAGCACCGGGTTGCCGGGGACGTCCTCGTAGGTGGCGGTCGGCATCCGGCGCGCGCCGGTGAACATCTCGACCGTCAGGTTGCGGGTCTCCGGCGTCGGCCCCGCCTCCACGGCCTCGCGGATGCGGTCCGCGACCGGCGGTCCGAAGGGGGCGCCCTCGATGCTGCTGAAGCGGGTGTAGCGGTAGCTCAGCGCCTGGCCGGGCGGGGCGTTCCCGAGCTGGTTGGTCTCGAACAGCAGCGCGGTGGCGCCGGGCGGCTCTGCGGCGCCAGGCTCCGTGGCGCTGGGCGCCGCCGCGGGGTTTGGCGCCGCCGCGGGGGCGCCCGGGACGGGCTCGGCCCGCGCCGGGGCGAGCGCGGCCGACCCCGCGAGGGCGCCGAGGAGGAGGGCCGGGATCGGGGATCTCACGCGGGGGCTCCCTCGGGCACGGCGAGGCGCGGCGCGCCGCCGATGGTGCGGTACTGGTAGTCGGGCGCCGTCGCGAGGGCCGATTCGGCGACCGCCAGGGCCTGCACCTTAGCGTGCAGGGGCGAGAGCGAGCAGGCCGGGTCGGTGGCGGCGGCGTCGCCCGCGAGCGCCAGCGCCTGGCAGCGGCAGCCGCCCCAATCCTTCTCGCGCCGGTCGCAGGAGCGGCAGGGCTCCTGCATCCAGTCGGTGCCGCGGTAGGCCGCGAAGGCCGGCGAGCGCGCCCAGATCTCCGCCAGGGAACGGTCCCGGACGTTCCAGAACTCGAGCCCGGGGATCGTCTCGGCGGCGTGGCAGGGCAGCACCTTGCCGGCGGGCGTGACGTTCATCAGGCGCCGGCCCCAGCCGCCGGCGCAGGCCTTGGGGTAGCGGGCGTAGTAGTCCGGCACCACGAGGTCGATGACGAGCTGCCCCCTGAGGCGCTCCCGCGCCGCCTCGACGATGCGGATCGAGCGGTCGACCTCGGGCTTGGCCGGCATCAGGGCGGCGCGGTTGACATAGGCCCACCCGTAATACTGCGTGTGGGCGACCTCCAGGCGCTTGGCGCCGAGCGCCACCGCGAGGTCGATGACGGCCGGCACCTCGTCGATGTTGCCGCGGTGGATGACGGCGTTCAGGGTCAGCGGCAATCCGAGGGCCGTCACCCGCTCGGCGAAGGCGAGCTTCTGCGGCTGCGCGTCCTTGAGCCCCCCGATGCGCTCGGCGTTGCGAGCCTCCGCGGCCTGGATCGAGAGCTGAACGTGGTCGAGGCCGGCGTCGTAGAGCGCGTCGAGCTTCGCCAGCGCGCCCGCGACCCCGGAGGTGATCAGGTTCGAGTAGAGGCCGAGATCGGCGCAGGCCTTCGTGATCGCCACGATGTCCTGGCGCGCCGTCGGCTCGCCGCCCGAGAGGTGGACGTGCAGCACGCCGAGCGCCGCGGCCTCGGCGAGGACCCGCTGCCAGGTCGCGGTGTCGAGCTCGACCGAGCGCCGGTCGAGCTCGAGCGGGTTCGAGCAGTAGGGGCAGCGCAGCGGGCAGCGATGCGTCAGCTCGGCGAGGAGGCCGATCGGGGCCGGCAGGGTCGGCGTGACGGCGTTCATGGGGGCGTCCTCCGGGTCGGGTTCAGGCCGGCGCCGTCTCGAGCACGCGCTTGACCATGAGGCCGTCCAGCATGGTGATGACGTCGGGCTCGATGACGGCGCGGTCGGCCTCGTAGTGCTGGGCCAGCGCGTCCGCGATCGCCCGGATGCTGCGCGCGCCGTCGACGAGGGTCAGCACCGCCACGGCGTTCTGGTCGAGGTCGAAGGTGCGCTCGGGCGCGAGCAGAACGTGGGCGTTGCGCACGGCGTCGAAGCGCATCCGCACGCCGCGCGGCAGGCGCGGCACGTCGTCGGGGGTGAGGCTCATGCGCCGCCTCCCGGGTTCGCGGCCGGCGGCCCGCCGGGTTCCTGCCGCAGGCCCTCGCCCGGGCGCCAGGCGTCCGGCGGGATCAGGCCCGGCGCCACGTACGCGAAGTAGAGCGCGTCGAGCTGCGTCCAGAGCACGCTGCACTTGAAGGTGAGGGCGGCCATCGCCTGGCGCTGCAGCTCCGGCGTGGTGGCGTGGCGCTTGACGTAGTCGAGGGCGAAGTCGGCGTCGCGGGGCGCCTGGGTCAGGCGCTTGTCGAAGTAGGCCAGGGTGTCGCGGGTGATGAAGTCGTAGTTCTTCAGCATCCCCGAGACCCGCTCGGAGATGATGGTCGGCGAGAACATCTCGGTCAGCGAGGAGGCGATGGCCTCGAGCAGCGAGCGCTCGGCGACGAAGTGCACGTAGGCCTCGACGGAGAACCGGGTGGCCGGGAGGATGCCCCGGGTCGAGAGCACGTAGGCGCGGTCGAAGCCGACGCCCTCGGCGAGCTTGAGCCAGCGCTCGATGCCCCCGTCGCCCTCGCGGTCCCCGTCGTGGTCGACGATGCGCTGGCGCCAGATGCGGCGCAGCGCCGCGTCCGGCATCCGGGCCAGCACCGCGGCGTCCTTCACCGGGATCATGGCCTGGTAGCAGTAGCGGTTGAGGGCCCAGGCCCGGACCTGGTCCTTGTTCAACTGGCCGTCGTGCAGCAGGCGATGGAAAGGGTGCAGGTTGTGGTAGCGACGCGCCCCGATGTCGCGCAGGGCCGCCTCGAGCTCGTCCGGGGAGAGCAGGCGCTCCGCGGGCTCGGGCGGGGACGGGGGCGGGGGCATGAAGGCGGTCATGGCGTGATCGTCAGCCTGGCGTGTCTCGGTCGCGGGCCGCCCGGAACACCGGCGCGGGGAGCGGGACTCTGATCCCTCGGCAGGGCCGGTCAAGGGCCACCAAGGTCTCCCGGGGAAGCGGTTGCGTGGCCGGCGCGCGTCGGCGGGCGCCTCACAGGCTGAGCGTCAGCCCGTCGCGGGCCACCGTCCAGCCGGCCGCCTCGACGGCGCGGCGCGCCTCCGAGGCCTCCACCAGCACCGGGTTGGTGTTGTTGATGTGGACGAAGACGCGCCGGCCGATGGGCACGGCGGCGAGGCCCGCGATGGCGCCGCCCTCGCCGGTCATCGGCACGTGGCCCATGCGCCAGCCGGTCTTGGTGCCGACGCCCGCCCGGATCATGTCGTCGTCCGCCAGGACCGTGCCGTCGAACAGGAGCGCGTCGACGCCCGCGAGGCGGTCCCTCAGGTCGTCGGTGATGCGGGCGCAGCCGGGCACGTAGGCGAGGCGCCGGCCCGACGCCGCGATCATCGCGCCGACCGTGGTCTCGGTCTCGGCGCCGATCTCCGGGACTCCGTCCTCGAGCCAGAGCGGGACCTTGCCGGGCACCGGGAACAGCGTCACGGCGAGGCCGGGCACCGGCTCGAAGGTCTCGTTCAGGCCGATCTCGCCGCGCTCCACCACGCCGGCCGCCAGCACGTCGAAGACGCGGTTCAGGGCCAGGGATTCGAGGATGCTGCGCGTGGCGTGCAGGCGGAAGGGCTGGCCCTCGCGCAAGGTGAGGAGGCCCGCGACGTGGTCGACGTCGCCGTTGGTGAGGAGCACCGCCTCGACGGGAGAGTGCCGCAGACCGGCGCGGGGGTGCAGCGCCGGGGTCTCGCAGAGCTGCTGGCGGATGTCCGGCGAGGCGTTGATCAGGAGCCAGCGCTCGCCGTCCGGCGAGACCGCCAGGCTCGACTGCGTGCGGGGCAGGACGCGGCGGTCGCCCGACCGGGCCAGGGTGCAGATCGGGCAGCGGCAGTTCCACTGCGGAACCCCGCCGCCGGCCGCGGAGCCGAGGATGATCGCCTGCATGGCTGTCTCGGGTCAGCGCGGCGCCATCCCGGCCGGCACGGCCGCGTCAGTTGAAGGGATCGATCTCGGCCGACTCGTAGCTCGTGACTTCCATGCCGACGCAGATCTCGGCGACGACGGGCAGGGACCACTTCATGGCGTTTCTCCTCGGTTCGCGGCGGCGGACGCGCCGTCCGCGCGGGGGGCCCGCGGGACGGCGCCGGAGCGGGCCCTCAGTTGAAGGGATCGATCTCGGCCGACTCGTAGCTCGTGACTTCCATGCCGACACAGACCTCGGCGACGACGGGCATCGACCACTTCATGGCGTTTCTCCTCGGTGGGAGGATCCTCATAAGAAGATCCTAAGACGTTGAGATGACAGCGTTTTCTGTCACCCAGGATATATCGGCAATCCGCCCCGGGAGCGCAAGAGGTATTTTGCCGACGGCGCCGGCGCCGTCACCCGGAAGGCGGCGCAAGGCTGTCGTATTGTGCCGATTCCTGCCGATCCGCCGCGGGGTTAGGGCCGGTGGATCGCGCGCGAAATAATTTTGTCACTGGCGGAATCCGGCCTCGCGCAGGTCGAGCATGAAGCCGCGGCCGCGCACCGTGACGATGGTCGGCCCGCCGAGGCGGACGATGTCGCCGAGCTTGGTGCGCAGGTAGCCGACGTAGACGTCGACGACGTTGAGCGAGAGGCCCCCTTGCGTCGCCCAGAGCCGGTCGAAGATGTCGCCCCGGGTGACGGGGCGGCTCGCCTGCTCCATCAGGACGGCGAGGAGCTCCGCCTCGCGCTGGGTGAGGCGGGCGGTGGCCTCGCAGAAGCGCACCTGCCGGGTCGCGAGGTCGAGGGAGAGGCGCCCGGCGGTCAGCAGCGTGCGGGCCTCGCCGGTGCTGCGGCGGCGCTGGAGGTGGGTGCGCAGGCGCGCCAGCAGCTCGTCGAACACGAACGGCTTCACGATGTAGTCGTCGGCCCCGACCGCGAGGCCGTCGACCCGGTCGCCGACCTCGTCCTTGGCGCTCAGGAACAGGATCGGGCCCGGGTAGCCGCCCTCGCGCAGGGAGCGGCAGACGTCGTGGCCCGAGCCGTCCGGCAGCATGCTGTCGAGGAGCACCGCCTCGGGCACGCGCTCGCGGGCGGCGGCGAGCGCCTCGTCGACGCCGCCGGCCAGATCGACCGTGAAGCCCTCCGCGCTGAGGCCGCGCGCCAGCATGGCGCGGATGTCGCCGTCGTCCTCGACGACGAGCACGCTCGTCGTCATGCGCGCGCCCTCGCGCCCGGTCGCTCGCTCACCCGGTGCCCTCCCTCGCGGCAGGCGCCCGACGGGGCCCGGACGGCCCGTCGCGACGCATGCGGCCACTCCCTAGCCCAGGGCCGCCCTCGTCCCGGCCGGGACGGCGGCGGCGCCCGTCTCGTCGCCCGGCAGCTCCAGGGTGACCCGGGCTCCCGGCGCGTCCGCACCGCCCGAACCGAGGCGGATCGTGCCATCATGGCGCTCAACGACCCAGCGCGCCAGAGCGAGCCCGATCCCGAAGCCCTGGGCCGGGGACGAGGCGCCGCCGCGGCGGAAGCGCTCGAACAGCGCCTCGGCCTCGGCCGGGAAGCCCGGGCCGTCGTCCGCGACCGTGATCTCGGCGCCGGCCGGGCTCGGCCGGAAGCCGACCCGGACCCGCGTGGCCCCGGCGGCGTGGCGCAGGGCGTTGTCGATCAGCCCCTCGACGACCTGGCGCAGCCACTCGGGATCGGCCCGGACCTCGAGGTCGGCCCGGCTCGCCTCGAGCGCCAGGTCGATGCGCCGCCGCCGCGCCTCGGGCAGGCAGCTCTCGACCGCCTCGGCCAGGATCGCCCCGAGGCAGACGGGCCGCGGCTCCAGCTCGATCTGGCCGGATTCGGAGCGGGCGATGCGCAGCATGTCGCCGACCCGCCGGTGCAGGCGCAGGGCCCGCTTGCGGATGGTGGCGATCACCGGGCGGAACGCCTCGGGCGTGTCGGGGGAGCGGGCCGCGAGGTCGCACTCGCCGAGGATGACCGTGAGGGGCGTGCGCAGCTCGTGGCTCACGTCGGCGAAGAAGCGCCGGCGCGAGGTGTCGATCTCCTCGAGGCGGGCGTTGGCGGCCCGCAGGTCCGCGGTGGCGCGCGCCACGGTCTCCTCCAGGGCGGCCCGGTCGGCGGCGATGCGGGTCTCCCGGCGCTTCAGCCGCGCGGCCATCCGGTTGAAGCTCGCGACGAGGAGGCCGAGCTCGTCGCGGCTCGCCACCGGCAGGCGGGTGTCGAGCTCGCCCCGGCCGATCGCGCCGGCGCCGGCGCGGATGTCCTCGATGCGCTGGAGGATCGGCCGGGTCAGCGTGCGGTGGACCAGCAGCAGCAGGACGACGACCAGGACCGCCGCCGCGAGGGCGATGCCGCGCATGCGGGCCGCCAGGGCCCGGACCTCGGCGGCGGAGGCCTCGACGGCGCGGCGCTCGGCCTCGACCAGGAAGGTGAGGGGCGGGCCGGTGACCGCCCCGAAGGCGTTGAGGGCGCCCCGGATGCCGT
The DNA here is from genome assembly GCF_003574465.1 of Methylobacterium crusticola. Taxonomy (GTDB): domain Bacteria; phylum Pseudomonadota; class Alphaproteobacteria; order Rhizobiales; family Beijerinckiaceae; genus Methylobacterium; species Methylobacterium crusticola. The sequence goes on from NZ_QOWC01000189.1 coordinate 11,743, forward strand.
CGCCGCGCTTGCCCGGGTCCGGCTCGCGCTGGATCTGCGCCACCTGGCGGTCGAGCATCGCCCGGGCGGCGCGCAGGCGCGCCAGCGGCCGGGAGCGGGCCGTGTACTGGGTGCGGTCGAGGATCCCGGAGGAGCCCGCGATGGCGCGGCTGAGGCCGTCGTCGACGGCGGTCAGCGCCCGGTCGACCTCGTTGCGGGCATTGACGAGCCGCTCGGGCCGGCCGGGGGCGTCGCCGACCGCCTCGACCGAGGCGAGGCCGAACTCGGTCAGGCGGCCGGACAGCTCGGCGATCAGCTCCAGGCGCACCTGGGCGTCGAGGGTGGCGTCCAGGGTGCGCTCCGCCGTGTGGAGCGACCCGTAGAGCCCGCCGGCCGCCAGCACCACGAGCACCGCCGCGCACCCGACGAGCAGCCCGAACCGTACCCTGAGCGACCCCATCCCGGCGCCGTCCTCCCTCCCGAGGCGCGCATCCTGCCACAGGGAAGCCGGCCGGCGCGACCCGGACCCCGAGTCGCGATGGCAAGGAACCAGTTGCGACGGCGCCGAACCGACGGCCGCGGCGCTGCCGGCTGGTGTTCGACGCGCCGGCGCAGGGGCCGGCCCGCCGCTGCGCGCCCTGAGGGCGGCGGCGTGCCGCCCGCGCGGCCCGGGGCGGCCCCGGCGGGACCCGGCGCTCAGCCCGCCGGCGCGAACAGTTCCCCCTTGCCCAGGGTCGCGAGGTCGCCGGCCCGCCGCAGGAGCGGCGCGCGGGCGAGGTCCGCGTGGCGCGCCGACAGGGGCTCGAGCGCCTTCGCCAGCAGGCGCAGGACCACGAGGTCCTGGCGCCCGGTCTCCACGAAGGTCGGCAGCAGGGCGCCGTGCCGGCGGGCGACGAGCGTGCCCCGGCGCATGCCGTAGCCGGGGTGGTCGCCGAGGGTCTCGGCCACGATCGTGCCGGCGATCATCCGGGCGCCCGCATGGGCTCCGGCCGTCTCCGCCAGGATCAGACCGGCGCGCATGCGGTCCCCGAGCCGGTCGCCGGCCCGGCCGCCGACGACCAGGGTGGCGCCGTCGAGCCCCGCCGCGGCGCCGTGCACCGCGCCGCCGGCGCTCTCGCCCGCGTCCCCGTCGATCCGGATGAGGCCGCCCCGGGCCCCGGTGCCCGCGAAGGGCCCGGCGGAGCCGGCGACGCGGAGCGCGCCGCCGGTCATGCCGGCCCCCAGGCACTGGCCGACGTCGCCCTCGACCACGATCCGGCCGGCCGCGAGCCCCGCCCCGACCCGGTCGAGGCGCTCGGCCCCGCCGACGAGGCGCAGCTCCTCGCCGCCGTCGAGGGAGACCGAGAAGCAATCCCCGAGCACGAGCCCGCGGCGGCCGGTGCCGACGGGGAGGCGCGCGGCCTGCGCCTCCGACAGCCCCGCGAGACCGGCGGGCGTGACGCCCGAGAGGTCGAGGCGCTCCGGCGGCGCCTGACGCAGCGTGAGGACGCTCACCGGTGCACCCCGCCTCTCATGCGCCGGCCCCTCTTGCGCCCGCCCCTCATGCGCCCGCCCCCAGCAGGTCCCGGAGGTGGAAGTGGTGGCGGCCGAGGCTGCCGCCGTAATTGCCGGCCGTGACCGAGACGAGGCCGAGGGCGCCCCCCGCGGCGGCGGCGGCGTGGAGCGCCGCCCGCATGGCGGCGGCCACCGCCCCGGCCGAGAGCCCGTCGATGACGATCTCCAGGACCACGTCGACCTCCGGCGGCAGGGCCGAGCCGGCCCGCCCCTTCAGGGTCGGGCAGTAGGCGTCGTTGGTCGAGGCCATCATGCCCCTGGTGCGGGCGCCGACCTTCGAGCCCGAGCGCACGACCCCGCCCGGGAAGGGCAGGATCACGTCGGGCACCCGGCGCGCCGCCGCGACGGCGAGCTCGGCCACCTTGAGGGTGTCGCCGAAGCGACGGCCGAGGAACAGGAGGTTGCCGCCCCCGACCGCCCCCTGGATGGTCGGCACGGAATGCTCGCACAGGAACTCGCCGTCCATCACGGGCGTGCGCCAGTAGCGCCGGCCGCCGAGGCGCTTGGCCACCGCGAAGCCGTCGCCGAAGTAGCGGATCGCCCCGCCGAGCTTGAGCGCCTTGCCGGCCTGCGGGTCGTCCCAGGCGATGCCGGCGAAGCAGGCGCTGCCCGGGGCGGTGAGCACGCACTGCCCGACCCGGCGCAGGAGCTGGTCCTTCAGGCCGCCGGCATCGAAGCCGAACAGCAGCACGCGGACGCCCGGGCGCCCGTCCGGGGTCTCGTCGGGGGAGAGCACCGCGTCGATGCCGGCCTCGGCCCCGCAGCCGATCACCGAGGTGGCGAAGCCCGTCATGGTGGTGGCGGCGATCATCGCCCAGGGGGCGGTCTCGGCGGTGAGCACCAGGGCGGTGCCGGCCATGTCGAAGGCCTCCGCGAAGGTGTCCTCGACCCGGATGCCGTGGAGGGTCAGGTCCGGCATGCCACCGCCTCGAACGCCGGCCGGTCGCCGAAGGCCGCGTCCGGCACCGCGAAGCTCGCGAGCCCGGCGCCGAAGCGGTCCTGCAGGTAGGCGTCGGCCCGCCGGGCCATGCCGGCATCGGCGGCCACGCGGAGCTCGAGCGTGCGGCCGCAGCGCCAGGACACCACGACGCCGTCCTCCACGATCACCTCGCCGTCCTTGAGGACCCGGTGGGCGGCCGAGAACATCGCGGTGCGGTCCGGCTGGTCCCGGTAGACGGCGACGTCGGCCCGGGCCCCCGGGCGCAGGTGGCCGCGGTCGAGGAGGCCGAGGAGCTTGGCCGGGCCCGACCGGGTGAGCTGCGCCACCTCCGAGAGGGTGTATTCCCGCTCGATCGCGGGCAGGCCGGAGCGCTCGGCCGCGACCCGCGGGTGGCCGGCGAGCTCCCGGTCGCGGGCCTCCTTGTCCATCAGGAGGTGCAGGATGCGCGGATAGGCCGTGAAGGGGCCGCCGTTCGGGTGGTCCGTGGTGAGGATCGTGCGCTCGGGATCGGGCGAGAGCAGCATGAGCTCGAGGCCGATCGCGAATTGCAGCGAGGAGGTCGGGCCCCGGTCGCGGTAGCGGAACGGCACGACGCCGCCGCCCTCCGCGTCGCCGGCGTGGAGGATCCACCTGCGCGGCGTGGCGGCCTTGCGGCCGGAGAACTGGCGCAGGATGTCGAGCGAGAGGGTGACGGTCTGGCCGAACACCACCTGGCCGACGTCGAGCGTGGCGTTGGGGTGGCGGGCCAGCGCCTCGGCGATGCGCGGGGCCGCCGACGCGAAGCCGCCGGTGAGCGGGTTCTCGGGGTCGAGCGCCGCGTAGGCGTAGAACTGGGCGTGGGCGAAGTGGATGCGGCGCCCGCCCGCCGCCTCCAGGGTCTCGACCAGGCTGTCGTCGGCGCCCGGGAGCCCGAGGTTGCTGCAATGGACGTGCAGCGGGTGGGGCACGCCGAGCGCCTCGACGGCGTCCAGGAGCCCGTCGAGGATCGCGCGCGACGTGAGGCCGTAGGCCGGCACCGCGTCGTCGAGGGAGAAGCGCACGGCGCCGTCCTTGAAGGCGTCGGCGCCGCCGGCGTTGATGACCTTGACCCCGAGCGCCCGCGAGGTCGCGAGGTTGAGCGCCACGAGGTCGCGCACCGCCTCGGCGCCCGCGCCGTCGCGCAGGAGCTGGAGCAGGTGGTCGTCGTTGCCCATCACGCACAGCCCGCCCCGGTCGAGGAGCGGGATGTCGGCGAGCTGGAGCTGGGTCGCCAGGGCGTTGGCCGGGGGCATCGCCGGCTCGACCGCCGTGGTGTAGCCCATCCGGGCGTAGAGGGCGCCGATCTCGGCGCCCGAGCCGTGCGGGTTGAGGGCGCCGGGCTCGCTCAGGCCGAGCTCGGGCAGCAGCAGGCGCGACAGCACCACGTTGCCGCCGGCGATGTGCGAGTGCACCTCGATGCCGCCCGCCATCACGACGCAGCCCGAGGCGTCGACCGTGCGGTCCGGGACGCGGTCGGAGGGGCCGACGATGCGGCCGTCCTCGATCCAGACGTCGCTGACGGCGTCGCGCCCGGCGGTCGGATCGACCACCCGGCCGCCGGCGATGCGGGTCAACATGAGGCGGGGCTCTCCGGGCTGGCGGGAATCCGGTCGTGGAGGGCGCCGAGGACGTCGGCGGCCGGGGGGACCGGCCCGGCCCGCGCGGCCGGCTGCCAGGCGATCGCGGCGCGGCCGGGATGCCAGAGGGCGCCGCCGACGCCCTCGCCCGGCACCCCGACGGCGATCACCACGGCGGCCTCGTCGCCGGCGGCCCGCCCGAGGAGCGCGACGGTCGGCAGGGCCCGGATCCAGGACGGGCGCGGGACCGGCAGCGTGGCGAGCCAGAGGGCGGCGTCCACCTCGCCGGAGGCCGCCTGCCGGGCGCTGTCGAAGCGCCAGGGATCGTGCTCGGGACGCCCGCGGCCGAAGCCGACCCGCGGCGCCTGCCCGGTGGTCCAGGCGGAGACCTGCGCCACCGCGCTTCCCTGGTGGGGATCGCCGAGGGACAGGGCGAAGCAGCGGGTCGTCTCGGACACGTCGCGCACGAGCCCGTTGAGCATCTCGACCGCCAGGGCGCCGATCTCGGCCGGATCGTACAGGACCACGCCGTAGAGCGCGGCGCGCAAGCGGTCGGCGAGGTCCGAGAGGGCGTGGGGGCCCGCGACCCGGCCGGCCGCGAGGCCGCGCAGGAGGCCGATGGCCGGCCCGAGCCCGCCCTCGCCCGCCGGGTACGCCACGGCCGCGCCGGGCTGGCCGGCCCCGCCCGGGGCCGGAC
>NZ_QOWC01000190.1 GCF_003574465.1 Methylobacterium crusticola
GCCGATGTCAAGGAGGTCTCACAACCAGACAGGTACCCACCCGGGGGTATCCGCCGGGCCGCCCCCCTCATCCCGACCTCGACGGCCACAGGCTGGTGGTCGACCGGGTCGCACCCGCTTGCAGTCCTCGCCTCGCGGTTCGATCCGAGAGAGATTTGGCAAGCTACCCGCTGCTGCACTTCGAGTGGCCCCACCCGACCGACGAGACGCCGACATGGCCGGCCTGGCTGCGGAAGGCCGGGATCACCGAAGTCAATGGCAGCGCGGGCATTCGCTTCAGCGACGAAGGTCACGTCATCCAGGCCGCGATTGCGGGTCAGGGGATAGCGCTCCTGTCGCTCGTGCTTGCCGCCGACGTCCTGACGAGCGACGCGCTGGTTCAACCCTCCGGGCCGATGCTCGACGCCCACCCCCTACTGGGTCGTCCACCCACGCATCCGGCCCGGGCGGGCGCTGCCGTGAAGAACGCTTGCCACAGGCCATCCTCCTCCTGACGCGTCAGGATCGATGATGCACCATCACACACCGGGACTGCACAGCTAGGTTCCGCAGCCGTATGATCGGGCGGCCCTGACACTCATCCCCTCGTCCATCATTTATGCGTCTCGCACCGAGAGGGGGCGTAGCCCTCAGGCCTACAGCAAGGGGCCATCGGCAGCGATACATGGGTGAGCAGGCGTCGCCGGACGGGGTACGTTCGTCCCCCGTCAATCCGGAAGGGGGATGGGCTCGTCCCGGTCGCCGGCCGGAAGGTCGAAGCGCCCCTCGCCCCACTTCTGCGCGCGCCATTCCGCCTTCGCGGCCTCGATGCGCTCCTTGGAGGAGGCGACGAAGTTCCACCAGATGTAGCGTGGTCCGGCAAGCGTCGCTCCGCCGAGGATCATCAACCGCGCGCCCCGGTCACCCGCGGCGACAGTGATCCTGTCGCCCGGGCGGAAGACCACCATCCGGGATGCCCCGTAGTCCCGGCCAGCGACCGAGATCGAGCCGTCCACGACGTAGATGCCCCTGTCCTCGTGATCGTCCGGCATCGGCAGTAGGCTCCCCGCCTCAAGCATCACGTCGGCGTAGAAGGTCTCGGAGAACATCGTCGCGGGGGCGGTCTTGCCGTAGGCGATCCCGAGGATCAGGCGCAGGGAGACGCCCCGGTCCTCGATCACCGGCAGCGCCCCCTTGCCGTGATGCTCGAACGTCGGCGCCGCGTCCTCGTGGCTCTCAGGCAGGGCGAGCCAGGTCTGGATCCCGAACAGGCTGTTTGGCCCGCGTCGCGCCGTCGCCGTGGTGCGTTCCGAATGGGTGACGCCGCGTCCCGCCACCATCCAGTTCAGCGCGCCGGGACGGATGACCTGGTCGGCCCCGGTGCTGTCGCGGTGATGGAAGTCGCCACGGTAGAGGTAGGTGACGGTGCCCAGACCGATATGCGGATGCGGCCGGACGTCGATGCCCTGGCCCGTCAGCAGTTCGGCGGGCCCGGCCTGGTCGAAGAAGATGAACGGCCCGACCATCTGCCGGTTCGGCGCCGGCAAGGCGCGCCGGACCTCGAAGCCGCCGAGGTCCCGCGCGCGGGGAACGATGAGCGTCTCGACCGCGTCGATGCCCACCTCGTCGGGACAGTGCGGTTCCAGGGCCGGGTTCCAGCTCATGACGTCATCCTCTCGATCCGGAGCGGCGTGGACGGGTCGTCACGTCGAGAGCCGGTCGTCCCGTCTTGCCGGCGGCCGCGTGGCGCGGGTAGTCGCCCGAGGCGTCGAACGGTGTCGCGGAATGCGGGACGCCTCCCTTCAAGCACCGCGCCTGCGCATCGCGGCGTCCAGGCCCCAGAGCTCCGGCGAGCTTTCGAAGTGCTCGATCAGCAGTTCGGTCAGGACTTGCACCTTGCGGGCGGCATGCAGGCCGGGTGGCCGAACGACGTAGGCGGCCGCCGGCGGCGGTGCATGTCGCGTCATGACCCGCACGAGCCTGCCCGAGGCGATGTACGCGTAGGTGATGCAGTCGGGGAGCCAAGCAATGCCGAGGCCTGCCGCGGCCGCCGCCGCAAGAGCGACGCCGTTGTCCGCCTTGAAGCGGCCCTGCGGACGGAACGTCCTGATCCCGTCGCCGTCCGTGCACTGCCAAGTCTCTGTCCCCTGCATCAGGGCCTGATGGCCGGCGAGTTCCGCGAGCGTCTCCGGCGAGCCGTGCGCCCTGACGTAGTCCGGGCTCGCGACGAAGTTCCCGTGGATCGGTCCGACGCGTCTCGCGACCAGGTTTGAGTCCGCGAGGTACCCGACCCGAACTGCGCAATCGAAGCCCTCCGCGATGAGGTCGACGAAGCGGTCACCGTAGGTCGCATGGACGTGGAGCAGCGGATGGCGCCGGGCCATTTCCGCGATCACCGGCGCGAAATGTGTCGGGCCGAACGTCAGCGGCATGGCTACGCGCAGGCGGCCACGGAGATCGCCGCCTGGTGACACCGTTTCCCTCGCGACGTCGATCTCGGCGCAGACCCGTGCCGCGTGATCCCGGAAAGTGGCCCCGGCCTCCGTCAGCGAGGCGCCGTGCGTGTTGCGGGCGAGGAGCTGGACGCCGAGATCGGCCTCCAGTCGGATAAGCCTTCGGCTGACGATGGACTTCGACACGCCGAGGCGGCGTGCGGCCGACGAGATACCCCCGGTGTCGGCGACCTCGACGAAGGTACGCAGGTCCTCGATCTCCAAGACGCCGTTCCCCATTTGACGACACGCTGTAGCTGAATGCCACCCTATCGCACCGAAATCAGAACTGCCACTGTCAACCCAGGCAACACGGCGGTCAATGAGTGGCTTGCCAAAGCCCAACGCCAACAGAGGTTTATCTCGGACATGGCTTTTCGGAACGGACTCGACTCTCTACTTCGCCCCGAGGACTCAGTCCTTGTCTTGATCGATCACCAGCCTTACCAGCTCGCGAACCTGAACAGCCACGATCCGCACATGCTCGTGAACAACACGACCGCCCTGGCGAAGTCGGCGAAGGTGTTCAGTGTGCCTACCATCCTCACAAGCGTCATCGCCGAACGCGGCGGCGTCATCTTCCCGCAGGTCACCGACGTCTTCCCGGGCCAGGAAGTGATCGATCGGACGTTCATCAACACCTGGGAGGATCCGAAGGTCGTGGACGCCGTCAAGGCTACGGGCCGCAAGCAGTTGATCATCGCCGGGCTGTGGACCGAGATCTGCGTCGCGATGCCGGCGATCCAGGCCGCGGGCGAAGGCTGGGACGTGACGGTCATCACCGACGCCTCCGGCGGCACCTCACTCGAGGCCCACGAGGTCGCCATCCAGCGCATGATCCGGGCCGGCGTGAACATGATGACCTGGCTGGCGCTGGCGGCCGAATGGCAGCGCGACTGGGCCCGCCTGGAGAGCGCCGTCACGTTCACCGAGGTGCTCAAGCAGCACGCCGCCGGCAGCGGCATCGCCTACCTCTGGGAGCAGCAGCTCCTCAACACGTCGGTTCCGGCCGCCGGGTAACCGGCCCGAGGACTCGCGATCTTCGGCGACAGAGAGAGCATGATGAGCGATCTGAGAGGCAAGCGTGCGCTGGTGACCGGGGGTTCGCGCGGCATCGGCGCGGGCATCGCGGAGGCCCTGGCCAAGGCCGGGGCCGACGTCGCGGTCACCTACGAGACATCTGCCGGGCGGTCCGGAGAGGTGGTGGCGAGGATCGAGCGTCTCGGCGGCCGAGGCTTCGCGATCCAGGCGGACAGCGCCGACCCCGCGGCCGTCAGGCGTTCCGTGGACGAGGCGGCCGAGACGCTCGGCGGGCTCGACATCCTGGTCAACAACGCCGGCATCGGCCGGGCCGGGCCGGTCGCCGAGATCCCGCTCGCCGACATCGACGCGCTGCTGAACGTCAACGTTCGGGCAGTCGTCCTGGCCTCCCAAGCGGCCTTGTCCCACCTTCCCGACGGTGGGCGCATCGTCTCGATTGGCTCCACCCTCGCCGAGCGCGTGCCCTTCGGAGGGCTGACGGTCTATTCGCTGACAAAGTCGGCCCTCGTGTCCTTCAACAAGGGCCTCGCGCGGGAGCTCGGCCCGCGCGGCATCACGGTCAATCTGGTCCATCCCGGCTCGACCGACACCGACGCCAACCCGGCCACAGGGCCCAACGCCGAGGCGCAGCTGGGCTTCAACGCGCTCGGCAGGTTCGGGAAGCCCGAGGACGTCGGCGCGGCAGTCGTGTTTCTCGCCGGCCCCTCGGGTCGGCAGATCACGGGCTCGGCCATCACTGTCGACGGTGGCGCTAATGCCTGAGGCTGCGCCAATCACCTCAGCCAGATAAGAAGGTCTGCTCGTGGCGCTGCTCAGACCGCTAAGCTGAGCTGCTGCAACATCCGCTTCGGAGAAGTGGCTGGAGCCGCCTGACCTGCCGCAATGGGTGCCAAGCTGAATGTCGGCTTTCGGGCGGCAACCCCACGAAGGCTCACCATCCCGAGCGGTCATTCCGCTGCTCGGGTTCCACTAGCAATAAAACAACCGGACACTGCTGGCGAATTCTTGGAACGGGCCTGAGGGTGTAGGCTGGCCGTCCCGTTCGGAGGTCGCCTATGTCGCTCCGACCCCAACTCTCGCTGCCGCCAGTGCCCGAGGATACCGCCCGCGTCGCTCAAACGGCGTTCCGGCGTGGCAACCCCTACCTGCTTCTGCGCACGCGGCTCGGCCCGATCTTCGCTGATGCCGAGTTCGCTGACCTCTATCCCGCCCGCGGCCACCCGGCCTGCGCACCCTGGCGCTTGGCCCTCGTCACCCTCTTGCAGTTTCGCGAAGGCCTCAGCGACCGTCAGGCAGCTGACGCGGTTCGGGCCCGGATCGACTGGACGTACCTGCTGGGTCTTGATCTGGCCGATCCCGGCTTCGACCACAGCGTCCTGTGTGAGTTTCGCGGCCGACTGCTGCAGCACGAGGCAACCAAACGGCTGCTGACCTGCATACTCGATGACGCGCGCGACCAGGGCGTGCTCAAGGCGCGCGGGCGTCAACGGACCGACCGCACCCACGTGCTGGCCGCAGTGCGCGACCTCAACCGCGTGGAACTGCTGGCCGAGACGCTGCGGGCGGCGCTCAACACCGTCGCGACCCTCGCTCCCGACTGGCTGCGGAGCCTCGCCCCGCCCGAGTGGCACGCGCCACGACCGCTGCATCGAAGACGCGCGCCTGCCGGAGGCCGGACCCAAGCGCGAGGCGGTTGTGCTCCAGGTCGGAGCCGACGGCTATCGCCTGCTCGATGCGCTGGCTGGTGCAGGCTCCCCACCCCTCGCGGCGGCCGCGCCAGCCGTGGCCGTGCTGCGCCGGGTGTGGGCACGGCACTTCGCGCGCGAACGGGAGGGCAGCCCGCCCGCCGGTACCAGCGTCCGGCTCCGGCCGGTGCAGGGACGTCGGCCCGGCGACCGGATCGAGTCGCCCTACGGCGTCGAGGCCCGGTTCCGGGCCAAGTCTGGAACGGCGTGGACCGGATACATGGTCCACCTGACCGAGACCTGCGACCCTAACCTGCCTCGGCTGGTCGTTCACACCGGCACCACACCGGCCAACGTGCACGAAGCGATGCGCACCGGCGCGATCCATGCCGGACTGGCAGGCCTGGATCTGATCCCCTCCGAGCACCTGGTCGATGCGGCCTACGTCAGCGCTGAGCACCTGGTTGCGGCACGCGAGCGGTACGGCGTCATCCTGGTCGGCCCCGCCCGGCCGAGGCAGGGATGGCAGACGAGGGAGGAAGGAGCGTTCCACGTCACCGACATTGCGGTCGGCTGGGAGCACCAGCGCGTGAGGTGCCCCAAGAGCCGTGAGAGCACGAGCTGGCGCGCCTACCGGGACAAGGCGAGCGGACGGCCGTTCATCCGCGGGGGCGTCAGCCCTGCCGTCTGCCGGGCGTGTTCCGCCAAACCGCGCTGCACCCGGGCGGGGAGCCGCCGGCTCAGCCTGCATCCGCGCGCTGAGCATGAGGCCCTGGCAGGTGCGCGAGAGCGTCTGGAGAGCGATGAGGGGCGGCGGCTCTACGGGCAGCGGCAAGGCATCGAGGCGACGATCTCGCAGGGCGTGCGCCGCTTCGGCCTGCGCCGGGCCCGCTACCGTGGGCTGGCCAAGACGACCCTCCAGAGTGTGGCGACGGCGGCCGCTCTCAACCTGGATCGCCTTGCCGCTTGGTTCGCGCTGCGGCCGCTGGCCCCCACGCGCACCTCACGCTTCAAGGCACTCACGGCTTAGCTGCCGACTTCGCCAACAGTGTCCGGTCGTTTTCTGGATATATGGCAAAGTTTGCTTACGGGTATGGAGCGGGGCCCAGCTCACCACCAACGGCGACGGTTGGATACATGGTGCTCATGATGATTAAACGGCACTCAAAGTGCCTATCTGCAAATCTTGGTCTGACCAAAATTTGACATCGACATTCTGGTAAGGCCAAATAGCATGGTCGTCAGCGATGCGTGCTTCCGCCCGATGTCCCGGCTGGAGCGCTCAGCAACGATAGAGGAGCATCGTGATGCTGAAACTGCAAGCAGTTCGACACGATGGTGCGCTCTGGCTGACAGGTAAGGGAGTCAAGGCCGGGGTCCCTTGGTCAGGCCGGACTGACCATAGCTCTTGGAGCTCGTGGGCCGGCATCTCGGTCGCCTTGGCCGTGGCGATCGTGGGTGGGTATGCGGCTCCGGCCGCAGCCCAGGACGCCAAGACCACCCTCATCGTGGCCGGGCCGCGCACCCCCGAGTCGCTGGATCAGGAATATCCACCCACGGAAGCGAGTCATGAGGCGCGGCGCAACATCTACGAGCGTCTGCTGAACTATGCACCGGCCAAGAACAGCGATGGGATCACAATCGAGGATTTCAGCAAGATCGTCGGCGGCATCGCCGAAACCTACGACCTGTCGCCGGACAAGACGTCCATCACCTTCCACCTGCGCACGGGTGTGAAGAGCTACGACGGCAACGAGCTTTCAGCCGACGACCTGATGTGGACCTTCTCGCGGGGCTGGAACCTCAAGGCGACTTTCCGGTGGTACATGACTCAGGTCCTCAAAATCGAGGAGTTCGACAAGGCCTTTAAGAAAATCGATGCTCAGACCGTGCAGGTGTCAATCCCTCATCCTTCACCGCTGCTCGATCGCATCTGGGTGAACAACGACCTCGGCATCTTAGACGCCGCCGAGGTCAAGAAGCACGTGACGAATGAAGATCCCTGGGCATCGAAGTGGCTGGCCAATCATTCGGCCTCGTTCGCACCTTACCATGTTGTCAAGAATGTCCCCGGCCAGGAAGTCGGCTACGAGGCGAACCCGAACTACTGGCGCGGTGCTCCGACGCTGCGACGCGTCATCTTCCGCGAGATGCCGACCTCGTCGAATCGTGTGGCGGCGCTGCAGGCTGGCTCGGTCGACGTGGCCGAGTGGCTCGTGCCGCGCGAGCTGAACCTGCTCGCGAAGATCCCGAGCGTGAAGATCTGGAAAGTGTACGGCAATTATATCCACCGCGTGGAGATGTTCAACGGGAGGCCGCCCTTCGACAATACGAAGGTCCGCCAAGCCATGAACTACCTCGTCCCACGCGACGATATATTGAAGGCTGTTTATTTCGACACAGCGAGACCCACCAAGAGTCCCATTTCCGAAATCTATCCTGCTTTTACCGATGGCTATTTCAAATACGGCTACGACGTCGCGAAAGCGAAGGGACTTTTGAGGGAGGCTGGCCTACCCGATGGCTTCAGGACGCAGATCGGCTATCGGACGGGTGAGCCCATCGAGGAGGAGATCGCTCTCGTCCTCAAGACCGCCTTCGCTAGAGCCGGAGTGGAAGTTGAGCTTCAGAAACTGCCGGCCTCGACGTTGGTAGACAAGTACACCAAGGGCGAAATGCCCATGTACTTCTTCCGCGATATGGCCATCGTGCCCGATGCAGCCTACGTGGCCAACCTCTGGCTCAACAGCAGCTCGCTCATCAACTACTCGCGCTTCAAGAGCGCCGAGGTAGATCAGCTCATCAATACCGGGTTGACCACGACCGACGAGGCGAAGCGCGTCGAGGGCATGCGCCGCGTACAAGAAATCGTCATAGAGCAGGCGCCTTGGGTGTTCCTGATGAACCCCGGCTACCAACTCGCCACGCGAGCCAGCGTGAAGGGCTACTCCTGGTACACGCCCAACGGCAACAACTGGTACGACTTCTACAAGGAGTGAGGCCTCCCAATCCCGTGGAAGGAAACTCGCGTCTTCGTGCCGGCGGGCGGCGCGGAGTTCCAAAGGGGGAGTGAGATGTGAAAAGCTTCTTCTCGATGTGGCGGCGGTTGCCGCGACCTCTCCGGATCATCCTGAGCCGGGTCGGCATCCTGGTCCCTCAGATGTTTGGGGTCATGCTGGTGACGTTCATCTTGATCCGGTTGCTACCGGGCGACCCGACGCTCCTGCTTCTCGGCAACATGGCGACGCCTGAGGCCATCCAGAGCTTGCGCGAGCGCCTCGGCCTCAACGACAGCATCTGGGTGCAGTTCCTGCACTATGTTGGCAACGTTGTGCACGGTGACCTCGGTACCTCCATCTTCACATCTAACCCGGTGCTGACAGACCTCCAGGAGCGCGCCCCGGCCACGCTCGAGCTCATTGTCTGGGCGATGCTGGTGACGATCCTCATCGGCGTCGCAGTCGCGGTCGCCGCCACGGTGCGGCGCGGCGGCATCATCGATCACGCGAGCCGCATCTATGGGCTCGCCGCGGGCGCCATCCCGGACTTCTGGGTCGCGCTTCTCCTCATCTTCTTCCTGTTCTCGCTCGCCGGGATCGCGCCGGCGCCGTTCGGCCGCATCGACGCGCTGCTGACCCCGCCGCAGCGGATCACCGGCTTCTACACGGTCGACAGCCTCCTGACGGGCAACTGGGAGGCGCTCGGCTCGGCCGCAGCCCGGCTCGCTCTACCGGTGCTGACGTTGACGATCGTCAACGCAGGTGCGCTGATGAAGCTGACTCGGACGGTCTTCGGCGACGTCTATCGCTCCGACTTCATCCGCCACGCCCGCGCCTGCGGCCTGCCTGAGCGCGTGATCGTGCGCAGCGCGTTGCGCAACAGCCTGCCGCCCATCATCACGCTCGTCGGCTTCCTGTTCGGGTTCCTGCTCGGCGCGGCCGTGCTGGTTGAGACCATCTTCGCCTGGGGTGGCCTTGGCCAGTACGCGGTGCAAGCCGTGACGAACAGTGACTATCCGGCCCTGCAAGGCTTCGTGCTGGTCGCAGCCGCCTTCATCCTGCTCGTCTACATGGTGGTCGACATCCTCTACGAATTCGCGGATCCGAGGATCAAGGTATGACACGCCTACCCGCTTCCATGCGCCGGCATCTCGGCGCGGCAGCCGCGATCGGGCTGCTCCTCCTTGTCCTGCAGATCGTTGCCATCGTGTTCGCGCCCGCGATCGCGCCCTACTCGCCCGTCGACGCCGACCCGCTCAACTCCCTCCAGCCGCCGTCCACAGCCCACTGGTTCGGCACCGATGTGTCGGGCATGGACATCTTCTCGCGCGTGGTGTTCGCAACGCGCATCAACCTGCTCATCAGCATCGTGGCGGTTGCAGGGGCCTTTGCGATCGGCGTGCCGATTGGCTTGGTGATCGGCTTCTACAAGAACCCGTTGAGCTCGCTCGTCATGCGCGCCTTCGACTTCATTCAATCCTTCCCAGTGTTCGTGCTCGGCATGGCGCTCGTGTCCGTTCTCGGGCAGGAGGTGTGGAACGTGGCCATCGTGCTGGCCGTGCTCTTCATCCCTATGTTCGCGCGCCTCATCCGTGCCGAGGTCCTGTCGCTCCGCGAGCGGCCGTTCATCAGCGCGGCACGCTGCAGCGGCGCTACGGACTTGTCGATCATGTTCCGCCACATCCTGCCGAATGCGCTAACGCCCGTGATCGTGCAGGTCTCGATCAGCATTGGCATGGCGATCCTGCTCACCGCCGGCCTGTCGTTTATCGGCGCGGGCGTGCGCATGCCGACGCCTGAATGGGGGCTCATGGTCAGCACCGGCGCCCAGCTGATGATCCTGGGCGTATGGTGGGTGGCGCTGTTTCCGGGTCTGGCCATCGTGTTCTCGGTGCTGTGCTTCGCGCTCCTCGGCGACTACGCACGCGCGGTGACCGATCCCAGCGCGGAGACGATATCGTGAGCGGCTCGGCCAACGTATCCCTCCTCAAGGTCGAGAACCTCACGGTCGCCTTCGGTGGAGCGGGCTCCGTGCTCACCGACGTCAGCTTCAGGATTGGGCGGGGCGAGATCGTCGGCATCGTGGGCGAGACCGGCGCCGGTAAGTCCGTGCTGACCCGCGCCATCATTGACTTGCTGCCTCCGGGAGGCCGCGTCGTGCGAGGCGAGATCCAAGTGGAGGGGCGCTCGGTGAGCGGGCTCTCGGATGCCGAGAAGCGCGAACTCCGCGGCGGCGAGGTGGCGCTGATTGGCACCAATGCCAAGCTCCTCCTCGACCCCGTTGCGACCGTGGGAACTCAGGTGATGCGTGTGCTCCGCGCGCACCACAAGGTCGGCAAGGCTGAGGCGCGCCGGCGCACAATTGACGTCTTCCGCCAGGTCGGCATCGTCAATCCGGAGGCCCGCTTCGACGCGTACCCGCACGAGATGTCGGGCGGTATGGCCCAGCGCATCATCATCGCCATGGCCCTGATCGCCGGTCCCAAGCTGATCCTGGCCGACGACGCAACGTTAGGGCTCGACGCCACCATCCAGGCCCAGGTACTGGATCTGCTCGCCAGCAAGGGACGGGAACTCGGTCTCGGCGTGCTGCTGATCACCCACGATCTCGGCATCGTGTCGCATTACTGCGACCGGGTCGGCATCATGCAAGGCGGTCACCTCGTTGAGATGAAGCCGGTGACCGCGTTCCTGCGCGGGCCCGAGACGCCCTACAGCCAAGCCTTGCTGGACGCCGCGAAGGTGCGGCCCACGCCCATGGACGCGGCCGGAGCTGACGGTGCCATTGAGCACCCGCCTCTGCTCGACGTCAAGGATCTACGCAAGACCTTCGTGGTGGATGGCGGCCAGACCGTGGTGCGCGCCATCGACGGTGTCTCCTTCTCGGTCCGCCAAGCGGAGACCCTGGCTCTCGTCGGAGAGAGCGGGTCGGGGAAGACTACCGTCGGACAGTGCTTGCTCAAGCTGCTTCCCGCGGACTCGGGGTCGGCAGTGTTCGACGGAACGGAGATCCTAGGCCTGACCGAACGCGCGTTCCGTGGGATGCGGCGGCGCCTCCAGGTCGTCTTCCAGGAGCCGTACGTGGCGCTCAACCCTCGCTGGCAGGTCGAGGACTTGGTCAGCGAGCCTCTCGCGCTGCTGGCCGACGGCGGGCGGGCTCCGCGCGCAGCCCAAGTGGAGCGGCTGCTCGACCTCGTGCACCTGCCCCGCCGCGTGCGGACACTCTACCCGCACCAGCTCACGGCCGGCGAGCAGAAGCGCGTCGGGGTCGCGCGTGCGCTCGCCACCGATCCCGACTTCGTGGTCTTTGACGAACCCACCACCGCGCTCGACATCCGGGTCCGTGCCCAGATCATCGACCTCGTGCGCGAGCTCCAGGCGCGCATCGGCCTGTCGGCGTTGTTCATCACCCACGACCTCAACTCAGTGCGCTCGCTCGCCCACAACGTCGCCGTCATGCGCTACGGCAAGATCGTCGAGCACGGGGAGACAGAGCGCATCTTCTCGGCGCCGCAGGACCCCTACACCAAGATGCTGCTGGCTGCAGAGCTCCCCATCGAAGGAGACCTTCCAGCGCACCCCGCATCCCTCAAGCAGGTTGTGTGATGTCCGAGAAGGCACCGATCCTCGTCACGGGGGCCGCCGGCCTCTTGGGCAACATGGTCCGGCAGATGCTGGAGGCGCGCGGCAACCGCGTCATCGCGGTCGATCGCACGCCGGGGCGCGGCACCTGCAGTCCGATCACGGAATGCGACCTCGGCGACGTCCACCGGCTCCACGAACTCGCGCGGGACGGGCTCGAGGGGGTCATTCACTGCGGCGCCCATTCAGGGCCAATGGTGGCTCGCGATAATCCGTTCTCTATGGTGGCGGTCAACATCGTTGGCACCGCCAACGTGTTGGAAGTGGCCCGGGTGCAGGGAGCCTCCCGCCTCGTCTACTGCTCCTCCACCAGCGCATACGGACCAACGCCGCCCGCGCCGGTGCCGGAGGACATCGCGATGCGGCCCACGACCGTGTACGGCGCCAGCAAGGTGGCAGGCGAGCAACTCGTGTCAGCCTACGCGGCCCAGTACGGCCTCGATGGCACGAGCCTGCGTCTGTCGTGGGTCTACGGGCCTCGCCGCAGCACGGATTGCGCAATCCGCACCATGATCACCGATGCCCAAGCGGGCCGTCCCACGCGCCTGCCGTTCGGCCGTGACTTTCCCAGACAGTACATCTACGTCGAGGACGCCGCCGGCGCGCTCGTGGCGGCCTTCGACAAAACCGATCTGCCGCGGCGGATCTACACGATCACAGGCGGCACATACATGACGCTAGGCGAGGTCGCGGATCTGGTTCGCTCCATCTTTCCCCGCGCTGACATCGAGCTGGGCGCTGGCCCCGATCCGTTCGACGACGTGCAGCAGCGCTTCGAAATCGCGGCGGCGGAGCGGGACTTAGGCTACGCACCCCGCCACAGCCTCGAGTCCGGCATCCGCGCCTATGCAGCCTGGCTCGCTGATCAGTCCGCCTCCTGAGGATGTATCGATGGAAACCTTCTCGCTTGCTGGCCGAACCGCCTTCGTGGTCGGCGGTAACAGCGGCATCGGCCGCGCCATCGTGGATCTGTTCGCCGCCCACGGCGCGAAGGTAGGTATCGGTCATCACCAACGTGCGGCTCAGGCTGCCGAAGTGGTGACCACCTTGATAGCACAAGGTTACGACGCCTCAACTGTAGAGTGCGACGTGTCCTCCGAAAGCTCGGTGGTTGAGGTCAAGGCTTGGTGCGATGACCTATTAGGTCCTGTTGATATTCTAGTGAACTGTGCTGGCATCGGCGGCGATAAGGCTTTTATTGATATCACACTTGCCGAATGGGACCGTATGATCGGGGTTCATCTACGCGGGACATTCCTGATCACGCAAGCCTTCTTCGCCGGAATGGTGGAGAGGGGCTACGGCCGCATCATTCTCACGTCGTCGCAACTCGCCTACAAGGGCGCGCCGGGGCTCGCGCATTATTGCGCTGCCAAGGCCGGCATCGTGGGCTTCACCCGGGCGCTCAGCTACGAAGGCGCCCGGCACAACGTCATGGTGAACGCCATCGCGCCGGGACCCGTTGAAACCGACATCCTGTCGAGCCTGTCTGACGACTGGCGCGCCATGAAGATGGCGCAACTCCCTGTCGGCCGCTTCGGCCAAGTGGAGGAAATCGCACCAACGGCGCTGCTGCTCGCCTCGGAGGTGGGAGGGCGCAACTTCTGCGGGCAGAACCTGTCGCCGAACGGCGGCGACGTGATGGTGTGATGATCCAACCCATGCCGAATACCATCACGCAGCTGCGCTTGCGGCCGGTCAGCCGCGACGCCTTCGCGCCTTTTGGCACGCTCGTGGAGATGAACCGCCCCACCACTGCCGTGAACGAGGGAACAGCCCTGCGCCACGATGTCCATGCCTTCGCCGCAGCCGACGCGCGTGCCGGCTTCCGGCTAGTCACCTCGATCTACGACGCGGAGGCGCGAGACTTGCGAGCTCTCCGCATCCTGGAACGCCATGCCAACAGCCCCCAGCTCATCATGCCGCTCGGCGGCGGTGACCACGCGGTCATCGTTTGCCTGAGCAGGTCTAACGGCGGACCGGATTTCGAGACCCTCACCGCATTCCGCTGCGCGTCGCGTCAGGGCGTGATCTACCGGCCAGGATTGTGGCACCACCCGATCGCGGCGCTCGGCAGGGCGGCTCAGTTCCTCGTCCAATCTTGGCAGGAGGGGAGCGACGCCGACTGCGAGATCGTGACCGTCACCGCCCGAGGCATCCTTGTCGACGCTGCTTAAAAGGAGCCATCCATGAGCCAGTTCGACGTGGTGATTCGGGGCGGAACCGTTGTCACCGCCTCGGATTCCTTCATGGCTGACGTCGGCATCCGCAGCGGCAAGATCGTCGCGGTGACTGAGAACCTCGATGACGGAGCCAAGACGATCGACGCGTGCGGCCTGATGGTCATGCCAGGCGGTATCGACAGCCACGTCCACTTGGCCCAGCCCGCCTTCGGCGGCCCCACCATGGCCGACGGCTTCGAGACTGGCACTCGCTCGGCCATCGCGGGCGACAACACGACGGTGATCCCCTTCGCGCTCCAGCCGCGAGGTGCCTCCTTACGAGGCTCGGTTGTGGACTATCACGAGGAGGCAGATGGACAATCCTTCTGCGATTACGGCTTTCACTTGATCATCACCGATCCGACTCCCTCGGTGCTCGCGCAGGAGCTGCCGGCGCTAGTCGATGACGGATATACCTCGTTCAAGGTCTTCAGGACCTACGACGACATGGCGCTCAATGACCGGCAGCTGCTCGAGGTGTTCAGCTGCGCGCGCAACTGCCGGGCGCTCGTCATGGTCGACTGCGAAGGCTATGACGCGATCAAATTCATGACGGAGCGGCTCGAGGCCGCTGGCAGTAAGGCACCATATTACCACGCAGTGTCCCGGCCGGAGAGCGTCGAGCGGGAAGCCACCCATCGTGCAATCAGTCATGCGGAGCTCACCGATGTGCCGATCATGGTGGTTCACGTCTCAGGGCGGGAGGCAATGGAGCAGATCCGCTGGGCTCAGAACCGCGGCCTGAAGATCTACGGCGAGACCTGCCCCCGTACATCGCTTTGACTACCAACGATTTAAAAGGTCTTAACATGGACGAGAGTGGCGGCAAGTACGTTTGTTCCCCACCTCCGCGAGATCATGCGAGTTGGGAAGCCATTTGGAGCGGCATCAAGACAGGTGTATTTCAGACGTTCTCGTCGGATCACTGCCCCTTCTTCTACGAGGGCGAGATGGGCAAGCTTAACCCGAAAGCCCGAACCTCTTTTAGATGGGTGCCAAACGGTACCCCGAGCGTCGAGACGCGCATGCCCATCCTGTTCTCCAGGGGAGTCGTTGAAGGCCGCATCACGGCCAACGAGTTCGTGGCGCTCACGTCGACGAACCACGCCAAGATCTATGGCCTCTACCCCGAGAAGGGCTCCATAGCGCCAGGCTTCGACGCTGATGTCGTGCTTTGGGATCCCAATCGGAAGGAAACGATCAGCCAATCCCTGATGCATCACGGCACCGACTACACGCCCTACGAGGGGCAGCAGGTCACAGGTTGGCCAGTCATGACGCTTCTGCGCGGCAAGGTCGCGGCCCAAGAGGGCAAGATCGTCGGAGAGAAGTCAGACGGACGTTTCCTTGAGCGCCGCCGATCTCCCTATGCTGTTCCAGCCCGTGACGTCCGGTAAGCTGGGGCGAGCAGGGGCGGAAATGGACGATAGCGTGGGCGACTGGATCGAAACGACTGAAAGCTCAGAGGAGCGTCAAGGTGGAAATCTCCAGTTGCCACAACGCTTCCCTGTGTCGCACGACGCGGTTCGTCGCATTCAGGAGATGATCGCTTCGGGAACACTCGCTCCAGGAGACAACCTTCCGCCGCAACGCGAGCTGGCGGCGAGCCTTGGGGTGAGCCGCCCATCGCTTCGGGAGGCGCTTAGCGTCCTCGAGACCCTGGGCTTCATTGAGATCCAACCGGGACGGCGAGCCGTCGTCTGCCAGCCGCACGCCGAGCATGGTGCCCCACCGCGATGGCGCTTTCAGGGACGCTTCTCCCAAGTCGACGTCTTCCAGTTCAGGCTGTTGATTGAGACCTTCACGGCACGCTTGGCCGCTACGCGTGTCTCCCCAACGGAAGTGGCCGAGCTCAGGGCCAATGTTGAGGAGATGAAACGCGCTATCCGCGCCTCGGATCTTGAGCTCAGCGCGCGCATCGATGCGGAGTTCCACGCCAAGATCATCGGGTTCTCCGGCAACAAGCTGTTTCCCGAGGTGTACGCGATGACGGACAGTATCATCCTGGAGGCGCATCGGCTGCCGCTGCTCGCGCGCGACCGGCTTTGGGAGCCCGTCGATGAGCATGTCGACATCGTCAAAGCATTTGATCAGCACGATCCCGATGGAGCAGGCTACTACATGCGCTTACATCTCATGCGGACGGCGACGCGAAGCGGCATTGAGGGTAGATTTGACAATTATTAAGCCTGCAACTTGGAAAGGCTTTATTGCTTTACTATCATGGGCTTAGCTCATGCAGCATTGACCCAAAACGTAGATGGGTCTATTTGCATGATGACCTGTCTTGATCTTAAATTGATTGTCGACGGCAGTACGCGTACGGGAAAGGGCCCTTGCGCCTGCTCAAAGATCCTCGCAGAAGTACCCGGTTCCATAAGCCGATTTTTTGCGAGCGTCTCGTGTAGGCGCAAAGTTAAAGTGTCTCACTTG
>NZ_KZ984639.1 GCF_003574465.1 Methylobacterium crusticola
GGTGCCGGTCGCGGCGCCGGCCCCGGCGACCCCGGTCGCGGCGCCCGCGAGCGCGCCCCCGCCCCCGCCCGAGGCGTCGGACCCGCTCGAGGCCGCCGACGCCCGCGGCCGGCCCAAGCGCCGCCTCGCCGATGCCGACCTGCGCGTCGGCCAGCGCTGGAAGCGCCGCCTGCCCCGCGTGTGCTGGTGAGGGGCGCCGGTCCCGGCCCGTGAGCGCGCCGGAGCCGCCCTACCGCCTCGCCATCCTGGATTTCGACGGAACCCTCGCGGACACCTTCCCGTGGTTCGCCGGCGTGCTCGGCGGCGTCGCCGACCGCTACGGCTTCCGGCGCCCGGCGCCCGACGAGGTCGAGGCGCTCCGGGGCCTCGAGGCCCGGGCCGTCCTGCGGCGCCTGGAGGTGCCGCGCTGGAAGCTGCCCCTGATCGCCCGCCACGTGCGCGCCCTCGCGGCCCGCGACGGGGCGGATTTCGGCCTGTTTCCGGGCATCCCCGCGCTGCTGCGCCGGCTCCACGCCGGCGGCATCGTCCTGGCGGTGGTCAGCTCGAACCGGGAGGCGGTGGTGCGCCGGGTGCTCGGCCCCTCCCTGGCGGCCCTGATCCGCCACTACGCCTGCGGGACCGCCCTGTTCGGCAAGGCCCGGACGTTCCGCGCCGTGGTGCGGGCGAGCGGCGTCGCCCCGGCGCGGGCCTTGTGCCTGGGCGACGAGATCCGCGACCGCCAAGCCGCGACCCGGGCCGGCCTCGCCTTCGGCGCCGTGGCCTGGGGCTACACCCGCCCCGACGTCCTCGCGGCGGCCGGGCCGGACCTGTGCTTCGCGAGCCCCGACGCGGTGGCCGCGTCGCTGCTGCCGGCCCCGGTCGAGCCGGGCCCCTGAGGCCCCGCAGGGGCCTGGAGCCGGGCCCTTAAGGCCCCTGCCGGCGGGGCCTGGAGCGATGTCCGACGCAGGGGAGCGCCGGTTTGCCGCGGCCGTCAGGGGCTCGCACGAAGCCCCGGGGCCGTGGCCGCTCCGCCCCTCGACGAGGCGCTCACGAAGCGCGGCCGATGCGTGCTCGACCAGCTGACCGCGGCTCAGCAGGCCGCGATCGAGGATGCCGTGCATGCGCGGCATGAGTTCGATGAATAGGCCCACCGGCGTCTACCCCAGCCACCCCTCTTGCGAGCAGGCGTGCGGGATATACGTCTACCGCTTCACCGCCCAGAACGTCCCGAGCTGGGCTGCCGGCGGCTGCTACGGCAAGTTCTACGCACCGCAGTTCCTCACCGACCGCGAGTGGTACGACAGCACCCTGTTCCCGGGCGAGGACGAGCACCTCGCAACCGGCCCACGCACCAACAGATACCGCACCACCGGCCAGACCTGGCCCTTCGGCCAGTGGCTCGACGAGCCGTTCCGGAAGGACGACCCGCCGGCCCGCCCAGCCCCCGGCCCGCGCGTGGCGATCGCGCTTCGGGTCGGCAGTATGGACATAAGCGGGGAGGTCGTCGGGCTCGACGCCGCGGCCCGCATGGCGGCCGAGTTCATCCGCGGTATCGATCCCACCGAGGTCGGCACCGACCTCCGGGTGATGCTGGAGATCCTGGACGACGAAGACGTCTGACCACCCCTGACACAGAAGCGACACCGATGGTACAACGCCACGACAGGACGAATGGAATGAACAGGAGCGTGCCTTGGGCAAGCATAGACAGCCCATCTGGGTTGACAGTCATAGGACGAAGACCGCCGCTGACATAACGTCAGTAGGTGAATGCGAGGCGCTTATCAGACGTATCGCCAGGTCTATCGGTGAAATACACGGTGTGATCCAGCAGAGTGGAGTTGAGCCTGACCTTAAGATGAAGCAAACGCTCCACTACCGTGACTTGGCACTAACATCTCTCAAGCGTCGTCTTGCAATATTGACGGCGAACGAGTAGTTATATCTCCTGCATCCCGCGGGAGATAATCTCACTTTGTCCCTTGATCATGGTACGCTGCCGTACCATAACCTCCCGAGGAGAATTACAATGCGTATGGTTCATGCAATCCAGGAGAACGTCACCGAGAGCGCGCAGGCGGTCAAGCAGAGGATCGGGCGCGGCCCGCGGGGGCTCACCAGTAGAGCTGGGCGCGCCCGATGAAGACGTCGGAATCCACCGTGCGGCGGTTGAAGCCGAGGCTCTGCGCCGAGGGCGCCGCGTGGGCCCGGACGTAGTCGAGGACGAAGCGGATGTTGCGGTCCGGGTACCAGTTCAGGCCGACCGTGACGTCCTGCTCGATGCCGCCGCGCACGGTGCGGTCCTCGAGGTCGAGGGCGCTGTAGCGCAGGCCGAGCTCGAACACCCCGGCGCCGCCGCGGCTGACGCGCTGCGCGTCGTCGAGCTGGATGCCCGAGAAGACCGCGTACTCCGTCGCGTAGGCCGGGGCCAGCTGGTAGCGCCGGCCCCTGCCGTTCAGCACCAGCCCGGCCTGGACGTAGCCGCCCTGGAAGGTCAGGGCGGGCGCGCCGCCGAAGCGCCCGACCTGCGTCAGGATGTACTCGGCCTGGATCCGCAGCGGGCCGCTCTGCCAGGCCGCCTCGAGGCCGAGGCGGCCGATCGCGGAGGCGTCGCGGATGGCGCTGGTGTCGACGATCCGGCGCTCGAACAGGAAGGCCTCGGACCGGCTCGACAGGCTCAGGGGGCTGCCGTCGCGGGGCAGCGTGCGGTAGCTGCCGGCGATCCCGAGATGCACGACGCCGGTGCGGTCCTCGCTCAGGTAGGGGGCGTAGGTCAGGCGGGTGGTCGAGGCGACGCCCCCCTCGTCGAGGCCCGTGTTGGCGTTGCCGCCGAACACGCTCGTGACCGCGGTCCAGCGCTCGCCGTGGGTGCCGGCGGCGAAGCCGAAGTTGCGGGCGGGCGCGAACGCGTCGGCGAGCGAGCGCTCGGTGAACAGGGTGTTGTTGTCGCTGATCAGCTGGTCGAGGCTGAACGGCTCCTTCATGTTGCCGAAGGCCAGGATGGTGTCCGGCAGGCCCTTGTAGGCGAGGACGGCGTCCTGGATCGGGCGCGTGTCGTCGGCGAAATCGTACTGGAAGGCGAGCTCGATCTCCCGGCCCAGGGTGAGGTAGCTCTCGATCCACGAGCGGCGCACCGCGACCGGCCTCTCGAACACCGTGCCGAAGCCGCGCTGCTGCACGCGGCCGGTGCCGAAATCGAGCTGCAGGCGCCCGCCGATGCGCAGGCGCGCGGCCTCGCCGGGGGCCTGCAGCGTGATGCCCTTGTCGTCGATGGTCAGGCGCTCGCCGAAGGGCCCGGCCACCTCCCCGGCGGCGGCCGGGACGGCGCGCGCGCCGAGGCCGAGGACGACGAGCAGGCAGGTTTGGGCGCGGGACGGCATGGCGATTCCTGCGGCGAGGGCCCGTGACGGTCCCGGGCGGGGCGTGCGCGGACGCTCGCATCGTCGCATGACGGCCCTGCGACCCGCACCCCGTCCGGCGCCCCGCGGCCCCGGCGCGGGGCCGCCTGTGGCCGCGCGGTCACGGCTCGGCGGTGCGGAAGCCCGCGCCGCCCGCGCCGAGCGCGACCGGCTCGGCCGGCGCGAGCGCCGTGCCGTCGAAGCCGAAGCGCTCGACCCGGCGGTCGATCATGCACTGGACGAGCACGCTGCGCCCGTCGCGGGTCCAGACCGCGCCCTGGCACCAGCGCCCGATCGGCGCCTCGGCGACCTTCGTGAGCTCGACCCCCGAGAGCGCGAAGATCCGCAGCCAGCCCTTCTCGCCGTAGAAGGGGGAGGTCTTGGCGAGGTTGCTGCCGTTCTCGGCGATCACCGCGACGAAGCGCCCGTCGGGCGAGATGCGCACGCCCTCCGGCGTCGCCCCGACCGTCACGGTGTTGACCACCCGGGGCGGCCTCGCCCTGAGGTCGATGACGCTGACCGTGTCCTGGTCGCCGCTCGAGGTGCCGACATTCGCCACCACGGCGACGTCGCCGGACGGCGTGATCTCGATCCCGTAGGGGCGCATGCCCGCCGTCAGGTCGCGCTTGGTGTACGTCACCGTGCTGCCGTCGACGGCCAGGACCGAGATCTTGCTGTCGTTGTCCCGCGTCAGGTAGGCCTCGCGGCCGTCGCGGGTGAAGACCACGTGGCTCGGCCCCGCCTTGTCGTTGCCGAGGTCGATCTTGCCGGCCGGGGTGAGCGTGCCCTTCGCGATGGTGAAGACCGAGACCGTGCCCTCCATCCGGTTGGCCACGAGCGCGAGGGTGCCCTGCCGGTTGATCGAGACCCCGGCCGCGCCCTTGCCGGCCTGGAGCGTGGCCGCGACCTTCGGCGGCGTCGCCCTGAGGTCGATGACGCTGACGCGGTCGTCCGGGATGATCTTCGCGGGATCGCCGGGGTCGATGCGGGTGGCGCTGGTGACGAGGGCGAAGCTCTCGTCCGGGGCGAGGGCGACGGATTGCGGCGGGCCGACCACGCTCGCGGGCGCCGCCACCTCGCCCACGACCCTGGGGGGATTCGCCGAGAGGTCGAGCACCGTCACGGAATCCGCCGCCGGCGGCGGGGCGGCGACCTGGATCCCGGCATCGTTGAGGAGGGTGTGGCCGTCGTTGGCCGAGACGGCGAGCTCCGCCCGCAGGGCCGTCGCGCCCACCGCCGTCGCGCCCAGGGCCGCCGCCGCCAGCGCGGCGGCGCGCATCCGAATCCGCATTCCCGTGCTCCTCCCGTGGGGCGCGATCATTGACCGTCGCGCCGGCCGGAGCAGTGTAGCGGGCGGGCCGGCGCCGTACAGGCGGAATCGGCACAGGGTGTGCCGACGGCCGGGGCCGGCCCGAGGGCCCGGACGCCCCGGCGAGAGCCCCCCGCGGCTCGGCCCGGCGCGCGGCTCGGCCCGGCGCCGGGATCGGCCCCGGGCGCGAACCCGGGGCCCGGGGCCGAGTTGTGTCCGGGACGCCCGGCCGAACCCGAGGACAGTGCCCCGCATGCCCGCGACCCTCATGGACCGCCGCACCTGCCTCTCCGGCCTCGCCGCCCTGGCCCTCGGCCCCGGGCCGGCCCGCGCCCAGGCGCAGGCGGGCGGCTCCGACACCCTGCTGGTGATGGAGAAGGGCGACCACGCCCTCAGCTTCTACGAGCTCGCCAGCGGGCGGCGCACCGGCCGGGTCGTGCTGCCGGGCGAGTACCCGCACGAGTTCGCGGTCGACCGGGCCGGGGCCCACGCCTACGTGGGCCTCTACGGCGCCCGGTCCTCGACCACGCCGGGGCCGGGGGGCGACGCGGTCTACGTGGTCGACCTGAGGACCCGCTCCCTCGCCCGCACCATCGACTGCGCGCCCTTCCGGCGCCTGCACGGGGTGCGGCTCGACGCCCGCGACCGGCTCTTCGTCCTGAGCGAGGACCGCGACGTGCTCCTCGCCTTCGACGCGCCGCAGGGCGCCGAGCGGCCCGACCGCGCGGTGCGGACCGGCGGCATCAAGGGCCACCTGTTCAGCCTCTCCGGCGACGGCGAGAGCGCCTACGTGGCGAGCATCCTTTCGAACACCGTGACCCGGGTGCGGCCCTTCGATCCGGCGGCCCTGCCGCAGGCGGCGGCGACCGGGCTCTGGCCGGAGGGCAGCGCGCTCAGCCCCGACGAGGGCCTGCTCTACGTCGCCAACCGCCGCAGCGCCACGCTGACCGCCCTCGCCACGGAGGCGATGACCGTCACCCGCACGGTGCCGACGCGGGGCGACGTGGTGCGGGTCGAGTGCGGTCCCGACGGCGGCCTGATGCTGGCGAACCTCAAGGACCGCAGCGTCTCGCTCCTCGATCCCGGGCTGAGGGAGGTCGCCGTGGTGCCGCTCCAGGGCGCCCCGGTGGCGCTCGCCCGCCACCCGTCGAGCCCGCTCGCCTTCGCGGCGCTCGAGGACGACCGCATCGCGGTGATCGACCTCCAGGCGCGCACCCTCCAGGGCCACCTCGCCACCGGGCGCGAGCCGGACGTGATGGCGGTGCTGCCGGCCTGAGCCGCGCGCGCCGCCCCGCGCTCAGCGCCGCAGCGGCCAGTCGACGACGCCGGCGCAGAACAGCGCCCACCAGACCAGCACCGGCTGGAAGGCCAGGCGCGGCGCGTGGTACCACCACGAGGTCGGCAGGCCCGGCAGCGCGATGCCCTCGACCGCGTGCCGGACGTTCGCCGGCAGCACGCAGACGGCGTAGAGGGCGAGCATCACGCCGGCCGGGCGGCGCCAGGACCGGCTCAGGAGGGCCGCCGCCCCGGCGATCTCGCAGGCGCCGGTGGCCAGCACCACGGCGCGCCGCAGGGGCACGATCTCCGGCACGATGGGCAGGAGCAGGTCGGGCGCCGTGAGGTGGACCGCGCCCACGAGCCCGTAGAGCGCCGCCAGCAGGAGGCGCATCGCGCGGCGGACCCGCGGGGCGCCCGCCNCGGCCGCAGGCGGCGGCGACGTCCCGGACCTCGGCGAGGCGCCGCACGGCCGGGCGGGCGGCGCCGGGGCAGGCGCGCGCGCCGACCGCCCGCACCGGGGCGACCAGCCGGAGCGAGCCCGCGAGCAGGACCGCGTCCGCCGCCTCCGGCGCCAGGGGCTCCTCGCAGATGTCGCCGGCCCGGATAGCGTCCCGCACCCGTTCGACAGCATTCGCACAGGTTTGCGGGGAGAAGCTCGAGCCCCACGCCAGCGGCGGGACCGGGCCGGGCGCAGCCTCCGGCGCCGGTTCCGCCGGCCGGCTCTCCCGGGCGTCGAGGCCGGCCGCGGCCCGGGCCGCCGGATCGGTCTCGGGGAAGCCGGTGGCGAGCGGGTGGCCGGCCGCCAGGACGGAGTCGCGCCCGGGCGTCCCGTGCCGCATGGCGCTGTCGGGGAGCGCGAGCCCCGGGCACCCGCGCGGGCGCGCGGCGGCGGGATCGCGACGGGGGATCGGCCGGCTCCACATCGCCACTCGATAGGGCATTGGACCGGGGCCTGGACAGTCCCCTCGGGAGGGGGCCGGCGGGCCGCGCGGGCGCCCCCCGGGAGACGGGAGCCGAGGCTCCCCCCGTGACGCCCGCCCGGCCCCGTGCTAGAGGATCGTCGCAGCACCCTCCCCTAAATCCTTGATCCGGCTCGCACCGCTACGGTCGCGGGCTCGCGGCGCCCCTGTCATGAACGCACCCGCCCCCAAGATCTCCTTCGTGTCGCTCGGCTGCCCCAAGGCGCTGGTCGATTCCGAGCGCATCCTCACGCACCTGCGGGCGGAGGGCTACGAGCTCGCGCGCCGGCACGACGGCGCCGACGTGGTGATCGTCAACACCTGCGGCTTCCTCGACTCGGCCAAGGCGGAGTCGCTCCAGGCCATCGGCGACGCCATGGCGGAGAACGGCCGGGTCATCGTCACCGGCTGCATGGGCGCGCAGCCCGAGGAGATCCGCGAGAAGTACCCGAACCTCCTCGCCGTGACCGGGCCGCAGGCCTACGAGTCGGTGGTGGCGGCGGTGCACGAGGCGGTGCCGCCGGCCCACGACCCCTTCCTCGACCTCGTCCCGCCGCAGGGCGTGAAGCTCACCCCGCGCCACTACGCTTATCTCAAGATCTCAGAGGGTTGCAACAATCGCTGCACGTTCTGCATCATCCCGCAACTGCGCGGCGACCTCGTCAGCCGCCCGGCCGGGGACGTGCTGCGCGAGGCCGAGAAGCTGGTGAAGGCCGGCGTCAGGGAACTGCTCGTCGTCTCGCAGGACACCAGCGCCTACGGGATCGACACCCGCTACGCCGCGAGCCCCTGGCGCGACCGCGAGGTGCGGGCGCGCTTCTACGACCTCGCCGCGGCCCTGGGCGAGCTCGGCGCCTGGGTGCGCCTGCACTACGTCTATCCCTACCCGCACGTCGACGAGGTCATCCCGCTGATGGCCGAGGGCCGGATCCTGCCCTACCTCGACATGCCGCTCCAGCACGCCAGCACCGCCGTGCTCAGGCGCATGCGCCGCCCGGGCAACCAGGAGAAGATGCTGGAGCGCATCCGCGCGTGGCGGGCGACCTGCCCGGACCTCGCGATCCGGTCGACCTTCATCGTCGGCTTCCCGGGCGAGACCGAGGCCGAGTTCGAGGAGCTGCTGGCCTGGCTCAAGGAGGCCCGGCTCGAGCGCGTCGGCTGCTTCCAGTACGAGCCGGTGCGGGGCGCGCCCGCCAACGCCCTGGGCGAGGCGGTGCCCGACGCCGTGAAGGCCGAGCGCCAGCGCCGCTTCATGGAGGCGCAGGCCGCAATCTCCCTGCGGCTCCAGAAGGCCAAGGTCGGCAAGCGCCTGCCGGTGATCATCGACGAGGCCGGGCCGACGCTCGCCAGGGGCCGCTCGAAGTACGACGCGCCCGAGATCGACGGCAGCGTCCACGTCGCCTTCCGGCGCCCCGTGCGGGTGGGCGACATCGTCACCGTGAAGATCGAGCGCGCCGACACCTACGACCTGCACGGCACCGCCGTGTAGGCGCTCCCGGCGGGGGCGGGCTTCAGCCCGCGATGGCCTCCGCCCGCAGCCGCTCCACGCCCGCGGCCGCCAGGGCGTCGAAGGTCCGCGCCAGGGACCCGTCGAGGTCGATCCCCCGGCAGGCATCCTCCACCACGGCAACGGCGAAGCCCGCCGCGCGGGCATCGAGCGCGCTCCAGCCGACGCAGTAATCGGTGGCGAGGCCGCAGAGCACGACCCGGGTGATCCCGCGCTCGCGGAGATACCCGGCGAGCCCGGTCGGGGTGGCGCGGTCGGCCTCCCGGAAGGCCGAGTAGCTGTCGATGCCGGCCCGGCAGCCCTTGCGGATCACGAGCGCCGCGTGGGGCAGGTCGAGGCCGGCCGCGAGGTCGGCGCCCGGCGTGCCCTGGACGCAGTGCTCGGGCCACAGCACCTGCTCGCCGTAGGGGAGCCGGACCGTGTCGAACGGCCGCCGGCCCGGATGGCTCCCGGCGAAGGAGGCGTGGCCCGGCGGGTGCCAGTCCTGGGTCAGCACCACGTGGGCGAAGCGCCGCCCGAGGGCGTTGATCGGCGCCACGACCCCGTCGCCGTCCGGCACCGCGAGCGCGCCGCCGGGCAGGAAGTCGGCCTGGACGTCCACCACCAGGAGCGCGTCGGTGCCGGCGGGCCGCATGGCCGTCAGGGGCTCATCACGGTGGCGCCGGTGGTCTGGCGCCCGGCCAGGTCGGCGTGGACCTTCGGCGCGTCCGCGAGCTTCGCCCGGGTGTGGACCGGAATCTTGACCGCGCCGCTGCGGACGACCGAGAACAGGTCCTCGGCCATCGCCTCCAGGGTCGCCCTGTCGCCCACGTGGGTGAACAGCGTCGGCCGCGTGGCGTAGAGCGAGCCCTTCTGGGCCAGGAGCCCGATGTTGAAGTCCTCGATCGGCCCCGAGGCGCTGCCGAAGCTCACGAACAGACCGAACGGCCGCAGGCAGTCGAGGGAGGCCGGGTAGGTCGCCTGGCCGACGCCGTCGTAGACCACCGCGCAGCCCTTGCCGCCGGTGATCTCCTTGACGCGGGCGGCGAAATCCTCGTCGCGGTAGAGGATGACGTGGTCGCAGCCGTTGGCCTTGGCGAGCTCCGCCTTGTCGGGCGTGCCGACGGTCCCGATCACCGTGGCGCCGAGGTGCTTGGCCCACTGCGTCGCGATCAGCCCGACGCCGCCGGCGGCGGCGTGGAACAGGATCGTGTCGCCGGGCGCGACCTTGTAGGTGCGCCGCAGGAGGTACTGGGTGGTGAGGCCCTTGAGCATCATGGCGGCGGCGGTCTCGTCGTCGATGCCGTCGGGCACCGGCACCACCATGCGGGCGTCGATCACCACCTCCTCGGCGTAGGCCCCCGAGACGGAGCCGTACGCGACCCGGTCGCCGGGCTTGAACCCCGTCACGCCCTCGCCCACCGCCACCACGGCGCCGGCGCCCTCGTTGCCGGGGGTGAAGGGCAGCTGGGGCGCCTTGTAGAGGCCGGAGCGGAAGTAGATGTCGATGAAGTTGACCCCGATCGCGGTCTGGCGCACGCGGATCTGGCCCGGCCCGGGAGCGCCGACCGCGACGTCCTCGTACCGCATCACCTCGGGGCCGCCGTACTCGTGCACCCGGATCGCCTTCGGCATGGTCCGCTCCCGTCTGTCGCAGAGGTTCTGGTCGCGGCCGGGATGGTCGGCGGCCGCGAAAGGTTCTGGTCGCGGCCGGGATGATAGGCGGCGGCGCCGGTTCGGCAATGGCGCGCCATGGCGGGGCACCCCCGCGCGACCCATCTAAGCCCCGCGGGCGCGGCGATGCGCCAGGTTCCCCGGGGCCGAGTTCCCCGGGGCCGAGTTCCCGAGCCCGAAGTGAGGTGCCGTGAGCCAGACCGGTTCCCCGTCCGACCGTCCCGCCGCGCCGGGTCCCGCCCCCGCGGGCCCCGGCTCCCGGGACCCGATCTACGACGTCGCGGTGGTCGGCGCCGGCGCGGTGGGCCTCGCGGCCGCCCTCGCCCTCGCCCGCGACGGGGTGCGCACCGTGCTCGTCGGCCGGCACGCCCCGGTCGCGGACGGGCGCACCGTGGCGCTCCTCGACGGGTCGGTGCGCCTCATCACCGCGCTCGACGCCTGGGAGGCCGTGGCGCCGTCCGCGAGCCCCCTCGCCGAGATGCACCTGATCGACGACACCGGCAGCCTGTTCCGCCCGCCGCCCGCCCGCTTCGTCGCCCGGGAGATCGGCCTGCCCGCCTTCGGCTGGAACGTCGAGAGCGCCCGGCTGGTCGAGGCCCTGCGGGCCTGCGCCCGGGCCACGCCCGGCCTGACGCTGGTCGAGGCCGACGCGGCCGGCCGCACGGCCGGGCCGGACCGCGCCAGCCTGGCCCTGGACGGGGGCGGGACCGTCGAGGCCCGCCTCGTGGTCGCGGCGGATGGCGGGGCCTCGCCCCTGCGCGAGGCCGCCGGCCTCGCGGTGCGGCGCTGGCGCTACCCCCAGAAGGCCCTGACGACGATCCTCGGCCACGCCCGCGACCACCGGGAGGTCTCGACCGAGTTCCACACCCGCCAGGGGCCCTTCACCCTGGTGCCGCTGCCGGGGGGGCGGCGCTCCAGCCTGGTCTGGGTGGCGGCGGAGGCCGAGGCCGAGCGCCTCGCCGCCCTCGACGACGCGGCCCTGGCGGCGGCGGCGGAGCGGCAGGCGCAGTCGATGCTCGGGGCGATGCGGGTCGACGGGCCCCGGGGCCTCGTGCCGATGCGCGGCCTGTCGGTGCCCGTGCCCGTGGCGGCCCGGCTGGCGCTGATCGGCGAGGCCGCCCACGTCTTCCCGCCGATCGGCGCCCAGGGGCTGAACCTCGGCCTGCGCGACGCGGCCGCCCTGCGCGACGCCCTCGTGCCGGCCCTGACGGGAGGGCGCGATCCGGGGGGCGAGGCGGTGCTGGCGGGCTTCGCGCGCGGGCGGCGGCTCGACGCCGGCCTGCGCGGCGCGGCGGTCGACGCCCTCAACCGCAGCCTGCTCACCGCCTTCCTGCCGGCCGACCTCGCCCGGGGCGCCGGGCTCCTGGCCCTGTCCACCATCGCGCCCCTGCGCCGCCTCGTGATGCGCGAGGGCGTGCTGCCGCGCCTCGGCACCCCGAGCCTGATGCGCTCCTGAGGATCGCGCCCGTACCGGTCGCAACGGGCGTTGGTCCTCGATCTCCGGTGTGCCGCGCCGTCCGCGGCGGACCCCCGTCCGCGGCGGACCGGTTTGCACGCCCCCCGAGATCCCTCTAGCGAGATCCCTCTAGCGGGCCGCGCTGCGGCCGATCGTGCTCGTGGTCAGCGCGTCCGGGTTCCAGTCGAAGGCGGTGCCGTCCCGGCCGAGGCGCTCGCCGTGGGCGAACAGCGCCCGCATGTAGCCCTGGTCGAAGGGCGCCTGCGAGGTCTTGCCGAAGCGCTGGTCGATCGTGGCGACGTGCAGGGCGAGCCCGGTGCGGCCCGCGAACGCCCGGGTGAGCGCGAGGGCGCCGGCGGTCTGCGCCTTGATCATCGCCGAGAGCGAGCGGCCGAGGATGCTCAGCATCGAGCGCTCCGCCACCTGGAAGTCGGGCGCCAGGGCGGTGTTGACGACGACGTAGACCGCGGGTGCGGGCAGGCCGCCGGCCTCCCCGGGCTGGCCGGCGGCCTGCCCGAGCAGGGTGCGGCCGGGCGCGACGAAGTACGGCGCCGTGGCGCCGCCGTCGGCGTGCATCTCCTGGAAGCGCTTGCCCCCCGGGCCCTGCGCGTCGATCATCACGGGCGGGAAGATGCCGGGGATCGCCGCCGAGGCGAGCATCACCTCGCGGAACAGCCTGAGGCCGGCGGGTCCGCCCGCGGCCGCGACGGCGCCCATGTCCCACAGGACCGGGCGGCCGCTGTCGAGCTCCGTCGTGACCACGAGGAGGCGGCGCCCCTTCTCCTGCTCGGCCGCGATCGCGGCGAGCAGGGACGGGGTCACGCTCCGCTCGATCTGGCGCTTGAGGGGCCAGGTGTCGGTCAGGCTCTCGGGGCCGCCGCCGAACTCGAACACGTCCGCCGCCGAGGTCTCCGTGTAGGCCCGCTCCAGGGCCCCGTCGTAGGCGGCGCCCGCGAACGCGAACGGGGCGATCAGCGCGCCCGTCGAGACGCCCGTGACGACGCCGAAATCCGGCCGCGTCCCGGCCTCGCTCCAGCCCTTGAGCAGGCCCGCCGAGAAGGCGCCGTTCTCGCCGCCCCCCGAGAGGGCCAGCCAGGGCTGGCGCGACGCCATGGGGGCGCCCGCGAGGAGGTCCCGGAACGCCGCCGGATCGTCGCCGGCGATCCGCACGCCCGCCGGCAGGCCCTCGGGCCGCGCCGCCGCGAGGTCGCCGGCCGCGAAGGCGGGCCGGGTGGCCGAGCGCTGCCGGTCCGCCACCGTCCCGGCCGCGGCCGGCACGGCCGTCCCGAGGGCGAGAAGAAGGGTTGCGGCGCAGGCGAGCCCGCGCCGAGTCATCCGTCCGGCCATGATTGCCGTCCTCCGCCGCCCGCCTCGCCCGGAAAACGCACCCTCCCCGGGGCCGTTCCGTCTCGCGTGTGCGAAAAAGCACATCGACCGCAGGCTTTTCGACTTCGTACGGCAAGTCATCGTGCCCGAGCCCCGCGCCCTCGATCAGTTCGGAGGCCAGTCCAGCGGCGTGGCGCACTCCTCGACCGAGCAGCATGATGATATCCGGAATTGTCGCTACTGCAAGCCAGAAGAGAAGATCTTCAGCCGGCTGACAATCCGGTTCTCATGATGTGATTTCCTGGCAGCGACGAAAAAATGAACCGAGGGAAAGTGCAATCCGCGAAAAAGGCGGGCGGGCCTCAGACGATGGGAGGATTCCGGAGCCGCCGCGGCCGTGCAGCTTGGCCGCTGGATTGTCCCGGCCGGCCGGCGCCGGGACGTTTCTGTCCCGAGAACCGAGGCGCGCCCCCCCGAGATCGTCGGGACGGCGCCGGGCGGGCGGCGAAACCTGGAGCGGGGCCGGACGGTTCAGGACCAGTCGCCGGCCCCGCGCCCGCCCCGCCGAGCGCGGCGAGGCCGAGGGGCGCCGCCGCGCGAGGGCGCGGGTCCCGGGGGCGACGACCCCGCGTCACGACCATGTGTGGAGACGCCGCACCTTTACGGCTGCGCCGCCGGTGCACTAACCCTCCCTCCCGGCAAGCGCCGCCGGCGCGCGCCGCGAGCCCGCCCCGCGCGAGGGCTCGGGCCGCCCGCTCGACCCCGAGGCTGGAGATGACCGCCATGAAACTGCCGCGCCGCTTCTTCCAGCCCCTCGCCACCGGCGCGCCCGCCCCGTTCCGCGACCTGCCGGTGCGCCTCGAGCGGATGATCCACTTCGTGCCGCCCCACAACGACAAGGTGCGGGCCCGGGTGCCGGAGCTCGCCCGGCAGGTCGACGTGGTGCTGGGCAACCTGGAGGACGCGGTCCCGGCCGACCAGAAGCTCAACGCCCGCAAGGGCTTCATCGCGATGGCGAAGGACGCCGACTTCGCCCGTCACGGCACCGGCCTGTGGACCCGCGTCAACGCCCTCAACAGCCCCTGGCTCCTCGACGACCTGATCGAGATCGTGGGCGAGGTCGGCGACCGGCTCGACGTCGTGATGGTGCCGAAGGTCGAGGGTCCGTGGGACATCCACTACGTCGACCAGCTCCTGGCCCAGCTCGAGGCCCGGGCCGGGGTGGGCAAGCCGATCCTGATCCACGCGATCCTCGAGACCGCCGAGGGGGTCGCCAACGTCGACGCCATCGCGTGCGCCTCGCCCCGCATGCACGGCATGAGCCTGGGGCCGGCCGACCTCGCCGCCTCGCGGGGCATGAAGACCACCCGGGTCGGGGGCGGGCATCCGGATTACCGGGTCCTCGCCGACCCGGTGGCGGGCGGGGCCGAGCGCGCGAGCGCGCAGCAGGACCTCTGGCACTACACCATCGCGCGCATGGTCGACGCCTGCCAGGCCAACGGCATCAAGGCGTTCTACGGGCCCTTCGGGGACTTCTCCGACGCCGCCGCCTGCGAGGCGCAGTTCCGCAACGCGTTCCTGATGGGGTGCGCCGGCGCCTGGACGCTGCACCCGAGCCAGGTCGCGGTCGCCAAGCGGGTCTTCGCCCCGGACCCGGCCGAGGTCGCGTTCGCGTCGCGGATCCTCGCGGCCATGCCGGACGGCACCGGCGCCGTGATGCTCGACGGCAAGATGCAGGACGACGCCACCTGGAAGCAGGCCAACGTGATCGTGAACCTGGCCAAGCTCGTCGCCGCCAAGGACCCGGATCTCGCCCGGACCTACGGCCTGTAGCGCCGGCGGCCGCAGGCGGGCATAAGGTCCCGGGCCTGATGCCGGGCGCGGCGCCCGGCGCCCCTCGCCGGTGCAATCCCGCGCGGGACTTCCTATGTGACCGACGGCCAGGTCCGCGCGACGCCGCGCCTGCCCGCCCCCCTTCATCCGCTCTCCGGACCGACCGCCTCCGCCATGCCCTCCCCGCACCCCGCCGCCGCGCTGCCCGGTCCCCTCGCGATCCGCCGCGCCAAGTTCAACATCGGCGCCGTGGTGCGTCACCGCGTCTATCCGTTCCGCGGCATCATCTTCGACGTCGATCCGGTCTTCGCCAACACCGAGGAATGGTGGCGGGCGATCCCCGAGGAGGTGCGGCCGTCCAAGGACCAGCCGTTCTACCACCTCCTGGCCGAGAACCAGGAGACCGAGTACGTCGCCTACGTGTCGGAGCAGAACCTCGTGCCGGACACCTCCGGCGAGGCCCTGCGCCACGCCCGCATCCCGGAGATGTTCGAGCGCGACGCCAGCGGCGCCTACCGGATGCGCAGCGACGCCGCGAACTGAGGGCCGGTCCCGGGACGGCGAAAGGGCCGGGTGTCGCCACCCGGCCCTTTCGCGTTCCCCCGGATCCGCCCGCGGCCTCACGGCCCGGGCGCGGCGCTCACGGCTTGGGTGCGGCGCTCGCGGCGGGCGCGGGCGTGCCGCCCTTCTGCTCGAGCTGCTTGCGCATCTCCTCGCTGCGCTTTTCCAGCTCGGCCTGGAGCTTCTTCTGCTGCTCCTCCAGCACCTTCGGGTCGATGGGGGCGCCGTCGAAGGCCTTGCCGAAGCCCGCGAGCGGCACCGCGAAGGTGACGAGGCGCTGCATCTGGTTCTGCACGCTGACGTTCAGGGTCGAGCCCTTCTTCATCGCCGCGATGAGGTCGTCCTTCAGGCCCGCCGCCTCGGCAAAGCAGCCGTTCGGGAAGCAGACCGCGTAGCGGCCCGGAGTGGACTGGCCCTGGTCGACCGCGAACTGGATGCCGGGCTGGAGCAGCAGGCCGAGGGGCATCAGGAAGCGCACGACCTTGGCGCCCTGCGGTCCCTTCATGTCGTAGACCGCCACCGCCAGCACCGCCTGGCCCTGGTCCGACACGAAGTCGCGGGTGGTGTAGCAGACCTCGTTGCCGCTGCCCTGGTCCTTGCCGCAGACCTTGGTCCAATCGGCCTGCGAGGGCTCGGACTTCACCTGCACGACCATCGGGCCGTTCTGCTGCTGCTGCTGCTGCGCGGCGGGCGGTTGCGCGGGGGCGGCCGGGGCCGGCGCGGCGGGCTTCTTCGCCTGGGCGAGAGCCGGGGCGGTCGCGAGGCCGAGCCCGAGGCCGGCCAGGGCGAGGTACGCGGCGGCCTGGTGCGGGCGCGCGGGACGATTCGCGAAGAACATCAGGTGGAAACCCCTCAAACGGCATGGCGTCGGTGGCCGGCGCCGCGGCGGCCCGGGCCGGCCTCGCGCCCGCGGCACGACCGGCAAGCTCCGCACCGACCTCCGGAGCGCCTGCTTTCCCCCGGATTGAGGCGAAGGCATGACCTTCCGGTTGCGGCCGGACCCGGCCCCTTAGCCGATGCGGCGGCCCGGGGCGAGTGGCCGGGTCCTTAAACCCGCCTTAACCATGCGGGCGCCAAGACTGGGCCGGCGCGTGCGGGATGCGCGGACGGGATGGGTGCGGTGGCGGCTCAAGCGGCGGTGAGACGGGTCGGCGCGGCCCCCGTGCCGGGCGGCGTCGCGGTGCGGGAGCCTCCGGCCGGCGCGGCCGCCTGGGCGTTC
>NZ_QOWC01000193.1 GCF_003574465.1 Methylobacterium crusticola
CGTGGCGGCGGTCGCGGCGAACGCCCTGAGCTTCCAGACCGGCCGCCACCCGGCCCCGCTCTTCGCCAAGGGCCAGGGCTCGCCCCCGGGTCCCAGGCCGGCCGCGGAGGCCCGGGCGGAGCCGCGCCGCGCCCCGGGGAGCGCCCCGCCCGTGCCCCCGGCCCGTCCGGCCGCGCCGGAGCCGGGCGGCGCCATCGGCGACCTGATCCGCGGCGAGGACCACACCACCGCCTCGGTCACGCCGCGGGAGGCCCCGGCCCGCGCGGTCCCGCCCGCCCGGGCCGGGGGGCTGAAGGAGGCCCGCAGGCCCGAGGCGCAGAAGGCCGGGGCGCCCGGATCGGAGGCGCCCAGGGCCGAGGCTCCCAGGGAGGCGAAGGCCGAGGCGCGCAGGCCCGACCCCGCCGCCCCGAAGGACGAGGTTCTGCACGCCGCGGCGGCCTCGAGCGCGCGCAAGCCCGATTCCGCCGTGAGCTTCGCCCAGAAGGCCCTGGTGAAGCTCGGCTACGGGCCGCTCGCCATCGACGGGCTCGCCGGCCCGAGCACCCGCGCGGCCCTCGAGCGCTTCGAGCGCGCCCGCCGCCTGCCCGGCACCCCCGAGGTGGCGAGCCGGACGCTGCGGGAGCTCGCGTCGCGCTCCGGCCTCAGGCCGTGAGCCGGCGCCAGTCGACGCCGGACTCGAAGGCGCCGGCCGCGGCGTAGACCGTCTCCTCGTCGTAGAGGCGGCCGACCAGCATCAGGCCGACCGGCAGGCCGTCGACGAGGCCGCAGGGCAGGCTCATGGCCGGGTGGTGCGTGCAGTCGAACGGCGCCGTGTTGGGCAGCATCTCGAAGGCGCGCTGGAGGATCTCCGAGGTGGGGGCGTCGGCACCCGGGATCGGCGTCGCCGTCATCGGCAGGGTCGGCATCAGCAGGAGATCGTAGTCCTTCAGCACCGCGTCGTAGGCCGCCCGCAGGCGCCGCACCAGGTTCTGCGCCTTGGCATAGTAGTGCCCGCGGTGCTGCGACACCATGTGCTGGCCGAGCAGCATCGTGTTCTTCAACGTCTCGGACAGCTCGTCGGCGCGGCCGCGCCACATGCTGTGGAAGTCGAGCATCGAGGTGACGTAGAGCCCCTGCCAGTTGAAGCCGAAGCCGTTGCCGCGCATCATCTGCATGGTCGCGCCCTCGGCCGCCACCGGCAGCCAGATCGCGGCGCCGAGGGCGTGCATCGGGATCGAGACGGTCTCGACGGCGGCGCCCAGGGAGCGGAAGCGGTCCGCCGCCTCGCGCACCACGGCGTCCGAGGCCGCCTGCGACTGCGGATGGCCGAACCCCTCCTGCACCACCGCGATCCGCACGGAGGCGGCGCCCCGCGCCAGGGCCTCGCGGTAGGGCTTCGGCCCCGGGCCGTACTGGCGCGGGTCGAGACCGTCGGGTCCCGCCAGCACCTCGAGCAGGAGGGCGTTGTCCTCGACGGTGGCGGTCATCGGCCCGGTATGGTCGAGGGTGAGCTCGATCGGCATGATGCCGCTGTAGGGCACGAGGCCGTGGGTCGGCTTCATGCCGTAGATGCCGCAGTAGCTGGCCGGGATCCGGATCGAGCCGCCCTGGTCGCCCCCGAGGGCCATCGGCACCTCGCCCGCCGCCACCACGGCGGCCGAGCCCGACGAGGAGCCGCCGGCGGAGTAGCCCCGCCGGTGCGGGTTGTGGACCGGCCCGCTCGCGCTGGTGTGGCTGCCGCCCGAGAAGCAGAAATACTCGCACACCGTCTTGCCCACGATGGTGCCGCCGGCATCCAGGATGCGCTGCACGACCGTGGCGTCGACGTCCGGCACGTAGCCCTCCAGGGTCGAGGCGCCGTTCATCATCGGCACCCCGGCGAGGCAGACGTTGTCCTTGAGGGCGACCGTCTTGCCCTTGAGCTTGCCGGAGGGGGCGCCCTCCACGGTCGTCCGCACGTACCAGGCCCCGAGGGGATTCTCCTCCGCGGAGGGCCGCCGGCCGGGCAGCCGCGGGTAGCGCACCTCCGGCAGCTCGTCGGGCAGCTGGTCGATGAGGTTGTAGGCCGCGATCCCGCCCTCCAGGGCGGCGCGGTGCTGGGCGAGCTCCTCGTCGCCCATGATCATCCCGAGATCCGCCGCGGTCTCGCGGAGCTGGTCGAGGGTGGGAAGCCTCAGGGTTCCGAGCGGCATCGCGGTCTCCTTCGCCGGGGGAATCGGCCCGCGCGTGTCGGTTCGCGGGCGCGCCGCCGGGCGGAGCAAGCTCCGGGCCGGCCCCGCGATGAGACAGGGGAGGGGCCGGCCTGTCCAGGTGCCCCGGCCCGCCGCGCCGCGTAGCCCCCGGAGCGCTTCCGGGCTAGGGGAGGGGCAGCACCGTCCGGACGACCGCTCGATGGCACGCCTGCGCTCCGATTTCTGGGTTGCCGCCCACCTGCGCCGCTGCGGGGTCGAGGGGGTGAGCGCGGTCCAGCGCCGCCGCGGCGCGCCGGAGGCCGGCGCGATCTTCGTCAAGGTCGACCGCCTCGACGGCCGCGCCGACCTGTACGGGCCCGCGCCCCAGGCCTTGTTCGAGGCCGACGCCGACGGCTCGCGCCGCTTCGAGACCCTGATGGCCGAGGCCTCGCCGCCCGACGTCGAGACGCGGCTCGGCAAGGAGATGCGGTTCGATCCCGACCTCTGGATCATCGAGATCGACGACCGCGACGGCCGCCACTTCCTCGACCTCGCGGCGCAGGACTAGGGCGATCCCCGGCGGCGCGGCCGGCCGAGAACCCGGCGAGGCAACCAAGGCTCGGCCACGAAGAAGGCTTGGCGGGGAAGGCCTGGCGGGGAAGGCTTGGCGGGAAAGCAGGGCTCGGGAGCCGTGGCCGTTCCGGCCGGGGCGGGGGCGGCTCCCGGGAGCGTCCCCGGCGCGCGCCCGATCGCCTCCCCGCCGGCCGGGGCGCCTCGGCCGGCTGGCGCGCGGGGCCGCGATCGTGCAAGCCTCGCACCTCGCCGGGGCTCGCGCAGCACGACCGCCCGGGCTCTCACAGGTTCACGCGCCGCATGACAGCCCCCGCCGACCCACGATCCGACGCGCCGCGCCCCGGGCAGCCGAGCCCGAGGGAGCTGCTGTCCGCCCTCGTCGGCTTCGAGACCGTCAGCTCCGCCTCGAACCTGCCGCTCGTCGACTTCGTCGAGGACTACGCCCGGCGCCACGGCGCCGCGGTCGCGCGCGTCCCGGACGAGACCGGCGGCAAGGCGGCCCTGTGGATCACCGTCGGGCCCGCCGACCGGCCCGGCTACGTGCTGTCGGGCCACAGCGACGTGGTGCCGGTGGAGGGCCAGGACTGGTCGCACGATCCCTTCCGGCTGACCGAGGTCGACGGGCGCCTCTACGGCCGCGGCACCTCGGACATGAAGGGGTTCCTCGCCGTCTGCCTCGCGCTCCTGCCCGAGATGGCGGCGGCCCCCCTGGCGCGGCCGCTCCACCTCGCGGTCTCCTACGACGAGGAGGTGGGCTGCCTCGGGGTGCGGCCGCTGATCGCGCACATGCGCCGGGCCGGGGTCGCGCCGCTCGGCTGCTTCGTGGGCGAGCCGACCGGCATGGCGGTGGTGATCGGCCACAAGGGCAAGTACGCCGCCCAGGTGACCTTCCGGGGCAAGGCCTGCCACTCGGCGCTGGCGCCCTCCGGGGTCAACGCCGTCGAGTACGCGGCCCGCTTCATCGAGCACGTCCGGGTCACCGCCGAGGGGCTCGCGCGCGAGGGCGCCCGGGACGGGCTCTACGACGTGCCCCACACGACCGGGCTCACCGCCCTGGTGCAGGGCGGCACGGCGCTCAACATCGTGCCGGACCGCTGCACCGTCGGGTTCGAGTTCCGGGCCGTCGCGGCGGACGATCCCCGGGCCCTCGCGGAGGGCGCCCTCGCGTACGCGCGCGACGTCCTGGCGCCCGAGATGCGGGCGCGCGACCCGGCCTGCGGCCTCGAGGTCGCCCCGCTGATCGATTACCCGGGCCTCGAGATCGCCCCGGACACCCCCCTGGTGACCCTCGCCAAGCGCCTGGCCGGCCGCAACGGCCACGCCAAGGTCTCGTACGGGACCGAGGCCGGGCTCTTCCAGGCGCTCGGGAACGTGCCCTCCGTGGTGATCGGCCCGGGCGACATCGCCCGCGCCCACAAGGCCGACGAGTACATCGAGGCGGCGGAGCTGGACGCCTGCGCGCAGTTCGTCCGCCGGCTGATCGCGGAGTGCCGGGAGGGGTGAGCGGGCGCCCGGGCCTCCCGGAGGCCCCCCGGGCGCCGCCCCTTTCAGATCTCGCGGCGCCGCAGCAGGTAGTCCAGCCCGCCCACCCGGTACCAGCGGTAGCCGTACCCCTCCAGCAGCACGGTGTGCCGCCCCGCCTCGTCCGCCCGGCTGCGCTGGCCGGTGAGGAGGTCGATCAGGTTGCGGCCCTCGCCGTCGAGCCCGGTGGCGAAGGAGACCTCCCGGGGCTCGGCGCCGAGGTTGTGCAGGCACAGGACCGCGGTGTCGCGCCAGTCGTAGCGCAGGGCGAGCACCTCGCGCCGTCCCGCGTCGAGGGCCGTGAAGTCGCCCCAGCCGATCTCCGGCACCTCCTTGC
The DNA here is from genome assembly GCF_003574465.1 of Methylobacterium crusticola. GTDB lineage: Bacteria > Pseudomonadota > Alphaproteobacteria > Rhizobiales > Beijerinckiaceae > Methylobacterium > Methylobacterium crusticola. Next base: position 4,582 of record NZ_QOWC01000193.1, read on the forward strand.
GCATGCGGATGATGCGCTCCATCCAGTTGAGGAGCGATTCCGGGTCCTGGCGCTGCGCGGCGGCGTTGACGTGGGCGAAGGCGTAGGGGCCGCCGTGGATCGGCCTCACCGCCGGCCGGTCGCTCAGGCTGAAGCCGCCCTGCGGCTCGTCCGACCACTGCATCGGCGTGCGGGCGCACTCGCGCTCCGGCAGCGAGAGGTCGTCGCCCATGCCGATCTCGTCGCCGTAGCGCAGCACCGGCGTGCCCGGCAGGGTGAACATCAGGCTGTAGGCGAGCTCGATCCGGCGGCGGTCGCCCCCGAGCATCGGCGCGAGCCGGCGGCGGATGCCCCGCCCGTAGAGCTGCATCCCGGGCTCGGGCCCGAAGGCAGCGAAGACGGCTTGGCGCTGGCGCTCGCTGAGGCGCCCGAGGTCGAGCTCGTCGTGGTTGCGCAGGAACAGGGCCCACTGGGCCGAGGGCGGCCGGTTCCAGGTCTTCCTCAGGGCGCTCACCAGGGGGCGGGCGTCGGCCGCCGCCAGGGCGTAGAACAGCGCCTGGTTGACCTGGAAGTTGAACATCATGTGCATGCGGTCGGCGTCGGCGCCGAAGTAGTCGAGGTCCTGCTTCGGCAGCACGTTCGCCTCGGCCAGGATGATGGCGTCGCCCTGGCGCCATTGCAGGAACTCGCGGAACTGGCGCAGCATGGCGAACTGCTCGACGGGCTCGCCCGCCACCTCCGGCCCCTTCTCGGCGATCACGAACGGCACCGCGTCCATGCGGAAGCCCGAGACGCCGAGCTGGATCCAGAACCCCATGATCTTCAGGATCTCGGCCTGGACGTGGGGGTTGGCGGTGTTGAGGTCGGGCTGGAAGTCGTAGAAGCGGTGGAAGTACCAGGCCTTCGCGGCGCGGTCGTAGGTCCAGGTGCTCTTCTGCACGCCCGGGAAGACCATGCCCTCGTCGGCGTGCGGGGGCTTCGTCCTCGACCAGACGTACCAGTCGCGGGTGCGGGCCTGCGGGTCGGCCCGGGCTTCCCGGAACCAGGGATGCTGGTCGGAGGTGTGGTTGACCACGAGGTCGATCAGCACCTTGAGGCCGCGCTGCTTGGCCGCGTGGGTGAAGGCCACGAAGTCGCCGAGCGTGCCGTAGCGCGGGTCGACGCCGTAATGGTCGCAGACGTCGTAGCCGTTGTCGCGCCCGGGCGAGGGCTGGAACGGCATCAGCCAGATCGCCGTGACGCCGAGGCCCTGCAGGTAGTCGAGGCGCCGCTCCAGCCCCTCGAAATCGCCGATCCCGTCGCCGTTGGCGTCCAGGAAGGTCCCGACCGACAGGCAGTAGACGACGGCGTTCTTGTACCAGAGATCCTCGATCACGCCCGCACCCCTCCCGCCCGCCGCGCCGGGCCCGCCTCTAGGTAGGGCCGCGCGGCGCACGGGGCTCCGGCGCGCCCGCGCCGCCGCGGGGCAGCGGCTGCCGAGAAATTCAGCAGATGCCTGTCCGCCAGGCAACCCGCCGTGGCGAAGCGGGCGTGGCGCGGCGAATGCCCAGATTTTAATCCAGGGAATCGGGAACTTTTGCCCTGCACACCGGCTGGCACACCCTTTGCGGAAGGCGCCGGGGCCGCATTCGGTCAGGGGATGGAACAATATGAACATGACGTGGAAGGGGTGGCTCTCGCGCGCCACCGTGGCGGGCGGGCTCGCGCTCGGCACGCTCGCGGCGACCGCCGCCTCGGCGCAGGAGACCATCAAGGTCGGCATCCTGCACTCGCTCTCGGGCACCATGGCGATCTCCGAGACGACGCTCAAAGACGTCATGCTGATGCTCATCGACGAGCAGAACAAGAAGGGCGGCGTGCTCGGCAAGAAGCTCGAGGCCGTCGTGGTCGACCCGGCCTCGAACTGGCCGCTCTTCGCCGAGAAGGCCCGCGAGCTGATCGCCAAGGACAAGGTCTCGGCGGTGTTCGGCTGCTGGACCAGCGTGTCGCGCAAGTCCGTGCTGCCGGTGTTCAAGGAGCTGAACTCGATCCTGTTCTACCCCGTCCAGTACGAGGGCGAGGAGAGCGAGCGCAACGTGTTCTACACGGGTGCGGCGCCGAACCAGCAGGCGATCCCGGCCGTCGACTACCTGATGAAGGAGGAGAAGGTCCAGCGCTGGGTGCTCGAGGGCACCGACTACGTCTATCCGCGCACGACCAACAAGATCCTCGAGGCCTACCTCAAGGCCAAGGGCGTGAAGCCCGAGGACATCTCGATCAACTACACCCCGTTCGGCCAGTCCGACTGGCAGACCCGCGTCGCGGCGATCAAGAGCTTCGGCTCCGCCGGCAAGAAGACCGCGGTGGTCTCGACCATCAACGGCGACGCCAACGTGCCGTTCTACAAGGAGCTGGCCAACCAGGGCCTCAAGGCCACCGACATCCCGGTCGTCGCCTTCTCGGTCGGCGAGGAGGAGCTGGCCGGCATCGACACGAAGCCGCTGCTGGGCCACCTCGCGGCCTGGAACTACTTCATGTCGATCGACACGCCGGCCAACAAGGCCTTCATCAAGCAGTGGCACGACTTCACCAAGAACCCGAAGCGCGTCACCAACGATCCCATGGAGGCCCACTACATCGGCTTCAACATGTGGGTGAAGGCGGTCGAGAAGGCCGGGACGATCGAGCCCGACAAGGTGATCGCGGCGCTGCCGGGCACCAAGCAGGACAACCTCACCGGCGGCACCTCCGAGATGCTGGCCAACCACCACATCACCAAGCCGGTCTTCATCGGCGAGATCAAGGACAACGGCCAGTTCGACGTGGTGTGGAAGACCGACGGCCTCATCGCCGGCGACGCCTGGTCGAAGGAGCTCGACGGCTCCAAGGACCTCGAGGCCGACTGGGTCAAGCTGAACTGCGGCAACTACAACACCAAGACCAAGAAGTGCGGCGGCGCCTGAGCGCCTGAGCGCCCGGCCCGACGGCCGCCGGATCGCGGCCGCCCCCGCGGGGGCGGTTCCCCGCGCGGGCTCGTCCCGCCAGGGGGCCGCGGCCCGGACCGGGCGCGGGGCCTCGCGCCCGCCCGGTCGTCCCGCGGCGATGACGCAACCGGGGAGCCCCTCTCCCGCCCGGGAGAGGGGCTCCCGCGCTCGCCCGCCGGGCGGGCAACATTCGCCCGCCGGGCGGGCACCGCCGACGCTCAACGAACGGACACTCCCTGGATGCGCCGCTGCCTCGTCCTCCTCATCGCCGCCTGCTGCGCCGCCTGGTCGCTCGCGGCCGCGGCGCAGTCGCCGCCCGCGGGTGCGGGCCAGCCCTCCCCCGAGGCGGCCTACGCGCGCCTCGCCAGCGACAGCTACGGCGACATCGAGGCCGGCATCGCGCTCCTGGCGGCGAGCGGCGACCCGAGGGCGGGCGCCGTGCTGCGGGCGCTCGCCGACAACCGCCTGCTGTTTCGCCCCGACGACCGGCTGCTCGCGATCAGGGACGGCGCGGCGCTGACCGACGCCCGCACGGGGGCCGCCCTCCCGGGCGCCGACGGGTTGAAGCCCGTGCGGCTCAACAACCGCGTGCGCCGGGCCATCGATGCGGCGCAGGGCAGCCTCAACCTGCTGGCGCCCGACGCCGGCACCCGGCGCGTCGCCGCCGACGCGGTGTTCAAGGCCCGCGACACCGCCGTGCTGCCGGCCCTCGACGCGGCGCTCGCCCGCGAGAGCGACGCGGGCGTGAAGCGGACGATGCAGGAGGCCCGCGCCGCCGCGCTCCTGGCGAGCCCCGGCACCCCCGAGGGCGAGCGGCTCGGCGCGGTCTCGGTCCTCCAGGCCCGCGGCGACAGCGAGGCGCTCGCGATCCTGCGCGGGCTCTCGGCGGACCCGGCCGCGAGCGTGCGCGACGCCGCCGCCCGCGGGGTCACCGGCATCGAGACCCGCATGGCGCTGATGGCCAACGTCCAGAACGCCTGGTACGGCGTCTCCCTCGGCTCGGTCCTGCTCCTCGCCGCCATCGGGCTCGCCATCACGTTCGGGGTGATGGGCATCATCAACATGGCCCACGGCGAGATGGTGATGCTCGGCGCCTACACCACCTACCTGGTGCAGGAGCTGATCCGCCAGAACGCGCCCGCCCTGTTCGGCTGGTCGCTGCCGATCGCGATCCCGCTCGCCTTCCTGGTCGCGGGCGCGGTCGGGATCCTGATCGAGCGCGTCGTCATCCGCCACCTCTACGGCCGGCCCCTCGAGACGCTGCTCGCCACCTGGGGCATCAGCCTGATCCTGCAGCAGGCCGTGCGCTCGGTCTTCGGCCCCTCGAACCGCGAGGTCGGCGCGCCCTCCTACATGGCGGGCGCCTTCGACCTGTTCGGCCTCTCGATCACCTGGGGCCGGCTCTGGATCGTGGTCTTCGCCCTCGCGGTGTTCCTCGCCCTCAACCTGATCCTGAAGGCGACCTCCTTCGGGCTGAAGACCCGGGCGGTGACCCAGAACCGGCGCATGGCCTCCGCCATGGGCATCCGCACGCCCTGGATCGACGCCTTCACGTTCGGCCTCGGCTCGGGCATCGCGGGCGTGGCGGGCGTGGCCCTGTCGCAGATCGACAACGTCTCGCCCAATCTCGGCCAGGGCTACATCATCGACTCGTTCCTGGTCGTGGTGTTCGGCGGCGTCGGCAACCTCTGGGGCACGCTCGTGGCGGCGCTCACCCTCGGGGTCGCCAACAAGTTCCTCGAGCCCTACGCGGGCGCGGTGCTGGGCAAGATCCTGCTCCTCGTCTTCATCATCCTGTTCATCCAGAAGCGGCCGCGCGGCCTGTTCGCGCTCAAGGGCCGGGCGGTGGAGGCCTGACGCATGACCCCGCTCCTCTCCCGGATCGACAGGCAGGGCTGGATCTTCCTCGGCGTGCTCGCGGCGGCCTGCGTGGTCGTGCCGGTGCTCAACCTGACGACGGCGCCCGGCTCGGGCCTGCACGTGCCGACCTACGCGGTCTCGCTGATGGGCAAGTACCTCGCCTACGCCATCCTGGCGCTCAGCCTCGACCTCGTCTGGGGCTATTGCGGCATCCTCTCGCTCGGCCACGGCGCCTTCTTCGCGCTCGGCGGCTACGCGATGGGCATGTACCTGATGCGCCAGATCGGCCCGCGCGGCGTCTACGGCAACCCGGTCCTGCCCGACTTCATGGTGTTCCTGAACTACAAGGCGCTGCCCTGGTACTGGCACGGCTTCGACCTGTTCCCGTTCGCCGCCCTGATGGTGCTCGTCGTGCCGGGCCTCCTCGCCTTCGTGTTCGGCTGGCTCGCCTTCCGGTCGCGGGTCACGGGCGTCTACCTGTCGATCATCACGCAGGCGATGACCTTCGCGCTGATGCTGGCCTTCTTCCGCAACGACATGGGCCTCGGCGGCAACAACGGCCTGACCGACTTCAAGGACGTGCTCGGCTTCAACGTGCAGGCGCAGGGCACCCGGGTGGTGCTGTTCGTGCTGACCGCGCTGGCGCTGGCGCTGGCCTACCTGGTCGCCCGCTTCATGACGACGTCGGCGTTCGGCAAGGTGCTGGTGGCGATCCGGGACGCGGAATCGCGCACGCGCTTCCTCGGCTACCGCACCGCGCACTTCAAGGTCCTGGCCTTCACGGTCTCGGCCATGATGGCCGGGGTGGCGGGCGCCCTCTACGTGCCGCAGGTCGGCATCATCAACCCCTCCGAGTTCGCGCCCGCGAACTCGATCGAGGCGGTGATCTGGGTCGCGGTCGGGGGCCGGGGCACCCTCGTCGGGGCGGCGCTCGGCGCCGTGCTGGTGAACTACGCCAAGACCCTGCTCACCGGGGCGATGCCGGACGCCTGGCTGTTCGCCCTCGGCGCCCTGTTCGTCGTCGTGACGCTGTTCCTGCCCCGCGGCATCGTCGGCACATTGGTCGAGCGCCTGGGCAGCCGGCGCGCCCGCGCCCGCCTGCCGGGCCCCGCGCCCGGCGAGATCCCGCCGGCCCTGGCCGAGGAGGGCCGCGGATCATGAGCGCCGCCGTCGCCCTGCAGCCCGCCCCCGAGGCTGGCGCGCCCGCCCCGGACAAGCGGCTCACCAGCACGCTCCTCTACGTCGACGACATCAAGGTCACGTTCGACGGCTACCGGGCCCTGCGCGGCCTGTCCCTGACCCTGATGCCCGGGGAGATGCGGGCCATCATCGGCCCGAACGGCGCTGGCAAGACCACCATGATGGACTGCATCACGGGCAAGACCCGGCCCGATACCGGCCTGGTGATGTTCGACGGCCGGCACGACCTGACGAGGATGGACGAGGCCGACATCGCGCAGCTCGGGATCGGCCGCAAGTTCCAGAAGCCGACGGTGTTCGACAGCCACACCGTCGCCGACAACATCCTGCTCGCCCTCAAGGGCCCCCGGGCCGCGGTCGCCTCGCTGTTCGGCTGGCGCAACCGGGTCGAGGCGGCGCGGATCGACGCGATCCTGGAGACCGCCGGGCTCCTCGCCCACCGGGCGCGGCCCGCCGCCGACCTCTCCCACGGCCAGAAGCAGTGGCTGGAGATCGGCATGCTGCTCGCCCAGGACCCCAAGCTCCTCCTCGTGGACGAGCCGGTCGCCGGCATGACCGACGCCGAGACCGAGGCGACCGCGGCCCTCCTGCGCCGGATCGCCCGGGACCACGCCGTGATCGTGGTCGAGCACGACATGGCCTTCGTCCGCGCGCTCCAGTGCCGGGTCACCTGCCTGCACGAGGGCGCGGTGCTGGCCGAGGGCTCGATCGACTCCGTCTCGGCCGACCCGCGGGTGGTCGAGGTCTATCTCGGCCGCTGAGGAGCCGCGCCATGCTCACCGTCGACGCGATCGACCTCCATTACGGCGCCGCCCAGGCCCTGCGCGGCGTCTCGCTCACCGCCGAGGTGGGGCAGGTGACGGCCGTGCTCGGCCGCAACGGGGTCGGCAAGACCTCGCTCATGCGCGCCATCGTGGGCCAGCAGCCGGTCTCGAAGGGCGCCGTGCGCCTGGACGGCCGGGACATCAGCCGGCTCGCCCCCTACGACCGCGCCCGCCAGGGCATCGCCTTCGTGCCGCAGGGCCGCGAGATCTTCCCGCTCCTCACCGTGAAGGAGAACCTGGAGACGGGCTTCGCGCCGCTCAAGCGCCGCGACCGCCACGTGCCGGCCGAGATCTACGACCTCTTCCCGGTGCTCAAGGACATGCTGCACCGGCGCGGCGGCGACCTCTCGGGCGGCCAGCAGCAGCAGCTCGCCATCGGCCGCGCCCTGGTGACGCGCCCCCGCGTCCTCGTCCTCGACGAGCCGACCGAGGGCATCCAGCCCTCGATCATCAAGGATATCGGCCGCGCCATCGGCTACCTGCGCGGCAAGGGCGAGATGGCGATCGTGCTCGTCGAGCAGTACTTCGAGTGGGCCCGCGACCTCTGCGACTCCTACGCGGTGATGGACCGCGGCCAGGTGGTCGAGGCGGGCCCGCGCTCCGGCATGGTCGAGGCGCAGGTCCGGCGCTGGCTGTCGGTGTGAGCCGGCGCGACGGGGCCTGAGGCGCTGCGGCGCGGGTCCTGTCCCGGGCGGGCGCGGCCCGCTTCCCCGGGCCGCCGGCGGCGCGTTCCCGGCCGCACCGGCGGCGGCCCGCGCAAATCCCTTGCAATCCAGTCGATTCGCGATTATCTCCCGACACATCAGTTCTGGGTGCGGTCGAGAGGTCGCGGTTCGGGAGTGGGCCCCTCGGGGTCCGCTCTTTTTTATTGCCGCGGGTCCGGGCGCCACCGGTGCGGGACGATGCGCCAGACATGACGGACATGACGGACGCTCACGAGAAACGGCTGATCACCGAGACCGGCGTCGCCGCGCGGGTGGCGCAGATCGTCGAGCCGGCCATCGAGGGCCTCGGCTACCGCCTCGTGCGGGTGCGGGTCTCGAACCAGAACGGCTGCACGGTGCAGATCATGGCCGAGCGGCCGGACGGCACCATGACGGTGGACGATTGCGAGGGCGTGAGCCGCACGGTCTCGCCGCTCCTCGACCTCGACGACCCGGTCGGGCGCGCCTATCACCTGGAGGTCTCCTCCCCGGGCATCGACCGGCCGCTCGTCCGCGCCGGCGACTTCGCGCGCTGGGCGGGGCACGAGGCCAAGATCGAGCTGGCGGTGCCCCTCGACGGGCGCAAGCGGTTCCGGGGCGTCGTCGCGGGCCTCAACCCGGACGGCGCCACCCTGCGCATCGCCCTCGCGGACGTGAAGGAGGGCCTGCCCTCCGCCTACGACCTGCCGCTGCGCGACCTCGGCGAGGCGCACCTCGTCCTCACCGACGCGCTGGTGCGCGAGTCGCTGCGGCGCGGCTCCGCGCCGCCCCGGGACGACGGGGACGAGGACGGAGACGAGGACGAGGGCGACGCCGCCGCGCCGGCCCCCGCTACCCATTGAGCGGGTGGCGGGCGGCGCGGCCCGCCGGACGCCGCGACGGCCCCGGCAGGCGCCGTCGCGGCGCCTGCCGAGAGCCGGGAGCGCCGGACCCGATCCGGTGCCCCCGGGAGACTGCGCGGCGAGGCGTTCGCGGCTCGCCGCAGAGGACCCGGGGTGCGGACCCGGGACCTCGGATCCGCGCCCGGCCGGGCCGGATCCGGACGGACCGCCCCCGACCCGTACCCCGAACACCTAAGACCCCTGAAGGGAAGGATTGAACCGATGGCCGTCGTCAGCGCCAACAGGCTCGAGCTCCTCCAGATCGCCGAGGCGGTCGCCCGCGAGAAGGTGATCGACCGCTCCATCGTGATCGGCGCCATGGAGGAGGCGATCGCCAAGGCGGCCCGGTCGCGCTACGGGGCCGAGACCGACGTCCACGCCGAGATCGACCCCCGCACCGGCGCCCTGCGCCTGTCGCGCCACCTGCTCGTGGTCGACGAGGTCGAGAGCGACGCCCGCGAGATCGACCTCGAATCGGCCCGCCGGCACAACCCGGCCGCCCAGGTCGGCGACGTGATCTCCGACACCCTGCCGCCCTTCGACTTCGGCCGCGTCGCCGCCCAGTCGGCCAAGCAGGTGATCGTCCAGAAGGTCCGCGACGCCGAGCGCGACCGCCAGTACGAGGAGTACAAGGACCGCATCGGCGAGATCGTCAACGGCCTCGTCAAGCGCGTCGAGTACGGCAACGTCATCGTCGACCTTGGCCGCGGCGAGGGCATCGTGCGCCGCGACGAGGCGATCCCGCGCGAGACCTTCCGGCCCGGCGACCGCATCCGCTCCTACCTGTTCGACGTGCGCCGCGAGGTGCGCGGGCCCCAGATCTTCCTGTCGCGCTCGCACCCGCAGTTCATGGCCAAGCTCTTCGGCCAGGAAGTGCCGGAGATCTACGACGGCATCGTCGAGGTGAAGGCGGTGGCGCGCGATCCCGGCTCGCGCGCCAAGATCGCGGTGATCTCGCGCGATTCCTCGATCGACCCCGTCGGTGCCTGCGTGGGCATGCGCGGCTCGCGCGTCCAGGCCGTCGTCGGCGAGCTGCAGGGCGAGAAGATCGACATCATCCCGTGGTCGCAGGACCAGGCGACCTTCATCGTCAACGCCCTCCAGCCCGCCGAGGTGGTGAAGGTGGTGCTCGACGAGGAGGCCGACCGCATCGAGGTGGTGGTGCCCGACGACCAGCTCTCGCTCGCCATCGGCCGGCGCGGCCAGAACGTGCGCCTCGCCTCCCAGCTCACCGGCTGGGACATCGACATCCTGACCGAGGCCGAGGAATCCGAGCGGCGCCAGAAGGAGTTCGTCGAGCGCACGAACACCTTCATGGAGGCCCTCGACGTCGACGAGACCGTGGGCCAGCTCCTCGCCGCGGAGGGCTTCCGCTCCGTCGAGGAGATCGCCTACGTCGAGCCCGGCGACCTCGGCAACATCCAGGGCCTCGACGAGGAGACCGCCGCCGAGATCCAGGCGCGGGCGATCGACTACCTCAACCGGATCGAGGCCGAGCACGACGCGCGGCGCCAGGAGCTCGGCGTCGCCGACGAGCTGCGCGACATCGACGGCATCACGACCCCGATGATGGTGGCCCTCGGCGAGAACGAGGTGCGCACGGTCGAGGACCTGGCCGGGTGCGCCACCGACGACCTCGTCGGGTACACCGAGGGCCGCGGCCCGGAGGCCGTCCGCCACGCGGGCTTCCTCGACGGGTTCGAGCTGTCGCGGGCCGAGGCCGAGGCGATGATCATGGCGGCCCGCGTGCACGCGGGCTGGATCGAGGCGCCGGCCCCCGAGGAAGAGCCCGCCGAGGGCGACGGGGAGGAGCCCGCCGAGGGCGACGGGGAGGCCCGGGCCGAGGACGAGGAGGCCCAGGCCGAGGGGCAGCCGACCTGAGGGCGCCCCGGCGGCCGAACCCCGAGGAGCCCGGAGCGCCGATGCCGGACGCCGAGACGCAGGACACCGACGACCTCCCGGACATCCTCGATGCCGGGATCGGGCGCGGGCGCGCGGGCGCGGAGCGCACCTGCCTGGTGACCCGCACCGCGCAGCCGCCCGCCGGGATGATCCGCTTCGCCCTCGGCCCCGACGAGCGCGTGGTGGCGGACATGCGGGCCCGGCTGCCCGGACGCGGCGCGTGGGTGACGGCGACCCGCGCGGCGGTGGCCGAGGCGACGCGGCGGCGCCTGTTCCAGCGCGCCTTCCGGGTCAAGGGCGCGGTCGTCCCGGCCGATCTCGCGGATGTGATCGAGGCGACGCTGCGTCAGGACCTGCGCCAGGCCCTCTCCCTCGCCAACAAGGCCGGCTGCGTGGTGACCGGCTTCACGAAGGTCGAGAGCCAGGTCGGCAGCCCGGGGGGCGTCCGCGCCCTCCTGCACGCCCGCGACGCCAGCCCGGACGGGCGCCGCAAGCTCGCCCAGGCATTGCGGAGACGCTACGGCGATGCCATATCGGCCGTACCGGTGATCGACGACCTGTCCGGTGAAGAATTGGACATGGCCTTGGGCCGGGATCATGTGATACATGCTGCCCTCGTCGCGGGAGCCGGCACGACCGGCTTGCTCGCGCGTTGGCGTCGGCTCCACGCTTTTCGCGGCGAGGCGGCGACGCCCGAGATCGTCGGAACGGCGCCGGACGGCGCCGACGCGGCGCTCCCGGACGCTGTCCAGGATGGTGGAACGACGGAGCGGACCGGCCCCCCGGTGGCCGGTGGTTGAGTAGATCGAATGGGATCGGCCCGGTCGGCGGGTGCGCTCCCGGGATTACGGATGGGAGGCGGCCCCCGGGAGGCCGGGTCCCGGGATGACGAGAACCCCCAGGGTCTGAACTGAATGAGTGAGACGAAGAATCCGGGCGACAAGACGCTGCACAACGCCCCCTCGAAGACGCTCTCGATGAAGCGTCCGATCGAGCAGGGCGTCGTGCGCCAGAGCTTCTCCCACGGCCGCTCGAAGTCGGTCGTGGTCGAGACGGTGAAGCGTCGCGTCGTCGGTGCCTCTCCGGCACCGGCAGCCCCGAAGGAGGCCTCGTCCTCCCCGGGCCCGAGCCGCTCCGCGCCGCCCCCCCGGCCGCAGGAGCGCCCGGCCGCCGCCCGCTCGGGCGTGGTGCTGCGCACCCTCAGCGACCAGGAGCAGAGCGCGCGCCTCAACGCGCTGGCGGACGCCCGCCGGCGCGAGGAGGACGAGCGCCGCCGCGCCTCCGACGAGGTCCGCCGCCGCGTCGAGCGCGAGGCCGCCGAGCAGCGCGAGCGCGAGGCCGCCGAGTCCCGCAAGCGCGACGAGGAGGAGCGCCGCCGCCAGGAGGACGCGCGCAAGCGCCGTGCCGCCGAGGAGGCCGAGCGCCGCATGAGCGACGAGGCGGCCCGCGCCGCCGCGCCGGCACCGGCCGCCGCTGCCCCGGCGCCG
>NZ_QOWC01000194.1 GCF_003574465.1 Methylobacterium crusticola
GGCCAGGTCGCGGTGTTCGTGGCCGTCGACCGCGCAATCCGCCTGCACCTTGCGTGTCAGCTCACGAAGAGCCTGGAAGGAGGGCCGCCCCGCGATCGGCCGCAGCGCCGCCGCCTCGCGCGCGAACCGCTCCGCGGGCGCCTCGCCCGTCGTGCCGTGGATACGCACGTCCGCGACGTCCCGGACCCAGGCGTCCAGATGCGCCTCGAGCGCCGCGAAGCTCTCGAAGGAGCGGCCCGCGACAGCGTTGCGCTTCACGTAGCCGACCCCGCGCTCGTCCTTCCCCTTCGTGCGCGCCCGGTAGGGGGCGCAGGCGCGAGGCCGGAAGCCCCAGTGCCGGGCAAAGGCCAGGAACCGGGCGTTGAACGTCACCTCGCGCGTCGCCAGGTCGTGGCGGCTCACCAGCCCGCGGTCGTTGTCGAGCAGGATCTCGGCCGTGACCCCGCCGAAGTGCCGGAACGTGCTCTCGATCCCCGCCAGCCAGCTCTCCTGGCGCTCGTTGCAGAAGACGCGAACATGCATCCGCCGCGAGAAGCCGAGCGTCGCCACGAACAGGAACGCCTTCGTCAGCACGCCCCCGATCAGGATGCGCCGCTCGCCGAAGTCGATCTGCAACCGATGGCCCGGCGGGGTCTCGAAGCGCGTCGTCGCCCGGGCCTCAGCCGCCAAGTCCCGCCGCAGCGGCGCCACGGCGCGCTCGATCGTGCGCAGGCTCAGCGCGAGGCCCTTCTCGGCCCGGAGTTCCTGGCGCACCACGTCGGCGTTGCCGCCATGCCGGCGGAACCGCTGCGCCAGCCACCCCTCCAACCCCGCCAGCGCGCGTGGACGCTCGGCCGGCCGACGGTAGGCCACGTAGCCACGGGAAGATGGCTCGACGGCAGCGGGCATTCGGAACTCCGGGGGGCCTGATGCGGCTCGCGGGCGGGCAGGAGGGTGTCCGCTAACGTTCCAGACGCTGCATCGGTCGCGCACCTGAGATCGCGAGGCGGGAGCAGCACGGCTCCTCCCGCTCTCGCACCACCTGGTAGAACTTCAGACGGGCTTCCCGGGCGTAGTAGTCGGCGTAGGCCGGCTCAGATCCGGCCCCGTGACTCAGCTTCTTCACGTCTCGCGCTCCGAGGTGCACATCGATCGGCTCATCACGGATGTGGGTCTGCCCGCGGGGCATGAACGCACGGCAGATGGCCAACGCGGCGCTGGAGATCCGGTCCGATCTGAAGATCTTGTTCATCACGAACCCACCCAACAGACTAACGCGATAACATGGCGCTCAGCAGGATTTGCAGAAATGGTCCCCCGGCGAGCAGTGCCATTGTCATGAAAAGAAAGACGAGGAACAGGCCCAGAAATAGCACAAGCCTGCAACCACCCAAGGCTGCCCTGACGGGCGCGCCACCGGTCTCTTCACCGCGCACGTCGAGACTTCGGCGTGCGCGCGGGCTGGGCCTCAGGCGATCCGGCCACCCTCGTGATGGTGCGCCTCGTCCAATGGCCGCACCGTCCTCACTTGGTGCCTCGGTAGACGTAGGCAGCCGTCCGCGAGACCACGGGCCACGAGTTCGTGCGGGCGAGGGGGTCTCTCGGCGAGGTGGTGGTTCGGCCGGAGATGGGACTGGGCGCGGCGTTGCAGCAGGCGCAGGCGGACGTGGTCTGGTTTCTCCGAACCGTGCTCCGCATCGTGGGCAGGCTTGGGTCTCGAGCCAGAGTCCGGGTGTGTGATTGGTGCAGTAGGGACGAACCTGCGCCTCATGGCAAACATCGCACTCGCCGACCGTGGCTTGCGCAGTGCCGCAACTTGGACACCTCAGGACGACGCCAGTCACGGCTTCGCCTCGTTGCCGGTATCATCGTCGGAAGCAGTCACAGAGTTCGGTTCTGGATACGCGTCGTGTATCAGCTCAACCGGAATATGCATTCGAATGACTTGCGCCCACGAATTTTCAACGACCCGGATCAAGGTGGGGACACGCTCGCGAGGACCGAAGGCTTCACGGGGCAACCGACGAGAGAGCGCTACTGTCGTCAGTACCGGATGAGCACGGTACGCTGGATAGATTTCGTAGCGGTTCTCGACGTGGTCGTGACCACGGATTAGGTAGCGAACGGGCCGCCCGAGACTGGTCGAAAGCGCACAGAAGGCAGCGAAATCCTCGTACCCGAACTGACTTCCCCGTGAGAAGCGGTTGGGAAGCTTCTTACGTGCCTTGGGATGAACCCGGGTCCACACGAAGTCTGCCAGGCAGGCGGGGTCGTTCCAGTTCCCGGTCTCGCTCAAACCGGCGTGCAGATCGGACAGAGGGAAGCCGCCGTGTGAGACCAGCAGACCATCCGAGAAGAACAGAGCGCGCGGCGCCTGGGCGAACAACCGGACAGCCAGCTTGCCCGCGCGCTCGATCCACTCGTGCGCGATGTTGGCATTCAGATAATCGGAGAAGTCGCAGGGCGATACGCTCGAGGTGAAGCGGGTGCCGTCGTACGACAAGGCTTCATCGTGATTGCCTACGACCACACAGATGTGCTCAGGCGACTCGAGAATGAGTTCGAATATCCGCAGGAGCAGTTCGAGCCCGTAACCCTCGTCGTCGAAAAAGTCGCCCAGGAAGATGACTCGTTGTCGCTTGCTGCCGCCCTGAGATGCTTCTGCCTGAATGACGGCTAAGGCTGCCTCCAAGGCCAGCAGATCGCCGTGCATGTCGCCGATGATCCAAAACGGATCACGTCTTGATGCCTCGTCGGCGACGCGAATTGCCCGATCGCTTGCATCTGCGCGGTCGTTGTCGAACAGCATTCCAGTCCCACCAGCGCGGTCGAGCAGCTCTTCCATGCCTTCGACGACGCTGCGGATCCGGGAGCGAATGACCAGAGGGTCGATAGCCCGGCGGATGGCCTCCCATTCAAGGTCGTACACGTCCCTGACCTCCAGACACGGGATCGAGAGAGCGTCGACAGATCTTGGCTCCGACAGGTGCTCGTCGGAGAGAGTCGTAGCCGGCGATGCCGGTGGCACGACCACGGCCTCGACCGCCGGAGCGATCAGCTGCGGTGCGCTGGTTTTGGCCTCAGGTGCCGCTACGCCCTCCGGGCCAGCGCCGTCTCCTTGTGCCATCGAAGTTGGAGCCGGTGGGTCACCCGTCATGCTGGGCGTACCGTCAGCGGAAGTTTGGCGACACCCTTGGCTTGGCGTCCGACAGCGATGAGGTCGCCCGCGCTGAGGGCCCGCGCTGCGGTCAGTGTCTGGCCGTTGACGAGCGTTTCGTTCGTAGTGGAGCCAACCGGCGCAAGGACCCATTGCCCAGTTGGCCGCCGTTCAAGAACGCATTGCTGATTATCCCAGAACTCGCTGTCAGGCCCAAACTGTCGCATCAGTGCCTTCCCGAGTTCGGTCCGTACGGAGAGCCGCAGAGACCGTCCGCCCGGCGCAACGAGCTCGATTGCATTCGAAACGAGCGGCTTCTGAGGTGCGCGCGGGCCAGGACCGGCGCTCGCGCTCGCGTCGGTGCCGGAGGCGAGACTGGGGGAGCGTACCGTCTCGACACTGGGCTTCCGGTCACGACCACTCAGGACGGCTCGTAATTCCGCAGCTGTGGGCCGTGCCGCCAAGTCGGGAGAGAGGCAGCGGTGAAGCGTCGAGCTGACGTCGGCCGCATTCGCCGGCGCGGGCATGTTGCCGAGCAGCGTCGGCGATTTAGCGGCGTGCGCGAGAACGAGCTTAGCGTACTCTCCCTGATCGTCCGACCAGTACGGGTGATAGCCCGCCAGGAGTTCGTACAGCATCAACCCACAGGTGAAGACGTCTGACGCTGCAACCGGCACTCCTCCCTTCACCAGGTGCTCCGGCGACCGGTAGTTGTCGGTTCCGACATAGCCTTGGTGTCCGTGCCAGGGCGCACGGTGATCGGACAAGAGGGAGAAATCCATGTCGATCAGCTTGAGCTGATACCCGGCATCAATCGTCGTATCTTTGATCAGATAGGCGTTCGCAGGCTTCAAGTCCGCATGCACAACCTTAGCGTCGTGCAGTGCCGTCATCCCAGCCATGAACACTTTCGCCCACGTAACGTGCCTCGTCCAAATGGCTGGATCGCTGGTTGGGTCTGTTTTCGTCTGGCGGTGCTGCTCCCGTTCCTCATCCAGCACCTGTTGCAAGTCGGCACCGTTATCCACGAACTCGTAGACTTGGAAGTAGCACCGCCCTCCCCAGATTTCTTCGAACGCATCCACCTGGCGCACGGCGAAACGGCCGGCCTTTCCGTCGCGCACCCGAGCTGAAAGCTCTCTCTGATAATTGACGTAGGCTTTGTACCAAACGACAGTTGGCGCTGGAGATTTGTACTGCTTGAAGAAGACCTTTGCTCCTGACGGTGCCTGAGCTCCGTAGGAAATCGCCATCATGCCAGGCCCGAACACCTTCTGGATGCGGTAGCCCCGAATGCTGTCGCCGACTTTCAGCTTCTTAGCCATATGAGTTACTCGTGAACAGATCCCTTCTCAGAGTGCGACCGTTTCCGCAGATCGCGAGACGCTGGCTGCAAGTTGCTTGAGAGTTGTCCTGAAGTTTACTGGATCAGAAGTGAACTTCTGCAACGCTTCCTGTGGACTCAGTCCTTCGAACTCAACGACTTCCCACTCCGATTTATCAATCTGGCTCAGTCGGTCGTACCCCTCAAAATTAGGAGCGAACAGGCTGAGAATAATTCGGTTCGCCATCACGATATTGGCGACATCCTGCAAAGAGCCACCCTTGGCTTCAGGAATGCTCATCGTCTCTTTGAACGAAGCATCCGTGAAGACGATGACGACCCTTGCAGCGTCGCTTCGATACCGCCACTTTCCCGGCTCTACGCTCTGCGACCCCTTCGGGACGGCTTCCATCGCTGCCACTTTATAGAGTGCGTCAAGCAGCGACTCCGGCTCGTCTCCCCCACCGGCAGCTTGAAGTGTAGCGAGTTGCGCTTTCAAGTTGCTGGCATCTCGTACGAAGGAGTGATCGATGATCCATGGAATACCCTCGCTGCCTGCGGTCTCGAAGTCGCGGTAGCCTACGACCTTAGCGCGCCAGTCTTTCACCGGTGCAGCATTATTGGCATCGCCACGGCTCAGGGACTCAACGAAGACCTCGACGTTGTGGCGGAGCGCATCAATACAGGGCGACATGCTGCCACTTATATCAATCAAGAAGACAATATCAGCGACACCTTTTGTCTTGGCGCGCGTCTGCGGGATCGACGGACTAGGCGCAGGATGAGCAGCGGTAGGCGTAGTCTCCTTGATGGGAATTGACTCGGGAGCTGTTGCTTGTTCGTCAGGTGCCTGATCCGAAGAAGCGGGGAGCCCTGAGGCATCTATGGCGTCCAGCCCTGGAGAAGGGGCGTCATTGCTCGGTGCAGTGGCTGGACTCGCCGGGGGCGGGTTTGACGGCTGTTCGGTGCTCATTATCGTTCGGCTCCGCTTTCACGGTTGGACAGCGGTAGATCGATCCGCACACTAGCCCCAACAGGAGGCTGAGTTCGAAGTTCCGGGTTCGCCTCATTTCACGTCGTGTGCGTTGGTCCAGCTTGGTCAATGGTGTTAGGAAAAGCGAATATTTCACCTCACAGGTAGCCACCTGGATCGGACTTCTGTGGCACTGGCCAGCCTGATGGTGGACCCGACGAATACGCGCACTACATCGAACCGCTCCTCACCCAGCTAGCGACGCAGGTCGGTAGAAGGCGTCGCGCTCGCGATGATACTCGTGGCCCAGCTTGCCGGACGGTTGATCGTGGGGACCCTCTCTGGGCGTCCGACTATTCCATCGGGCCTGATTCAGTGGGCTGGTCTAAAGATGTCTGCGGTCATTGTACAGAAAACGATCGTTTTCCTTACACTGATGAGTGCTACCCCAGTTGACGCTCTTGACGCGAGAGCCGCCGATGTCAGGAAAACTACTGCCAGAAGTACCCTCCCGTGGCACTACCCTGACATGCTCATTGGCTACGCTCGCGTCTCCACCACCCACCAGAACCTCGACATCCAGCGAGACGCCCTCGCCGGCGCCGGCTGCTCCCGTATCTGCGAGGAGAAGAAGTCCGGCAAGGCCGGCAGCAAGCGGCCCGAGTTCGAAGCGGCCCTCGCCTACCTGCGCCCCGACGACGTGCTGGTGGTCTGGAAGCTCGACCGCCTCGGCCGATGCCAGGCGGCGGGGGTCGGCTCAGGATTAACGAACCGTCAACTGTACCGCTCGAATTCGAGCGGTCTCGTCCGAACGGGACGGCCGACGGTCTCGTTGGTCCGGCACGAAGATGAGGAAGTCTCCCATGCGTGCCATCGTTTTCGCCTCCCTCGGCGCCCTTGCTCTCACCGGCCCGACTCTCGCCGCCTGCCCGGTCGCCGACGCCAAGGTGGAAAAGGCCATCGCCAGCCAGCCCGAGTTGCAGGAGAAGGCCAACGCCCAGATGGTGCGCGACCTCCGCACCCTGCGCGACGCCGCCGTGGTGCTGGACGCCTACGAGCAGGATGGCGCCTGCCGGAAGGTGGTCGCCGTGCTGAACACCCTCACGGCCGACCCGGAACGCGCACTGGAGGCGGGCGACACGGACGAGGGCAAGGCGGAGGCGGTGGAGCGCGCCCGCAAGCCGAAGGCCGGCGGCAAGCCGTAGGTCTTGAGAGATCTGTGCGCGAAGCGCCTGAAACAGCATCTTGGGCCAGCCGTGTGTCAAGAGATACTAAGCTTGGTAGCTCCGCCGAGCCGCGCACAGGTCTCATCAGAGTCCGGGTACCTCATGCCTCGTCGCCCCCAGCCGCGGTCATACTTTTTTTCAGCAGGCGGTTATCCAGCACGAGATCGGCCACGACCTCCTTCAGCGCGCCCGCCTCGCGGCGCAGCTCCTTGACCTCGTCGGCGGTCGCGGCACGGCCTGTGTCGCCGGCCAGCTGCTTCTTGCTCGCTCCCAGGAACTCCTTGGACCAGCCGTAGTACATCGAGCTGGCGATGCCCTCGCGTCGGCACAAGTCGGCGATGCTGTCCTCAATGCGCAGGCCCTCCAGCACGATACGGATCTTCTCCTCGGCCGAGAACTGCCGGCGCGTGGCTCGGTGGATGTCCTTGATCACGGTCTCTGCCGGCTTTTTCACCGGCCCGGATGGCTGTTTCAGCTTCGATCCTGGGGCTACGATGAACCAGCCATCCTCCGTTCGTGAAAGGCCTCAATCTGTCTCACGAGCGCTGATGGCGGACAGCCGCGGGTACCGGCCGCAGGTATGGGTGGCGATCGAGCGATCGATGGAATATATGTGCCGGATGATAGAAACAGACTCCCACCTCCATCCGTACTCCCTCGAGATCCTGCCCCCGAAGGTCGACGGCGCGTCCTATCAGTGGGCGATCCGCAAGAACGGGAAATTGGCACAGCGTTCTGATCGCAGCCTGCCGAGCGAGTCAAAGGCTCGGGAAAACGGTCTTGGCCAGATCGAGAAGCTGTTATCAGGAATGGGTGATCGGTAGGCCGCTTTCTATACAGCGTACCGTCCGAATGAGTGCTCTACGTCAGGCCATATTCATCAGAATGATTTAGGTGAAAATCCACTTCGACTGATTGTGCACTTGTTCGACGCTCTACAAAGAATGCTTTAGAGCAAAGCAGCGGTGAGGTGTGCATACTCCCATGCTTCGTCGAACGGTACACTCCTGGCCAACCAGAGCCACAATCAGCTAGGCGAAGAACCGCTTTGCTTCGCTGATTGTGGGCGCCTCCGTGGCGTTCTGCTCCTCGTCTTCACAGAAGACGCCGATGGAGCAGTTGGTCTCGCTTTGATCCGCATGAACCGGCCTTCTGACTGGTCGATGTCGAACACTCCGGTGCCGCGAACGAGATCACTCAGTTTCCGGTAGCCGTAGGTACGGGGGTCAAAGTCGGAGGCGATGTTGGGCAAGCGTTGCCCTACTGCACCCAGACCTACCCAGCCGTCTTCCGTCTCGATCTGGGCGACAGCTTTGTTCAAGATCGCAATAGCCGCGCTCGGTGGTTCCAGGGCCTTCGCAGAAGCGCCCATTTCAGGTGTTGCGGACTGGGCGTCGGCCAGCAAGTTCTCGGTGTAGATGAACCGCCGGCAGGCCTGCCGGAAGCTCTCAGGTGTTTTCTGCTCGCCGAAGCCGTAGACATCGGCCCCTTGCTCCCGCATGCGGGATGCGAGCCGAGTAAAGTCGCTGTCAGAAGAGACGAGGCAAAATCCATCGAAGCGGCCGCTGTGCAGCAGATCCATGGCGTCGATCACGAGTGCGATATCGGATGCGTTCTTACCGCTCGTGTAGGCAAACTGCTGGAAGGGGTCGATCGCGTACTGTTGGAGGATCTCGGCCCACGATTTCAGTCGCGGACTCGAGAAGTCACCGTAAATGCGTCGAACGCTCGCCTCTCCGAACTTGGCAATCTCTTCAAACAACCCTTGAACGACGCGCGGCGAGGTATTGTCGGCATCGATGAGGATAGCAAATCGGGGCAAGCGGTTCTCTGCTGCCATGTGTGACACCTCATGGGGATAACCTCCGCTGTTGCGGGCCTGATGCTCGTATAAGCGGGATCATAAGGTTCGCGAAGGCCTTCCCGAGTTCAGCTCTATTCAAGACACCTTGCCCCATCGTTCCTACGAGCTGGAACCGAGCGACTCGCAAGGCCGCCGCTACCGTTGACGTGTTCACTACCATGCTCTCACACAGCGCAAAGACGCTCGCGGGCTCTGCGGGCGCTTGGGCATCTACTGTCGCTCCGAGCTGGTAGTGCTCGACGTCGCCGACCAGATTGAGCATTCGAGCTGACTGCAAGCGATCTTGCGCTGCTCGAAGACGGACCATCAGGCCAAGGCGGGTGACAATGCTGCAATCTGGATTGATTTTGATGTAAACCGCCTATTTTATCAAAGCAAGAACGATTTCGCTCTCGCGAATGGCACGCTCGCCTGCCTTCGACTTGACGCGGTAGCACGGCTCGCCCGTGCGATCGTCGGGCATCAGGCGGGTTACCTCAAACGTCTCACCAGAGTTATTGATTTCATCTCCATAGCCAATCCTTGATCGGCGCACATATTGACCTACTTTAAAGTTGTGTGACATGGTATCTATTCCTTGTCTGAGTTTCTGAGTAGGCACAGAATGGCTTATTACAGATTTTGAAGCAGCGCATTGGATGCGAGCTTGCGCGCGAGCACGCGCATCGATTGTCTAACATATGGGAGAAGTACAAGGCCTGCACTGAAATGCAGCACAGCAGCCGAACGATCAACCAGATATTGAAAATTAAAATTATATCGTTTTTGCAAAATCTTCAACCGATAATTGCCTCATGAAAATAATTTTCATTCCGCCTGGTAACGTCATTGGGCCTAGCGCGACGATCGACGTCACGCAGCTGCCAAGTACGCGGAATCCTCATGTGTGACGTGCTCTCAGATGAAGGACGTGTTGCTCCATCTAAGATACTACCCGCCCCCAGGATCAGACCGGGGCCTGTGGCCGCGAGGGCTTGGCGCAGGCGCAGAGTCCCGAGCCAGCGCTGGTCGGGTGATGGCGTCGAGCGCGCACAGGACAGCAGCGGGCGCGAACGGCGCAAAGCCGGCTCCCGACCCCGGATGACGTCGTAGGTTTAGCGCAAAAAAAATACTGCAGGTTCAAAGACTTGGAGGAAGTCGAGGTGGCCCGCCCACTGACGTGATGTCGGCGGCCGGTGCCCTGAAGGGAGTGATCAGAACGCACCTGAACCATGCTGGCGATGTAACCTAGGGCGGCGCTTTGTCAGCCGATATGCGGCTGCAACCGCCTCAGGTTTCGGCCGCTGAGCGTGTCCGGTAAGTCCCGTTTATCGGACGTGGCATGGGTGCGCTTAGGATATGAGTCCGGAGCCTCGGCTCGCCCCCTAGCAGCTACGCCGTTCATCGCGAAAGCAACGTATGACCAGCGTGGCCGGCAGCGGCCCATCCGCCTTTCGACGAGCTGAGCGGTGAGCGAACGTCGTTACTTGCCGCAGATGCGTTGGGGCGAGGTTGCCGTATTCGACTTGTCCGCCGCCGGTCCTGCGACATCGCGTGGTTTGAACAAAGGCAGACCGCAGCAATTCCGCAAATGGGCCATGCGACCGTGTCGTCTGACCAAAGCAATCAAGGATCGTGACATGACCGACGCGAACGCTGCCCTGAATGTCTATCTGACCGGGCTGCGCAACCAGCACGCCGTCGAGACCCAGGTGATCGGAACCATCCAGAACGAGCTCAGCCGAATGGAGCCGTATCCGGAACTGCACGCCAAAATGCGAGCGGAGAAGGCGCGCTCGACGACCCAGGCCGCCCGCCTCGACGACCTCCTCGCCAAGCACGGCACTAGCAAGGCCATCGCGAAGGAGATGGTCAGCGGGGCGATCGCCACCGTGGCCGGTTTCGTCCACGCGGGGGCGGACGACGAGGTGATGAAGAACGTTCTCGCCGCGATCGGCTTCAAGGCCTACGAGATCGGCTCGTACAGGGCGCTGCTCATACTCGCTGACGCGGCTGGCGCCTCCGAGGACAAGTCGGTGCTGGAACAGTCGATGAAGGAGGAGCAGGAGACGGGTGACTGGCTCGGCAGCCATCTCCCCGGCTTCGTGCACGCCTACGTCAGGCAGCGATCCTCGTAGTGCCTTCAGTCGTGGCCGCCCGCTCGGAACTGCGAACGGCCAGATGAGCGCCGACGCGCTGGTCGTCGGAGCCGGTCCCGTCGGACTCGCACTTGCCATCGGGCTGAGCCAGCGCGGCCTGCGCGTCCGCGTCGTCGACCGGAAGCTCGGGCCGACGCGCGAGCCCCGGGCAGCCGTGATCTGGCCGCGCGGCGCCGAGGTGCTCGACGATCTCGGTCTCGACGGGGCGATCCGGGAGGCCGCCAACGCACTGTCCGTCATTCACTTCCACAGCCGTGGACGCGAACTCGGCACTGCGCGACTAGGCCGCCTCGCGAGCCGCTACCCGTGCCCTCTGCTCATCGAGCAGCACGTCACCGAACGTCTCCTCGTCGCCCGTTTGGCGGCTCTCGGCATCGACGTCGAATGGGGAACGCGGGCCGACGATCTGCGCTGCGACGACGATGGGGTGACAGTTCGGCTGCGGGACCCGCGCGGGCGCGTCGCGAGCGCCCGCGCGGCCTGGGTCATCGGCTGCGACGGCGCCCACAGCGTCGTGCGCGAGCGGCTCGGCATACCCTTCGTCGGTGGCGCGACCGCGAACCTCCTGCTCCAGCAGGTCGACGCCGTTCCTCGCTGGCGCCACCCGGCCTGCCTCACGCACGGCCACTACTTCCTGGCGCGCGGAGTATGCCTCGGCAGCTTTCCGGTGGCCGAGGGCGCCTACCGCTTCTTCTGCTACACGGACGATCCAGTGCCGCAACGCTCGGGAACTCCCTCGGCCGGGGAGATGCAGGCCCTGATCGCTCGCGTTGCCGGCACGCCCGAGCTTCGCCTCGATCGGGTGACGTGGCTCAGCCAGACCTGCTTCCAGACGCGGTATGCTGCCCGCCTTCGGATTGGCCGTGTGCTTCTCGCGGGCGACGCCGCCCACGTGTGGCCCTCGCTCGGCGGACACGGCATGAGCCTCGGCCTGCGCGGCGCCCACAACCTTGCCTGGAAACTCGCTGCCGTCCAGCAAGGCGAAGCGGGCGAGGAACTGCTCGACACCTACGAGGTGGAGGAACGCCACGCCGTCGCGAGCTTCCTCCGGCTCATGCCATACAA
This sequence comes from Methylobacterium crusticola, assembly GCF_003574465.1. Classification (GTDB taxonomy): domain Bacteria; phylum Pseudomonadota; class Alphaproteobacteria; order Rhizobiales; family Beijerinckiaceae; genus Methylobacterium; species Methylobacterium crusticola. The sequence goes on from NZ_QOWC01000194.1 coordinate 11,727, forward strand.
CGTCGTCGAACGGCCGAGCGGGCCGGGCGGACTGCGGGCGCGCGAGTGGCTGCTGCGGCTCGGCCTGCGAATGCCCGGCCTTGTTTCCCGCATCGAACAAGCGGTCAGCGACCTCGACGGGCACCATCGCGACAGCGCGTTATCGCCTAGGCACCAGGGCCTCGCCGCACGAAGAGACGGCGTGCGGGCCGGGGGTCGCTTGCCGGACGTCGAGGTCACGGCGGGCAGCGGAAGCGTACGGCTGCACGCGCTGCTCGCCCCCATAGGCTGGACGCTCCTCGCGCCGACCTCGGTGTCAGCCGCGGCGTGGCATGAACTGAGGTCCACCCTCACCCCTTGGGACGGGTGCGTTCGCCTCCTCAGGGTCGGGGCCGCGACATGCGCGCGCCGGCGCGTCGTGGCGGAGGGCGTGTTCATCCTGGTGCGGCCTGACCGGCACGTGGGTCTCCTCGTCCAGCATCACGAGACCGCGAAACTGCGGACCTATCTCGCGCGCTGGCTCAGTCCAGCGCTGACCGGGTCACGCTCACGCTCGCAGCAGATTGAAGCAACATAGGTATATCTCGGTTCGCGGACGCTTCGGAAAACAAACATAGGTTTGTATGCGCAAAGTGTCGCTGACAAGAGTATCTACCACTGGATAGATTTGCTTCTTCGGCGATGTGCCTCATGTGATGGATGCGACGCTCGCGCGAGCGTCTGGCCGCCAGGATCGCACCCCATGACGTCACCGCGGGCCCTTATGTTGTCGCTGGCCACGGCGGTCCCCACGCACGTGCTCACGCAGTCCGACGTGACCGCGGCGGCGCGCGGCCTGTTCTCGCATCGCTACGACGAGTTCGAGCGCCTCTCGCGCGTGTTCGAGACCACCGGGATCCGCAAGCGCCACGCGGTCCAGCCGATCGACTGGTATGCGGAGCCGCGGGGCTGGCCCGAGCGCACCGCCGCGTACCTGAGGGGTGGGCAAGATCTCTTCGTCGAGGCGGCGACCCGGGCCCTGGAGGAGGCCGGCCTGCTCGCGTGCGACGTCGATGCCGTCGTCACGGTCTCGTCCACCGGCATCGCGACCCCGAGTCTCGAGGCACGCGCGCTGACGCGCATGGGGTTCCGCCACGACGTGATGCGCGTGCCCGTGTTCGGGTTGGGCTGCGCGGGAGGTGTGTCGGGCCTTGCCATCGCGAGTCGCTTGGCCGAAGCCCGGCCCGGCAGCACCGTCCTGTTCGTGACAGTCGAGTTGTGCACCCTGTCGTTTCGCCTCGACAAGCTCACCAAGGCGAGCGTCGTCGCGACCGCGCTGTTCGGCGACGGCGCGGCCGCGTGCGTCCTGCGCGCCGGCGAGGCCGGCCGGGGCGACCCTGTCGCGGAGGTTGAGGCCACGGGCGATCACACGTGGCCCGACACGCTCGACATCATGGGCTGGGAGGTCGAGGACACCGGCTTCGGCGTGATCTTCGCGCGCGCGATCCCCCCGTTTGCGGCAGCTCATGTCGGGCCGGTTGTGGATACCCTGCTGGAGCAATGGCGGCTATGCGGGTCGGACGTCGACCGCTACGTCTGCCACGCGGGTGGCACCAAAGTGATCACGGCGCTGGAGACAGCGCTTCGCATCGAGCAGGGCGGCTTGGATCACGAGCGCGCCGTTCTCGCGGAGTACGGCAACATGTCCGCACCGACGGTGCTCTTCGTGCTGGATCGGGTGCGGCGGGCGGGCCTGCCGCACCGCTCCGTCCTGACCGCCATGGGGCCGGGCTTCACGGCAAGCTGCGCGTCGCTGCGGAGCCTCGCGTGACGGCCTCGGTGGTCGTGCTCGCCCTGGTGACCCTGCAGAGACTGGGCGAACTCATCCTCGCGCGGCGCAACACGCGCCGTCTCCTCGCACGCGGCGCAGTCGAGGTCGCGCCCGGGCACTATGGCCTGATCGTGGCGCTCCACGCCGCGTGGCTCGCCGGGCTGTGGCTGCTGGCGCCGGGAGGAATTCCGCACCCGATCTGGCTGGTGGTGTTCGTCGGTTTGCAGGCCGGTCGCCTCTGGATCCTGGCCGCGCTGGGCGAGCGTTGGACCACTCGCATCATCGTGCTGCCGGGTGCGCCGCTCGTGCAACGCGGCCCATACCGCTTCGTCTCGCATCCGAACTACGCGGTGGTCGTCGGCGAGATTGCCGCGCTGCCGCTTGCCTTCGGTCTGACGGGCTTCGCCTTCCTGTTCTCGATCCTCAACGCCGCGATCCTCACGGTGCGCCTACGCGCCGAGGGCACGGCCTTGAAACAAAATCTACCCGCTTGATCGGAACCCGACGAGATGGTGAAGCCTCCGCGTTGGTGCAGGGATGGCCTTCGCCAAGGCTCGTTCGTCCAGGCAGCCAGGCCTGCCTCAGGGTCGGGATTGCAAACTGGGCGGCGCCGATGTCGGTTCAGCGGATGGACAGCGAGAGAAGTAGTGCCCGTGGATCCGTAAATCGATCGGCGGGCGTTCCTCAGGAACCAGTTCGATCTGGCTAATCCGGATCAGTGTCGCTGCGCTCTGCCGCCCTTCGCGTGGGACATGAAGAACCGTAGCATCTCCCGGCTGGCATCTGGACCTGTCGGGTCGGTGTGAGAGCCGGCCGGGTGACCGCCGGCCCAGGCATGACCAGCCCCATGCAAAATCCAGTGCTCCGACGCCCACAGACCGTTCGGTTCGGACAGGACGGTCTGCGTATACGCCATCCCGCCGCTGGAGCGCCCCTCGACGGTGGTGATGGTCAGTTCCCCATCGGGTTGGGCCTGGGCGAGGGCTTGGTCGCCGTTGACCGGTGAGACGGTCCGATCTTGGTCTCCGTGAAATACGATCATTGGCATCGGATGGGTCGCCTGCTGCGGCTGGAGCAATGCGCCACGACGCATCGTGGAAAAGGCCGCAGACATGGAGCCAGCCGAACCGCATGCCAAGCCGGAGTGGATGCCGACGGCAGCGTAGATGTCCGGGTACGTCAGCGCCAAGACCGCGGCGGCCGCGCCACCCGAGGAGAGGCCAGCGACGTAGACCCTTGCGGGATCGACGTTGAACTCATCCATGATCTCACATGTCAACCCGGCGAGAATGGATGGTTCGCCCCGGTCGCGTCTCTGGTCATCATCCCTGAACCAGTTCCAGCTCTTGACGATATTGGCTGACCGCGGCTGGTCAGGATACGCAACGAGGAAGCCCTGCTCCTGTGCCAAGCGGTCCATCCCTGTGCCAATGGCGAAGTCGCGCGCCGACTGCGAGCAGCCATGCAGCATGACTACCAGCGGAAGGGCGGCCCCGTCATATCCAGACGGGACGAACACGTCATAGGCTCGGCTTCCGGCAGCGTTGCCGAACCTGCGCGCCAGCGCGCGGGGCCGATCGATGGATTGCCCCTGCTTCTTTGTCGAGGCAATCCTGAGGCGTCCGATCATCAAGGTACTTTCGTGAAGGGTTCTACCTGCGGCGATGGGTTGAGGCTACGGCAACGCGCCGATCATGCTCTTGGCCTCGGTCATCGTGTTTTCGCAGGCTCGCTTATCACCTCGGTGGTCCTCGTCTGCCGCACGGACGATGAGGATTCTGCCCACCGCCACACGGTCTGCGTTCGAGATCATCTCGGGGTTGCTTGGTGCGTCCAGGCGAATGGTCTGGACAGCCCGAGGCGAACCAGTCTGGAGAATATGACCGGCCTGCAGGCCCGTGATCTGCACGGCACCAGCACTGTCGAGGCGGCGCTCGATCGTCCCGATCTGTTGGGCGCAGGAGGAGGCCAGCGTTGGCAGTGGCGTGAGAGCCAGGGCGAGAGTTGTGAGGGTGGCTGCGAAGCGCATCGGGACGAGACTTTCGATGATGTGGCAGCACCGCGGCTCCGCTCGACGAGCGAACAACCCGATGCCGTCCCTCACGGCAACGCCAGGGTAGCTGCCATACAACGGTCCGCGCCTTCTTATGTTGCGCTGCAATAAGAAACGCAGATCAGATGCGCGCGATCGCGTTAAGCATGATCTGTCTAGGTACGACGGCGTGTTCCTGACCGGCTCGCCGCTCCACCTCTACAAGGAGACCCCGGAGACGCGGCGCGCCGTCGCGTTCATGCGGGCCGTGCTCGCCTCCGGCACGCCGTCCTTCGGGTCGTGCGCCGGCCTCCAGGTCGCCACCGTCGCGGCCGGGGGCACGGTGCGGCCCAACCTGCGCGGCTACGAGGCGGCGTTCGCCCGCCGCATCACACCGACCGAGCGCGGGCGCGACCACCCGCTGCTTGCCGGGCGGCCCGCCGCCTACGACGCCCCGG